>CAYLTY010000007.1:14391-73889 GCA_964386705.1 uncultured Planctomycetaceae bacterium
GGTCAGCCAAACCTGAGAGGCGATGCTCCCGCAATCAGGCCATTCGCAGTACCGAAAGTTCTTCAGGTTCTGATTTCGGCGAAGTGGCACTCTGGGGCATAATCCACGACGCGTACTGCCGGCGGATGGCGAGTGCTACGAGTTCCTCAGTTGAGGTCACTTCCAGCTTTTTCATCAGCACGTATCTACGGCACTCTAGTGTACGTAGCGCAATACCCAATCGCATCGCGGTGGTTTTATTTGGCAGGCCCAAAGTGGCGGCTTCGAGAATCTGAATCTCGCTGACATCCAGGCGTGCCAGCTTGTTATGCGCGTCAAGGGTCGATTGAACTAATATATTATTGGATTCAATTTCAGCAGCATTGTGACACATTAACATCTCTAGATCCTTCGCCGTAACCGGCCTCTGCAAAACGTGGTGAAATCCAAACTTCATGATGCCTGCGAGGTCCGACAGCGGTTCATCGTCTCGCAAAAAAATGACGGGCACATCAAGCGACTTTGAACGCAGCTTGCGCAGCAGATCAACACCCGTGCCATCGCTCAACGTCGCCTTTGAAATCACCCAACTTCGACATTGAGACGATGTCACATCATAGCTGGCCAGGCTCGAGAAAATTCGCACAGAGAGTTGTCGCCGGGCGGCCACGGCGATGACTTGTTCTCGATCCTGATGATCATCTGAGATCAGATCGATCTGACTGATACCCTCGACCATTAATCCCTCCGACTGGCCTGCGCGCATGCCGTCTGATGTTGCTTTCAAAGGTGCGGATTTCCGCCGCGGTGAATGGCGGCGAACTGCCACCATCAGTAATACGGCTTTGATTGCTACTCGCATACCAAATGCGGTGAGGTATTTCTTGTACATGCACTAATACTCTGAAATCACTGGTGATTTCGTAGCAACCGCGCAATCGCGTGACTCAATGTTTGAGCCTCTGCGCCGCGCACGCACATGCGATTGCGTTCAGATCGAGCGACTACGCACACACCACAACTGAACGGAATCGCTCGGTTGTTCTGATTTCCCGCATCGACTTGTTACGCGATCAATCGCATTTCGAAACGGAGGTCCTGAAAAACAAGAACGCCGTGTGAGGAATGACTCCTCAACGGCGTTCTTGCAATCACACATCTCTGTTCGCAACGTGTCTTCAATCGTCCTGATTGACGTGCGCGACTAAGCCATCCGTAGCAGAGGTAGTGCTGTCTCCAAGTCAGGAGTCACACCAGCGTTTTGTGGCATGACCCAGGCGGCGTACTGCCGGCGAATCGCCAAAACGACGAGTTCTTCCGCTGAATTCACACCCAGTTTCTTCATCAGCAGGTAACGACGACGCTCCAACGTTCGCAGCGCGATTCCCAAACGCATGGCTGCCGCTTTATTAGGCAGTCCCAAGGTCGCGGCTTCGAGCACGCGATGCTCTTCATCGTCAAGAGTCTCGATCTTGCGATGTGCTTCCAAAGTGGCCTCAACAAGTTCCCCGCTGGCTTCGATCTCAGGCACTGAATCACGCATGATTTGTAACATTTCCGCTGCTCTTAGTGGTTTTTGAAGGACGATCTGAGCTCCCCATTTCATGATCTGTACGATCTCTGCCATGGGTTCCGTGTCACGCAGAAAAACGACTGGTACGGCCCTCGCTGCGGATCGGAGCCTTCTCATCAAGTCGCAGGCGTTGCCGTCTGGAAGCTTGATCTTGGAAACCACCCAGCTGCGGGTGCGAAGTTGTGCCGGATAACTATCTAAGCTCTGGTAGATGCGTAACGGCACCTGAAGTTCTGAAGCGACCGTGCCTAGCACGTCCCAGTCATGTCGCTCATCAGACAGCAGGTCAATCTGCGGAATCGGCTGGTCCACATGCAACTTTCGTTCGCGCGATCTGATAGGATGTGCCAGCCGAAACACGAATAGCACCGCCGGGAAACCGGTGGCTGCAACGCGAGTTGTCTGATGACAACCGATGGGGGGAGAATCGGTAAGTCAGCTCCGCTCGGTGTTTTGCAGCTGTTCGAGGGACAGAACGCTGCACCGCACCGACGTACTACGGTTGGAAATTGGAAGTCACACTCAATCGCAAGGCGAACTTCCGCTTGTCCGTCAATTTGGCGGACACCTCACTACGCGTCAGTTGGTCGTGACAACCGCAGAGTTTTTTTCTAGAACAGTTGCGGGTAGGCTAACGACGTACACTGCGATCAAGAGATGGGTTCAAGTTCTGCCAGAGTTGAACGTATTCGTTCCAATCATCCTTATCAGGTGAGGTGAGCGATGGACGTACCTGGACCTCACGAGATCACTCGGATGCTCAAGCAGGTATCAGCCGGACAGGCTGATGCTGCGGGGCGTCTCATGGAGGTTGTGTATCCCGAGTTGCGGAGGCTGGCCGCCTCATATTTCAAGGACGAAACAAAAGGACACACCCTTCAGCCGACAGCCTTGGTCCACGAGGCTTACATCAAGCTGGTCGATCAACGAGACGTCGAATGGGAGGGACGTTCCCACTTTTTTGCGGTGGGAGCCTTAGCCATGCGACGCGTGCTGGTGGACTACGCTCGGCAAAGTCGAAGACACAAACGCGGCGGGCAGTGGAAGCAAATCGAACTGGAAGACGACGTGCTGTTATCAAGGCATAACCTGGATGACATCCTGGCGGTGGAAGAGGCCGTCCGCGAACTCGCTGGACTGGATGAGCGACAGGCCAAGATCGTCGAGATGCGCTTCTTCGGCGGTCTGTCTGTCGACGATGTGGCCACCGCAACGGGACTCTCCAAGCGAACGGTCGAAGCTGAATGGACCATGGCTAAAGCGTGGTTGCGTCGCCACTTGGGCGGTGAGGCATCATGACTCCAGAGCTGTATCAGCGCGTCAAACAGCTCTTCATGCAGTCGTTAGAGATTCCTCAATCAGAACGTGCCGCGTGGCTGAACCGCGAATGTGGTTCAGATCTGGAGCTGAGGAAAGAAGTTGAATCGCTGCTGTCGACTCAACCCGAAGACGCTTTGTTGACTGGTTCCCAAGTCGTCGGGTCCGGTTCATCCAGACCGTCCGGTTCGAATGTCACTGCGCCGTCATCCACTACTTTGGTACCACCGAGTCTCTGGGTGCGAATGGGAGGCAAACGCCGTCGCTGGGTGCTGATTGCACTCGTTGCCACCATTTGGATTGTCGTCAGCTACAGCCAGAACTGGCTTCACTACCGAGTTTCCGACTCCTTGCGCGAGATCCGTGGACACGAACTGCAGGCCACGCTGGGCATGCAAGCCACCGCCGTACAGGAACTGTTTAAAACAGAGATCGAAAAGCACGAGTCCTGGGTGCGGCCAATCGTCTTTCGAGGCAGCCTGCAGAAACTCGCCTCGGGCACGATGAGCGAGGTTCAGGCCAAAGACCTCAAGCAAAAGATGCCGCTGTATTTCAAGGAGTTCACCGGCAACGACCATCAGTTCGTGTTTTGCTCGACCAATTACGAAATGGTGCTCGACCACTCAGTGAACAGTTCGTTCGGGACAACAGTCAAAGCACTGATTGAGGCGCGCGAACGGATTCCTGAACTTCGCGACGGATTCGCCAATGTCGTGACTGGGCAGCGGTATCTGCTTGTCCCCAATCAGAAGATCACAAAGATTGACCCTGAGGCGGCGAATTACCTCACACTCTTTTTGCCTGTTATTTCCACTGACGATAACAAGACCATTGTCGGATTCATGGCGTTTCGCAGCCGCGAACCCATCGACCGATTGCGAGACTTGCTGGCGCGGGGCCGAGTCGAAAAATCGCTGGAGTCAATCGCCTTCAATTCTGAGGGAACACTCCTCACCGAAAGCCGCTTCATCGATCAACTGCCCATGATCGGGCGCCTGTCGCCGCAATCGAACCACACCGCGATCATGCGACTGACAAGCACAGATCCTGGCGGGGACATGACGGCCGACTACAAGCCTGGCACTCCGCCCGAGGAATGGCCGTTGACCTGGATGGCTCAGCGCGCGACGGCAGGCATTTCCGGTATGAACCTTGATGGCTATCGCGACTATCGCGGTGTCAAAGTCATTGGCGCCTGGACATGGCTCGACCAGTACAACATCGGCCTGGCCACCGAAATCGACTATGCCGAGGCCTATTCGCCTCTGGTCTGGCTACAAAACTATTTCACGTTTCGCCTGGCCTACAGTTTCACGGCCCTGTTCATCCTGCTGCTGGTGCTGCTAAACCTCAACGGACACTGGGCTCGTACTCTGGAGATGTCCGAGACGGCGCGTCGCCCTGAAACCGACCAATTCGGCCCATACACCGTCGTCAAGCAGATCGGTATTGGTGGTATGGGGGTCGTTTATCTTGCTCGACACGCGCTGCTCAAACGACCGACCGCGCTAAAACTGCTGAAGCCTGAGCAGGTCAGTCGCCACACACTGGTGTTGTTTGAGCGAGAAGTGCAGCTCATCAGCAGCTTGAACCATCCGAACATCGTGCAGGTCTACGACTATGGCATGACGCCCACTGGAGTCTTCTACTACGCGATGGAATACGTCGACGGGCTGACGCTGGAGCAACTCGTTCGACGCGAGGGTTCCGTGACCCCGGCGCGGTTGATCTACTTGCTGAAGCAGGTCTGTAGCGCGCTGCAGGTGGCGCACAGCAAGGCCCTAATCCATCGCGACATCAAGCCGCAGAACATCATGATCTGCCGCAGCGGCGACGAAGCGGATGTCATCAAGTTGCTTGACTTCGGACTCGTGAAGGAACTGGATCCGGACAACTCGCACACACTGACCGGCGCTTTGTCGGGCACGCCGCTCTACATGGCCCCCGAACGATTCCGCAGCCCGCAGACCGTTGACCTGCGCGCGGACATCTATGCGGTGGGAGCTGTCGCCTTCCGCCTGCTGACGGGACACAATGTGCCGGGCGTGACAACGAGCAGTTCCCCAACAGCGAGTGGCCCCCTTGAAACGGTCCCGTCCCATCTGGCGACGCAACCGATTCCACACGAACTGGACGTGCTGGTCGCTTCGTGCCTGGCATTTGAACCCGCTGAGCGTCCGGCCTCAGCCACCGAACTTCTGGAGCGTCTCGATTCCATTCCGTGCGCCGAATCCTGGACTGAAGCAGACGCACAACGTTGGTGGCAAGCCTACGAAGGCTCGGCAGCTGGCGACTCAACACAGCACAAGGCGTCCCAGACAACGCAACCGCCACCAGCCTCGATCATCGGACACGAATAACCTTACGCCTTCACCTTCTCCCATTGCTTTTCCATGCGGACGTCTGAAACGGGGATGGCTGTGCCGAGTTCCTGGGCGAAGAGAGAAACTCGCAACTCTTCAATCATCCAGCGGTAGAGATCCAGTTCCGGATCGTAGAGTTCCCGCGGGGCATGTTCGGCGGCCCGACGTTGATAACGGTCGATGCTGGAATTGACTTGGCTCAACGCCTTCTGATCGCGCGGAACGCCGTTAGTGACCAGCTTCTTTAAACGGCGCGTGATGGCCTCGAAGTAACGTGGGTACTGCAGCAGCCACGGCCACGGAGTGCGAATCAGAAAGTTCGCGCCGGTCAGGCCGTCGATCTGGGCTTTCACATCATTGACCGCGTAAGCAAATAACGGCGACTTCGAATCAGCTAATGCCCGCCGCAGATCGGCGTACTTTGCAAACAGAGGGTTCAGCAGCCCGATCACATCCTGAGTTGCAGCAGCCAGATTGCCGCGTGCTTCTTCAAGGCGCGCCTGATATTGAGCCAGCGTGCGGGGGTAAGCGGCTTTCTCCGCAAAGAACGCGCGATCGATGATCAGGTCTATGAGGTCTGCTTGAAACGTCGCAGTGCAGCCCAGAAGTGCTGCCGACATCGTCCACTGACTCAAGTTAGGCAGATGATCGATCTGCCATTTGACCGGCTTACGCAGAGCCAGCACGGCCAACCGCCGCAAACCGCTGCGAGTCTGAATCGCGGATCTCAGTGGTTCATCCAGCAGTCGCAGCGAGACACTCGTACCGCGATCCACCAGAGTGGGGTAACCCTTCAGATCGATGCCCGCACTCTTCACGCTGACTACGGCGGGCAAATCGGCGAAGGACCACTCCGTGATGTTGTCTCGGTTCCACGGCTGATTCGAGATCTGCGAAAAACTCGCGGCAGCGGCACCTCCCAACTGCTGACGCAACGTGTCTACGTTACGGCCGACGCCCAGTGATTCACCTTGCGGGCCGAGCACTCGCACATTCATCCGTAAGTGATTCGGTAACCGTTCGGTGTCGAAGTCCGATGCCTGCACACGCTCGGGACCGAGGTCGTCCAGAATGCGTGCCACCGCGCCTTCAAAGTCACCCTCGCCAAACTTCAGTTTCTTCAACACAGCCTTCGCGGTATCAGTCGCTGGAACAAACATGCGGCGTTTGTCCTTTGGCAGCGACTTGATTAGCGCCGCGACTTTCTCTTCCAGCAAACCGGGCACGAGCCAGCCGAGTCGACGTTGATCGAGCTGATTCAAAGCCTCGCGGGGAATATCGAGAGTCACCCCGTCTTCTTCGCTGCCGGGGTCGAGGTGATAGTTGAGGGCCAGGTTCATCTGCTGAACCTGAATGCGATCGGGGAACTCCTGATTCGTGACGTCCTGAGCACCTTCACGACGTAGGTCCTCGCGCGTCAGGTGCAGAATCTTCGGCTGCTTGCGGTCGATGCTCTTCAACCACTTCCGCAACCGGAAACCATCACAGACATCCGCCGGAATGCGCTTATCGTAAAAGTCATAACGCACTTCATCGTCCGCGATCAGGTCTCCGCGGCGCGTGCGGACCTGCAGGGTTTCCAGCTCTTCCAGCAACCGCTGATTGTGAACGAAAAAGGGTAGCTCAGTTTCGAAATCACCCTCGACCAGACCGTGCTGAATCATCTGCTCGCGTGAGACCTTCTCGTCGATGCGGGCAAAGTTGACTCGCCGCCGCGCCACGATCGGCAGACCAAATAGTGTCACCTTCTCAAATGCCATCGTCGCGCCGGCTTTGCCGTCCCAGACCGGGTCTGAGTAGGTGCGCTTCATCAAATGGCCGGCGAGCGGCTCGATCCAGTCTGGATTGATGCGTGCGACAGTTCGCAAATAACGCCGCGTCGTTTCGACCAGCTCGCCCGCGACAACCCATTTGTACTTCTTGCTGAACAGTCCCGAGCCCGGCCACAAGACGACCTTCTGATTGTTCGCCGCTTGATACTCTTGCTTGTCATCCAGCAACGCGATGTTGCCCAGAAAGCCGGTCAGCAGGGCACGATGGATCGAATCCGAGGCATCCTCGCGGCGTTTGCCCGGTCGCATACCGTGCTCATTAATGAGCTCACACAACTGTCGATGAATATCGACCCACTCGCGCATGCGGTTGTACGACAGAAAGTTCTGCTGGCACGCCTTCCGCAACTTGCTGCGACCGAGGCTGCCCTGCAGGCCGAGAAAGAAATCCCACAACTTCAGATAACTCAGGAAGTCCGAGTCTTCATGCTTGAACTTCGCATGCGCCTGATCCGCCGCCTGCTGATGATCGATGGGACGGTCACGCGGGTCTTGCAGCTCCAACGCGGCAGCAATGATCAGGATCTCAGCCAGACAATTCTCATCGGCGCCCGCCAGAATGATGCGGCCGACGCGCGGATCAACCGGCAAGCGACTGAGCTTCTGCCCAACCTCGGTGAGTTCGTTTTTCTCGTCGAGCGCTCCTAGCTCGAACAGCATCCGGTAACCGTCGTTGATCGTCCCGGTCTTCGGAGGTTCCAGAAATGGAAACTCTTCGATTGCCCCGAGCCTCAGAGACTTTGTCTGCAGAATCACCGACGCCAGATTCGTGCGTTGAATTTCGGGCGGCGTGAACGGCTCACGTTGATTGAAGTCGTCTTCGCTGTAGAGCCGAATGCAAACGCCGGGTCCGATGCGCCCGCAACGACCCGCTCGTTGATTCGCCGACGCCTTAGAGATCGGCTCGACCGGCAAACGCTGCATGCGCGACCGAGCCGAATAGCGGCTGATACGCGCAGTTCCGGAATCAATCACGTAATGAATGCCGGGCACGGTCAGCGATGACTCGGCGACGTTAGTTGAAATGACGATGCGACGATGGGGATGTGCCTCGAAGATGCGATGCTGGTCTTTGTCTGACAAGCGTGCATACAGCGGCAGGATCTCGGTGATGCGACCGCGATTGCGTTCGGGGAGCAAACGACCGCGCAATGATTTCGCGGTCTCCAGAATGTCTCGCTCGGTCGGCATGAAGATCAGAATGTCGCCCTGATCGATCTGCCCCAGTTCGTCGACGGCATCCAGAATCGAGCGTTGCACATCCGGCTCGGAACGACGACTGGCGCGAGCTGCATTTGGACCGCCGGCATCGTCTGGCGCATTGTCGTCGTCGTCATCGAGTTCACCGCGTTCATCGTCCACGAGTGGGCGATAGCGAACCTCCACTGGATACGTGCGGCCGGCAACTTCGATCACCGGAGCAGGTCGGGTCGGCGTGCCGAAGTGCTCGGCGAAGCGCGCGGCGTCGATCGTCGCCGACGTGATGATGACCTTCAGATCCGGCCGCTTCGGCAGAAGCTGTTTCAGTCGTCCGAGCAGGAAGTCGATGTTGAGCGACCGTTCGTGAGCTTCGTCGATGATGAGAGTGTCGTACTGGTCGAAGAAGCGATCGTTCTGAGACTCCGCCAGCAGGATGCCGTCGGTCATCAACTTGATGAACGTGCGCGGTCCGGTCGAATCTGTGAACCTCACCTTGAAACCGACAGCATCCCCGACTGACGAACCAAGTTCCTCAGCCACTCGAGTTGCCACCGACCGCGCCGCGATACGTCGCGGTTGCGTGTGCCCGATCAGGCCGGTGAGACCGCGTCCCATCTGCAGCAGGATCAGCGGCAACTGAGTCGATTTACCCGACCCCGTTTCACCACAGAGGATCACGACTTGATGAGCTGCAATCGCCGCCGTGATTTCTTCACGCCGCGCCGCGATGGGCAACTCTTCATTAAATTTGATGGTCGGCACTCGAGCCGCGCGGTCGGCTCGCTTCTTGAGCGATTCGTCGAGCGCCTGAGTAAATCGATGCAGATTCCGATCGAATGGCTGATCGCCTTGCTTCGAACGCTCAATCGCTTCCAATGAGCGGCGCAGGCGGAAGCGATCGGCTTGCATGGCCTGGGCGATTTGCTTGCGAAGATCGGGCAGCGAACGAGTTTCAGACACGGGCACGCTCGGCAAAAGAAGGAAACGGTGCGGAGTTTTAGTCAGGACGGCTGCGGCTGCGTAGCGGTTCGCCTTCCACTCCGCCCGCAAACGAAAAGTTGGAGGACTACGGATACGATATGGCACAACCGCTCCCGAAAAGCATCCGCGAACGAGTACGGCTTGTAGCAGCGAATCTCCTGGAACAGCGCGGGTCCGTGGGGCCCTTGGAATTGTTCATCGAGATGCGGTGGCTGGATCAGCGCGTGTTCGAGCAATGGCAGCAGGGACGCCGGGAAGTTCCGGTGCTGGAACCGCGGATTCAATGTGGCGCGGACAAGCTGAGAGATGCGCTGCGGCACTTTCAGGAATGGGTCGCCGAGCAGAAATTGGAACCCATCGAATTCTCCTACAGCCGCGCGAGTGTGCAGGGGGCGCAGCGTCTGCAGGTGACTGTTCGAGGAGACGCAGAAGACGAGCGATTTTACTGCACGCACTTCACATCAGCCGACCCGGCTTCCTCGCAGCGCAAGAAGGCTGAGCGCGCACGAGCAAAAGCACCTGAGCTGACGGTGTTCATTCAAGCGGGCGATGCATCCAAGTGTTCTGAGTGTGGTTGTGATCTGCAGCGCGGCGACTGGGTTTATCTGGAGCAGTCGCAACCGTTGTGTCTGGACTGCGCGGATCTGGGCCATCTGGAGTTTCTGCCGAGCGGTGATGCGGCACTCACGCGTCGCGCGAAGAAGCACAGTTCGTTGTCGGCTGTGGTGGTGGAGTTCAATCGTCGGCGCAAGCGGTATGAACGTCGCGGCCTGCTGGCCATGCCGGAAGCCATTCTGTTAGCGGAGGAAGAATGCGCTGCAGATGCTCCGGAACGCGCCGCGCGGCGAGCAAAGGATGCCGAGCGCCGCGTTGTCGAAGATCAGGACTTCGTGAGCGAGTTCACGCAGACCATCCTCACGGACTTTCCCGGTTGTCCGGCTGACGAAGCTCGGCTGATTGCGGAGCACGCGGCAGTTCGCGGTAGCGGTCGAGTTGGTCGCACGGCTGCTGCGAAGGCATTCGATGCAACTGCCATCAAGCTGGCCGTGATCGCGTCCATTCGACACCGTCACACGGATTACGACTCGATGCTGATGAACGGCGTCAACCGCCGCGAGGCCCGCCAGCGCATTCAATCGACTATCGAACGCGTACTCGCAAAGTGGAAGAAATAGCTGACGCCTTCTCAACAGCTGGCGGCTCTAATTCTTGAAGGCGTACGTGCCACAGCTTTTACCCGCGCCTGTTCGGCTCCCCGGTCCGCCTATGCACGGCTCAGTGGGTATTCATTTACGGGTAAGCCCAACGCAACGACCTCGCGTAGCCGCAGCCATCCGCGGGTGACGAGACTTTCCTGTTGGGCGACGTAATCAGGATCGAGATGGTGTTTGCTAAACGCACCTTCGACGACGACAGGTTCGAAGTCGGGATGCACGATGAACTGGGCCTGCAGAAGGTTGCAGAGGATGTGCCGTTCGGGCTTACGCGTGAGGTCTTCAAACTTCACGAGCCCGATTACGTAAGACAGATAGAGGTCGCTCTCGACGATCTCGTCCACTTCGCCCTGACAGACTTCGCAGAGGTAACCTTCATCACACTGAGCCATATCGGTTTGGTCTTCCCTCTGTATCAGGTTGCAGGTTGAGCGGATTTGACGCCGAGTCTTCCCGCCAGCCATGTTTCAAGCAGCAGCAGGCAGAAGCCTGCGACGAGCAGCCATTGCCAGATGCGTTGCCGGGATTCGAGTTCTCGGGCCTGTAGCAGGCGTTGTTCAGCGAGAGATTCTACCGTCTCGGCGTCGCGGACGGGTAACCCTACCGCGCGAAATTCGTCGATCCCTAAAGGAGTTGTACGGCTTTCTTGCGGATCAAGATTGACCGCAAAGTTCTGCGAGCTGGAACCGGTCTTCACCACATAGATGCCCGGCTCGGTCGTGATGAAAGTCGCTTCGGTCGGCGATTGTTCCGTTCCAGAGGGCGTCACTACCGTCTGCGAAACTCCCGCCGTGCTGTTGAGTTTCCCCAGCGGCAAGGCATCTCCGACGACCAGCCGCGTTGCAATGGGCTCTGCTCCTTTGAGGCTCGCCAGCAGATGGTTCAGCATCGGCACAAACTTGGACCACAGCACAAAGCGGCTGTCCTCACCGTGCCAGCCAAACAGGGACAGGATGACGCTGCCCTGCCCGCTCTTGAGTTCGAGCAGCGCAGGTTCTTCGCCATCGAAGCGAGCGAGCACACGCGCGTCTCCTGCTGGCCCGGTGACCTTGCGGTGCTTCCAGATCTGCAGCTTGGTGAAATCGGCCAGCTTCGCATCGCTGAACGCGGAGAACAGCGGATGACCAAACTCAACGCTCGTCAGCAACGCGTAACCTTTGAGTTGTGCTTCTTCGAACTGCGGTGGGTTGGCCTGTTGCGCCAGGCCGAAAGCCTGTCGACAAAGCTCGGGCTGCGAGCCAATACATATGACTGTCAGCCCCTCGGCGACCTGTTCCTGCAAGTGCTTGATGGCGTTCTCCGGCAGAGCGGCGGACACAATCGCCAATGCCGGACGATCAGCAGCTAGAACGGGTTGGCCCGGCGCGGTGACGGAGAAATCGACCTCGCGGTCGGCAGTCGAGAGGAAGGCCCGCTGCAGATAGAAACGCAGATGTTGCGGTTCATCGGCGGGTTCATCGGCGAAGTGAACGATTCGCAGTTGCTGAGCAGTGGGACGCACGAACCACGCGACGTTATCGAATGATTCGCTGTCGCCCGTGAGCGTCACGCTGCCGGTTGCCGAGTTCATCTCGCCAACACGCAGAATTCGATTCTGTCCCGGCGGAACAGCAACGTCCTGCTCGGCACGGTCGACAGTGAGTTTCAGTTTCTCAGTGACGGCGTCTGCCGAGTTCTCCACTCTCACACGCAGCTGATTCGAGTCACTCGTGATGGGATGCACGCCGGCGTTGTTCTCGTTGCTTGCCTTCAAAAACTCAGGTTGAACGCGCACGTGTTCGGGCCAGGCAAAGCCCTGCAAGGCGCTCAATCGCGAGCCCTGCTGGAAATCTGAGATCACAACGAAGTCCACCGGCGATTCGACTTTGCGGGACGCATCCGTCGTCGGGCGATGTTTCAAGAATAAACCGGCGGCGGCATCCATCACGCGCGCGAGATCCGTTCCGCGCCACCCGGGAGTTAAAGACTTTAGACGCTCCTGCAGAGTGACAGTGCGAGCATCCGGCGCGAGTTGCTCCCATTCCTCAAAGGTGACCAGGGGTCGCAGTTCGGTATCAAATGCCGCGAGAGCGATCACATCCGCGGGCTTGGCCTGCTTGATGATGGCGGCCGCCCGTTCCTGAGCCAGTGCCCACAAGCCCGTGCGTCGGAGGCTGGCGCTGACATCCACCAGCACCGCAATGC
This sequence comes from uncultured Planctomycetaceae bacterium, assembly GCA_964386705.1. Lineage (GTDB taxonomy): Bacteria > Planctomycetota > Planctomycetia > Planctomycetales > Planctomycetaceae > AM-0621. The sequence continues at coordinate 27,035 of CAYLTY010000007.1, forward strand.
GACGACCGGGGGCTTGCACCGTCTGCTCGTCGTTCTGCCGGAAGAAGGGCCGCGAAAAAGCCATCGCCAGCAAGGCGACCGCAGCGGCTCGCAGCAGCAGCAGCAGCCAGTGTTCGATGCGTGACCGCTTGGTGACTTTGGGCGGCGACGGCTGCAAAAACATCAGCGAGCTGAAGAGCACACGGCCGCGCGGCGTCTGCCGAATGAGGTGCAACAACACCGGTAACGCGACGAGGGCGAGTCCCGCGATGTACAGCGGCGTCAGAAAACTCATGAGGCATCCGCTCTGTTTGAGGCCCGCGGCCGAAACCCCGGGCCGACAAATTCAACGAACCACGCACGGACGAGCATAGCGATAAGTTAACGTCTGGCCGCTTCAGGTTAGTATCCGTCGCACGAATTGCCGTCGGTATTTCCTCGCTGAGTCACTCCTAACGAAAGTTCGTCCGCAATGCCCGCAAATTCAGCTGACGTTCAGCAACTCGCCGCGCTGTACCGCAGGATGCGTCTCATTCGGCAGACTGAGGAGCAACTGGCGAAGTGTCATGCGCGAGGACTCGTGCTGGGAGCGTGCCATACCTACGTCGGTCAAGAAGCGATTGCGTCGGGCGTGTGTGCGCACCTCGACAAGGATGATGTGGTCTTCAGCACGCATCGTGGTCACGGGCACGCACTGGCCAAGGGCATGCACCCGCGCGAACTGATTGCTGAGTTGTTTGGCCGTGAAATTGGCTGCTCGCGCGGCCGCGGCGGCAGCATGCACCTGTTCTCGCCCGAGATCGGTATGATGGGCACCAGCGGCATCGTCAGCCCGTGCATCCTGCAGGCCGCCGGAGCGGGCTACAGCTTCAAGCTGATGAAGACGCCGCACGTTGCTGTGGCGTTCTTTGGCGATGGAGCGGTCAACAACGGCGCGTTCCATGAAGGTCTGAACCTGGCTGCGATCTGGAAGCTGCCGGTGCTTTTCATTTGTGAAAACAATCAGTTCGCGACGGAAGTGCCGTTCTCGTATTCAAGCGGTATCTCGGATGTCGGTCGTCGAGCGGCGAACTACGGACTGCCGGGTTTCGAGGTTGATGGCAACGATGTGCTGGCCGTGACGGCCGTGGCTGGAGAAGCCGTACAGCGTGCGCGAACTGGCGGCGGTGCGACGTTGATTGAGTGCAAGACCTATCGCACTCGACCGCACGCCGAGGGCATGGGCGATTTCGGATATCGCACGCGCGAAGACGTCGACGCCTGGAAGCTGAAGTGTCCGCTGAAGCGATTGCGCGACCAGGTCGCCAGCCGCGGCGCTGAGATTGGATTGTCTACGGGAGCTTCTGCGGAGGTGTTATCAGCGTTCGATGCCATTGATGCCGAGATCGACGAGTTGGTCGTCGCGGCCACGAAGGACGCCGAAACAGCCGCGTGGCCTGACGGACAAACCGCGACTAATCACATCTATGCCAAGCCGCATGTCGTGGCTGAAGCCGCAGCGGAACATCCGCCTGCAGACGCCCGTGAGACATCCTTCGTGGCCGCGACGACGGAAGCTCTGAAGTACGAAATGGGCGTCAATCCGGGCATTTTCGTCATGGGCGAGGGCATCGGTAAGCGTGGTGGCAACTTCAAAACAACCAACGGCTTGTATGACCTGTTCGGTCCCGAGCGTCTGTGTGATACGCCGATCGCCGAACGCGGTTTCGTCGGCTTGAGCTGCGGCGCCGCGATGACAGGCACGCGACCGATTATCGACTTCATGTTCATTGATTTCATCAACGACGCATTCGGCGAACTCGTGAATCAGATCGCGAAGATGCAATACATGAGCAGCGGGCGGCTGAAAATGCCCGTGCTGCTGCGTGGCTGCATCGGCATTGGTCACTCGGCAGCGACGCACCATTCCAGCAGCTTTCATTCGGTCTACAGCCACATTCCCGGCTTGCGAGTGGTCATTCCGTCGCGGCCTTACGACGCGAAGGGCCTTTTCCATCACGCGCTGCGCTGCAATGACCCGGTGCTGTTTCTGGAGCATCGCGAGTTGATGTCGATCAAGGGACCAGTACCCGAAGAGCCCTACGAAATCCCGTTCGGTAAGGCCGTTGTTCTGCGCGAGGGCACCGATGTAACGGTCGTCGGCATCGCGATGATGGTGCACCGCACGTTGACCGCCGCCGAGCAACTGGCGACTGAAGGGATTTCCGTTGAAGTGATTGACCCGCGCACGGTCTCTCCACTCGATACCGCAACGATCTTGAAGTCAGTCGCCAAAACGGGGCGGCTACTGATTGTCGATGAAGCTTATCCACCGTGCAGCGTGGCATCCGAGATCGCGGCCCAGGTCGTGGATGCCGGGTTCAATGATCTGGACGCACCAATCAAACGTCTGAACGGCGCATTTACTCCGACACCTTACAGCCCGCCGCTCGAACGCGCAGTTGTGCCGTATCCTGAGGATATCGAACGCGCAATTCGTGATCTGCTGGATGAATAACGCGAGGCCACGCTGCCGTGACCGTCAGCTTGATCCTCGATACGTGTCGACGTCTATCGTGGCGCCGACCTCTGCCAGAAAGCGGAGTACAGGTCCCGTGAATCCAATGATCGGAGTTGAGAGTTGGTCATCCAACGAGATCGTCAGGACCACATTGAGGCTGGCCGCTAATTCGTGACTCTTAATAAAGGCCGCCAGCTCTTTCACTTGAGGGGAGAGGCGGGCAACGACTTCATCCGCCATTTGATAGACGTCGATGATCTCAGCAGTCACCCTGCCAGTAGAAAACTGCCACGAGTTCAACTTCGGAAATGGCTCAGACCTTAAGCGAACTCGCGTTGGTTCAATGCCAATGACGCTCGTCAGTTGGTGAGGATCGAACTGATCTCCGACAACAGAGAAGTAAACCTCGCCTTGGTTCACGAACTTCTCCACCTTCCGTGCCAGAGCTAACTACTCTTCTTCGGGCCGTTGAATGTCGTAAGCCTGCAGCTTGCGATCCAGCGTTGAGCGTTCGATATCAAGAATGCGAGCAGCTTCGCGCTTGACCCATTTGGTGAAGTGCAGCGTCGCTTCGATATGCCGTTTCTCCATTTCCGCGAGACTCACCGGCGCGTATGCGTCCCCGGTGTGAGCGCCAACATCCAGATGACTGAACTGGATGTCATCCGGCGCGATCGTCTGGCCTACGGAGAACGAGAACGCTCGCTCAACGACGCTCCGTAGCTCTCGGACGTTGCCGGGCCAGTCGTACTTCAAGAGCGCATCAATGGCGCCTTCGCCGAACTCTTTGGAGGAGCGAGACTGACGATTGGCTGACACATGCAGGAAATGTCGGGCCAGTGCCTCAACGTCCTCACGGCGATCGCGCAGCGGTGGAACAGTGATCGTCAGCACATTCAGCCGGAAGAACAGGTCGCGTCGGAAATCACCGTCGCGCACAGCTTCCGGGAGGTTGCGATTGGTCGCTGCAACGACTCGTACGTTGACATCCACTGGAGTGTGTCCCCCGACACGTTCGAACGGTTGCCCCTCCAGCACACGCAGGAACTTCGCCTGCATGGTCGGACTCATCTCACCAATTTCATCGAGAAAAATGGTGCCCTTATGAGCCTGCTCAAACTTGCCGATCTTGCGGTCTGTCGCCCCGGTGAAGGCCCCCTTCTCATGCCCGAAGAGTTCGCTTTCCAGCAGTGACTCGGTCAGAGCTGCGCAGTTCACGGCCACAAACGGAGCATCCTTGCGGCTGCTGTTGGAGTGAATCGCGCGAGCGACTAGCTCCTTGCCAACACCGCTTTCGCCGCAGATCAATGTCGTCTGGTCCGACATCGCGAAGCGGCTGATTTCGCTGCGCAGTTGCAGCATGGCGGCGCTCTCGCCGATCAAATCGCTCTCGATGCGCAGCATTTCTTTGAGCGACTCGTTCTCGCGGCGAGCCTGCTTCAGGCTCGAGACCAGTTCCGTCTTTGAGAGCAACTTTCTCAGCATCGAACCGGCATGCTCGCCAACCGCCAGTGTGAACTCCAGTGCGTCGCGGTCGAGGCTCTGCTCAGCCTTCATGGAGTAGAGGTGGATCAGTCCCAGGATGTCATCGCCATCGCGAATCGGAACGCAGATGACGCTGCGGGCATTCATCGAAGCCAGTGTGGTGAACTCTTCGCTGTCGTTCGAATGCGAAAAGTCCATCGCCAGAATACCGTTGCGTTCACGCAGGGCGGCGTCTGAAAGGCGATCCGAGACGCGGCTGTAAGGTAATTCTTCCGGAGCTTTGAACGCGACAAGTTTCAGATTGCGAGTGGTCGGCTCCTTCGTGGTGTCACTGGGAACAAGCACCGCTCCAATGTCCGGGCGAACGACTTCAAACAGGCCGCGTAGCGTGACATCGGCCAGCGAAGACACATCTTCAGCCGCGCCCATCTCTACCACCAGCCGGTACAGGCCGGCTAACGGAATGCGGAGTTTCTCAGCCTCGACAGGGTCCTGCCGGTAAACCGATTGTGAACGACGCTCGAGGATTTCGGCCGGCGTTTCTTCGGCGTCGGAGGCGAGAGTTGCGTCGTGCTGATCGCTGGTCGGTTCGAAATCCACCGACTCCATCGGGCGATCCAGCGTCAGCGTGAAGAGCAAGAAGGACTTGCCGACATGAATCATGTCGCCTTCGCTGAGCCTGGTCGGATGAGCCAGGCGGGCGCCATTGAGGTTCGTCCCGTTGCTGCTCTCAAGGTCACGCACGACCCATTGTTCGCCCTGAGGGCAAACTTCGCAGTGGCGGCGGCTGCAACGGTTATCCGCCAGGGAGATGCGATTGGAATCGCCACGCCCAATTGAAACCGGCTTGCCGGGGTGCAATGTGTAGATGTCGCGCCAGTCGCGCCCCTCGCACAAGACGAGGTAAGCTATGCCCGCAGTTGAAGACACGTTGGTTTCCGGAGTCGATTGAAGATCAATGCGTGGATGGGACGTCTGAAGCAGTAAGCCACCACACTGACCCCACCCGACTGCAGGCTGGTAGACAGTGTTGATCGGATTTCTCAGAGCCGCCTTGCGATCGATGCTTGCCGAACCCAGGCCCCAGCGACGTCAGGCTTCGATCAATCGACTCTGCGCATCGACCAACGCTGAGTCAAAACTGCATTCGTGTTGCAGCAAATTCTCAAGGGCTACAGCGACAACCGCGTATGCGTCAGCAGCGCCCTCATGAAACTTCTGAGTGAGAGCAGCCTCAGAGATGTCAGGGTCGTTCAGCCCCGAATTTCGGCCAAAGTCAACGGCCGCCTGACGGTGAATTCGCGCTTCAACCTGCAGGACATCAACGATGTGTTGGAGATCCATGATGACTACTCAAATTCGTTAAAGCCTAGAGACGAAGAGACCCCGGCAGCGGTACAGCGTGTTACGACTGATCGCTCCGGGGTTGGCTTCTCGTTTTTACGTGAAAAACGGAGAATTCAATGAATAGCGCCGGCAATTGAAGTGACGAGAAGCCGTCTTCGTGCGAACAGCCGGAGAACCGACGGTTCGCTTGTAAGAGTCCCGCCGCTCTTCGAAACCAGACTGCCGTGGACCAACTAAGCAGCCTAGTTTCGAAGAGCGAGCGGGATATTGAACAACCCGAAAACCGGTAGGGCTTCGGGATAATCTCCGAACGGCCCGACCAGGTGGAAACCTCGCACTGAGGATCCGTTATTCCCACTTGTGGCTGCGGGCATGTAGCCACTCGTGAGTCACTGGTCGGGCACGGTCGCCTGTCTCTGGCACCTTAGAGAAAGCCGTGTGCCATCGCTCTGATTTTCCCAGGATTTGTCAGGAACCGCTAAATCACAACGGTTTTCAGAGCGAGTGATTGTCAGAGATCGTTTCGCACAAGGTCGCGATTTTGACCACGACGTAGCAATTTCGAACCCGTGTGCCGTTTTGCAATCTACGTGCTCGGTGGAATCAGACAACGTGCTGGGCCGAACGCGCAGTCGCGATTGCACGTTGCCGCAGATCTGACGGTTGCCGCGTTCTTAACGATCGTAGCAGCCTTCACTTGCTCGCTGCTCGTATCGCTTCCGCCATCCTCAACCCAAATGCGAACGACGCTAGCGTTTACTGGTGCAATAGGAACGATCCTTACAGATTCGTGATGAGCCGCCGCCGCGACAGTAAAGATCGGTTGTTTGCGTAAATTTTGCCGACGCGTTTCTCGATCAACGATGGCCCTCGTTCTTTGAACGCGGGGATCACCTCTGAGCTTGCTGCTGTTGATCTGTGAGGGCCGTCATGAGAATGCGTTACTGGTTGTCCGGGTTGTCGTATCGAGTGAAAGGATTGCAGCGAAGAGGACGACAATCGCGACGCACGACGCAGTTCCCGCTGTTTCTGTCGCGGTTCACTGCTCGGGCTGAGCAACTGGAAGCGCGGCAGATGCTGGCGGCGACCAATCCGTTTGTTGGCCCCGGCAATATTTATGGTGACGTGGGAGTCATCGCCGCTTCGCAGGTCAACACCTACACGCAGACTGCCGGTAGCCTGCACATTGAGCTGGGTGGAACCACGGCCGGAGCGGGCAACATCAATCCGCTGAGCGGCCATGACCAGATCAACGTCAGCGGCGCGGCGTCGCTCAACGGGACGTTGAAGGTCTCACTGGTCGACGGCTTTGAACCTCACGAAGGCGACACGTTCGACTTCATGAAGTTCGGCTCGGTCACTGGTAAGTTCAACGATGCTCAAGGTCTCTACGGCTTCGGCGATGGCACTCTGTACTTCGACGTCGTGCAGATGTCGGATCGGCTGCGGCTGGTGACCAAAGGTCTGTCGAGTGGTGGCTTCCTGAAGACAGAATCCGAAGCCCTTAACGACACCGTCGGCGAGTTCCTCTCCGAGTACTTCCGGGACACCGCGACCGACGTGCTGACCGTTCCACTCGACCTGACGGTGGATGAATTTGTCTCGGTCAGTGGCAGCGTCACCGTGCGCCGCAATCAGACGGCGAACGTGCCTATCATTGAGACCGGCTCAGACGGCAAGCAGACCACACGCACTGTCGCCATGGACGTGCTAACTATCGCTGGATCGGGGTTGCATGCGTTCGTCGGATCGGGAGGCCCTTATCGCATTGATACAGATCTGACGGTTGATGCCGACAACGACGGCGATGCGACCAACGATCTCGAGGTCAACGAAAACGCCACTGGCTTGCTGCTCGATGACGTCCATTTCGGCGTGGCGGTGTTGCAACCGAAGGCGACTCAGGCCAATGCGAACCTGCCCTCACGTTTCCTGGCTGTGCAAGCCACCGCTGGCACAGCTGGGTTGGTAGGTACGGGTGATGCATTCACGCTGATCGCGAACGATGTGGATGTGGCCGTCAACCGTGGTGGTGCTCTCAAGAACGGCAAGGGTTCGGCGATTGCCGACTTCTCCGCGACGGACCTGGATGCCGACAGCAAAGCCGGGTTCACTCTGTCCGTCGTCGGTACCAAGAACAGTGTCGCGATTGATCTGCCCGGTCAGGCCGTGACGCGTGCGAGCGTGGGCAACGCCATTGTGGAAGTCTCTGACTTCATCCACTTGTCCGGAGCGTTGTCGATCGAACGCGGCACGACGGCAGAGTTTGATGTCGTCACCACCAGGACCGACAACAAGACATCGACCGACAAAACGGAAATGCATGTGCTGACTATCGGCGGTTCGCACCTGCAGGCGTTTGTCGGCGCGAACGGTCCCTATCAGCGCGACCAGAACTTCGAACTCGACGAGAACAACGACGGCAATCCGTTCAATGACTTCGTCACGAATCCTGACGCCGTCGGCATCACGGTGAGTGACGCCTCGTTCGGGGTGACTCTACTGTCCCCAGTCGACACTGAGGCCGGGCTGCCAAACTTCATCGCCGTGAGCGCCGAAGCCGCGCAGGCCGGGCTGGTTGGCGTGAGCGACGTGCAATTGGAAGGGTACGGCGTTGCGGTCTCATTCAATCGCGGTGGAGAACTCGCCGACAAGTCGGGCAAAGCCGTCATCAACTTTGAAACCAGCGATCCTGATGGTGATTCCAAGACCAAAGGCCTAAGCGTTTCAACGGGCACCGGCACTGCTCCAGTCGTCATTGACCTGCCCGGTGCTGAAGTCACTCAAGCCAGCATCGACAACGCGGTCATCGGCATCTCCGACTTCGTGTCGGTCGCGGGTGGCATCTCGATTGAACAGGGCACGACGGCGAACGTGGCTCTGAATACGCGCACTTCCGATGGCAAGACCAAGGTCGAATTCGCGGAAGTCAACGTGCTGACCATTGGCGGCTCGCACGTGACGGCGTTCGTGGGAACGAACGGTCCGTATCAACATGATGAAGACTTCAGCGCAGACACCAACAGTGACAATAATCCCTACAACGATTGGGTGACGAACCCCGAAGCGACCGGTGTCACCGTCAGCGATCTGTCCTTCGGCCTGGCGGTGCTGACCCCGACCGACGCGGATGCCGGGCTGCCCGAGTTCACCGTGATGAAAGCCCGCGCCGCGCAGGCGGGCTTGGTTGGAGTGGATTCCGTTTCGCTCGAAGCGCACGGCCTTGAAGTCGCCATTAATCCTCGCGAAGAACTGGAAGATGGTCGCACGGCGGTTATCGACTTCACGTACCCGGATTCCGATGCCATCACCATCACCACGACTGGCGAAGACTTCACGCTGGATCTGGAAGGCGAGGAACTCGTTCGAGCAACTGCGGCTCAAGCCCGCGTGCAACTGTCCGAGTTCGTCTCGGTCACCGGCGCGATTGCCTTTGAGCAAGGTCCCATTCGCACGTTAACCGTTGAGCAACACAGCCCGGCTGGCGCAGCGCTCGGCCCGACCGTGATTAATCTCGATAATGTGGCTGAGGCCGCATATCGGCTCACACCCATCGTCGAGTTCGCAACCACGAACCGCATCGTGGTTGATACCGACACCGACACCATCCTGTTTCCGTCAGTGCATGGACTCACGACGGGCCAGAGCATCGTCTACCGCACGGACGGCGATGCGATCGGTGGGCTGCAACCTGGAGCGACCTACACCGTCGAATCCGTCAGCAACACATCGCTCCGTCTACGTGATTCAGACGGAGAACTCGTTGATCTCACCAGCGACGCTGCAGGCTCTCATCAGTTCCTGCCGCTGGTCACCTTTCGCGCGGATAATGATCTGAGCCTTGGCGTTGATGTCGCGACAAACGTCATCACGATGAACGCTGCGCACAACTGGCAAACCGGCCAATCCGTGCTCTACGCCGTGGCTGGCGGTTCTGCGATTGGTGGCCTCGTCACGACCAAGGCCTACAAGGTCGAACGCGTTGATGCGACCAGTATCAAGCTGCACGGCGATGATGGCGCCGTAGTCGATCTCACGACCGCGCCGCTGACGGGAACGCACACTCTGACCGCGTTCACCGAGTTCAATACTCAGAACCAGTCTTCCGGTGGTGTGAACGTCGTTAATGACACGATCACGTTTGCTCGCACGCACGGCTACGTGAACGGCGAGAAGTTGGTCTATGAAACCAGTGGAACTCCGATCGGAGGTCTGACACCGGGACTCGGGCTGGTCTATGTCCTGCGTGTCGACGATTACACGATCAAGCTTGCGGACACCTATTCCGACTTCAAAGTGGGCCGCGCGATCAACCTGCTCTCGCCCGGCGACGGCGTCCAGAAGTTTTATCGCAGTTTCAATAAGTACACCTTCAACACCGGCGTTGATGCCAAAGGCGCGGCGATTGAATTACCGGGACACGGCCTCGAAACCGGTGACACGGTGATCTACGAGACTGATCCCGACTATCAGCGAGGTCGGTCGGTCTTGGATGGTCTGAAAGTCGGCGGCGAGTACTACGTCAAGAAGATCAGCGATTCGAAGTTCAAGCTGGCGCGCTCGGCAGGGGATCTGGAGGCCAATCGGTTTATCACCGTCACCAAGACGAATGGGGCCAGCAAGCTCCGCTTCAAAGAGTTCACCAGCACGACTACTGCTGAACAGCTTGCAGTCGATGTGGTGACCGACACGATCTACACCATCGACGCGCATCATCTGCAGGATGGTCAGCAGGTGCGCTACTCGGCGAAGAGTCAAACGCCGATTGGTGGCTTGTCGGATGGATCAACCTACACCGTACAAGTCCTCAACGATCGCGCGTTCCGCTTGAAGTCGGGCCCGAGCAACGCCGTTGTGAACCTCACTTCAGCGGGAGTTGGCGTTCAAAGCCTGACTGCAGTCACGACGGGCACCATAGAACGCAGCTCAGGCGTCATTCGAGTTGACGTCGCCGCCGACACCATCATCTTCCCGACCGCACACAACCTGCTGGCTTCCGGCGAAGTGACGTATTCCGCCAACGATGGCGATGTGATCGGCGGCCTCACTGACGGCGGTCGCTACTTTGTGCGTGTGGTGAACGCGACGACCATCAAGCTGGAAAACGCGTCTCGGCAGGTCGTCAATCTCACGTCAGACGGCGGCGGCATTCAGAGCTTGCTGCGCATCAACGGCGCCACACTCAGCAATCCGAAGAACGAGATTCATGTCGATCTCAGCGGCGATCGCATTCTCTTTACGGGCGAGCATGGACTGACCGACGGCGAGTCCGTGCGCTATGAAGTTCCGACCGACCAGACCGCGATCGGCGGCTTGACGAATGGCACGAACTACTTCGTTAAAGTCGTCGATGAAACGTCCATCGAGCTATCCACCACCGAGGGTGGGACGCGCATCAATCTGACGTCCGCTGGAACGGGCTCGCACCGATTCGCTCTCACGGATCGAGTCCGGTCCGTTGATTCCATCGCCGATATTGATGCAACCACAGACCGCATCAACTACGCGCTGGGCCACGGTTTTGAAGACGGTCAGCGCGTGCGTTTCGAAGCCAACGGTGGAGCGAACATCGGGCTAACGAACAACACCATCTACTACGTCAAAGCGATTGCCGACGACGGCGATTCGCTGCAGTTGCGAGCCGCTCCGACGGGAGCGGTCGTCGATCTCACTCAGTCTGCGAATCGTGTGCAACCGCTCGCAGCCATCGAAGTCGAGATGCGCACGATGACCATTGGCGGGGCCGGCCTGCATGCGTTCGTTGGCCTGGGTGGTCCTGACAAGTTCGATCCAAACTTGGCCGAGGACTCCGACAACGATGACGACCCGTTCAATGACTTCGAGACCAACGACGATGCGTTGGGCTTCTCGATCGACAATCTCGCGTTCGGCTTGGCGGTGCTCTCACCGATTGAAACCGACAGCAATCTGCCCGAGAGCTTCACGGCTTTGCGAGCAACCGCGGACGAAGTGGCACTCGTTGGCCTGGATGACGTCTTCACACTGACGGCTACCGGAATCGAAGTGCAGTTGAATCAGGGCGGAGAACTCGACGACAAGCGCGGCCGCGCGGTCGTAAATTTCGCGGCGGGCGATGCTGACAACGATCAGGAGCCGGGGCTGTCGGTCAAAACGGGAACGGGTACAGATCCTGTCGTGATCGACTTCGTAGGCGAAGAATTTGCCAGCGCCACGATTGCTGAAGGCCATGCCAACATCGCGGGCATTGCAGACCTCACGGCAACTTTCTCCATCCATCAAACAGGAGTTGGAGAGGACTCGAAGCTGCTGATCGGTGCGACAGACGTCAATGCATTCCTGGGCGTTAATGGTACCGGGCTCGAACTGGTTGATGGCGAGCTGGGCATTGTGATGTTGCCCGGCCACGAAGCCGAAGGCGCTGATGGTCCGGCTGCGACCTACGCGATGCAGGGCAGCGGTGCCGTGACGACTCGCGGCCTGCCGGTGAACTTCAGCGGTACGGTTGAAATCAACGCCAACACCACGGGCGATGCCGTCGACGAGACCATTGAAGTCGGCGACGACAAGCTCAACGTCAAGTTTGAAGACGGCGATGAAGTGCTGGAGATCACGCCGGGCAATTTCGACGTCAACATTGATGCGTACCTCGGCGAGCTGATTGATGACCTAGCCAGCGAACTGATCGACCAGAAGTCGGACATCAGCTACGAGGTCGATGAAGACGGCAATCGCACGGCGAACAGTGTGCTGACGGAATACATCCCCGGCACGACAGCGACGCTGGATGACATTCTGGGCATCAGCAAGTTGCTCGGCGCGGGTGACTACATCCGTCACTACCTGCATCCCGATGAACTGCCCGCTGCCGGTGAAGATCCGCTGCCGGACGTTGAGCACTCATCCGTCGGACCGACGCTCAGCGGTCTCCTGGCGTACCTCAACGAGCATTGGCTCGCTACGTTGCCGGTGCAGCCCGATGATCTGCTGACGATGAACCTTACGCCTGAAGGCTTTGAGTTCTCGTTCGACGTCACGCCGACGTTTGATCGTCAGGTCGGACTGGCGTTTGGCTCGTCGCTCGAAGAGTACGGCGTCAGCTTCGACAGCGAAGCCACCATCGACGTGCAGGTGCAGGCCGATATCGACATCGACTTCGCCATCGACTGGGTGAACTCGGACTTCGAGTTCAACATCAACAAGCTCGGAATGCAGGCCACGGCCAGCACCGACGACTTGTTGCTGAGTGCGACGATCGGCCCTGTGGAAGTCAGCATTGGTGACGAAGACGGTGAACGCGGCGACGTTGAACTCAGTCTCGGTGGTGCGATCTCGCTGGTGAACGGCGAGTTCAACTTCATCGCTGGCGAAAACAGCATTCACGCCGACCTGCCGATCTACGCCTCGCTGGCTGGCATCTCTGTGTCCGGTGACGCCGTGCCGATGGTGCGTATTGATGGCGCACTTACAGGTGCCGATGCCGGACTGAGCATCGAGACCGAGAACTTCGACAAGTTCTTCGACTTCAAGAGTCTCAGCGTGCTGCAAGTTATTCAGATGTTCCCGGACGTCAAAGAATTCCTGGCGGATCAGGTCGCGGGCTCTGAGAACTTCCTTACTCAGATTCCGTTCGTGAAAGCCGGACTGAACGAGATCCTGAAGTTCGCGGAAGCCTTTGATGAAAGCGTCTATTCCAAGATCGACTTCAATCGGCCCCGGGTCGATCTGCAAAGTGGCAGCAACGGAGCCACCACGGCTGGCCAGAAGACGTTCACGGCCACGGGTGCGGACTTCACGAACAGCCTGAAGGATCAATACGTCTCGTTGCTCAATGGCAACACCATCGTCAGCACGTTCCGCATTACGGGTGTGACGAACGGCACCACTCTGCAACTGGACAAGGCCCCGACGACGACCGGAACCGGACTGCGCTACGTCGTTCATCAGAAGATCGAGAAGATCAAGAGTCTCCAGGAGCTGACTTTGGCCGTGAATCGCGCCGGCGTGCTGCCGGCGGGTGTGCAGATCACGTTCGATCCCGTGACGCAGATATTGAGCATTCCGATCGGTTTCAGCGCTGCTCTCGACCCGATTGAGGCGCCGCTGGATCTCGGTTTCGATCTCGGCGACGTTGCTTCATTGTCGACGACGGCGAAGGGTGTCATCAATGCCAACATTCGCGGTGGCCTGGCGCTCTATGTGGATCTCGATGGAACACCGGTGCTCGGCACGAGCGGCAGTGTAGCCAACGGTTCGAAGAATTTTACGTCTACGACAAACATCTTCACCGAAGCCATGATTGGCGGGACGCTGACTATTGATGGCGAGCTGTTCGAGATCGAAGCCGTGGTGGATGCCAAGCACGCGACGCTGAACAAGGCGGCGCCGCGCAACCTCACGAACCTGGCGTTCCGAGCAAATGCGGGCTGGGAACTTGGTATTCAGGATGCCCACTTAACGGGCGACGTTTCGCTCGACGTCGAGAACTTCGAAGTGGCCGCTCAAGTCGGCTTCGTCGGATTGAAGGCAGGCGGAGCCGGTACCGGTTCGGGAGTGCATCTTGGTGCGACGGCGGGCATCTCGCTGGACCGCAATCCGAACGCGGTAACGCCCGGCGATCGGCGTTTCAGCTTCTCGCAGATCTTTGATGGTGATGCCGCTGATGCGCTGCAACTGGACTTCGAAGGCGATGCGTATGCACGGCTGAAAGGCCTGCGGCTGAATGCGGGCATTGGCAGTGATCTGCCCATCGCCCCGCAGGCGGAAGTGGCCATCTATGTGCAAGATCTGCTCAACTTCGGTTCGATCCATACGGTTTATCAGAATCCCGCGCTGCCCTTTGTGCTGGAAGACGCGGTTGCGTCGCACACGGTTGCTCCGGATGAAGTTGTCATCGTGTTGCCGGATCTCGGCAAGGCCTTTGACTTCAGTGACATCAGCTTCCTCGACATCGTGCAGGGCGTGCGATCGGGTATTGAGTTCCTCGGCGATGCTCTGGAAAACGAAGCGTTCTACAACGAACAATTGCCGGTGATTAACCGCTCGCTGGGCGAAGTCTTCTCGTTTGTCGATGACTTCGCGGCAAAGGTGGAGAGCATTGCCGAGAACCCCGCCAGTGCCATCCAGGATGTGGAATCCATCATCGAGAACGCGCTCGGCATCACCGACGACAATACGCTCGATCCGCAGGATCAAAAATTCTCGATGCGGCTGAATGGCACAACGCTGGATCTGCATATCAGCTTCGGTGCCATCTTCTCCGAGATGTACAATTTCAGTCTGGACCTGGGCACGTTGCTGCCCAATCTGCCGACGATCGGCACGCTCAGCGATCTGCTCGGCGGCAGCGGTAACATCCAGCTCGAAGCCTTCGCCAACCTGTCCGTTGATGTTGGTATCAACTTTGGAGTTGGTGCGGGCCAAGAACCAGAAATCTTCCTGTACGACTACAACCCGACTCGCGACAAGCAGGTCACGGCGGCGGCCAATGCTTTTACCGGAGTTAACTGGGCGGCTGGCAGCAGCTCACTCAACAATGCCAAGTACCTGCTCATCAAAGACGAATTCGCCGCCGCTATTACTGCAGCCAAGGTAGGACAGCCGACCGGAAGCAAGGTGACCAAGATCCGTGCGGCGGTGGTGTCGTCAATTGATAACTCGGTCGGTGCGGGTGCCAATACCGACTCGGTGTACGGAGCCAATCAACTTCTGGGCCGCCGTCAAATGACGCTGCAATGGCTCGAAGCGAAGCTGAGCCGCGATCTGGGTGTGGAAGTCACGCTCTACACGGGTCGCCAGGTTCGTTCGGCAAACGCAACCGCCGCCAGGGCGGTGGCGAGCTTCGAAGACGTCGATATGACGCTGCAAGTACCGGTCACCGCCGATAAGGCGCGCGGTACGAATCTCACGGTGGGGGCGCGAGTCGCTGGCACGAATCTCGAACTGGGATTCAGGGCCGGGCCAATCGCGGTCGGTGTCACGGGTGGCTATGCGGTGCTCGATGGTGACGGCAAAGTCGCCACGAAGGACTACGCGACCTTCACGGTGGCTCTGGATCAAAAGGCGAACACCGCTAACGATGATGGCAAATTCCATCTCGCCAGCGAATCCTTCGGCGACAATCTGCGATTCGATTTGACCGGAGCTTTCGACGTCAACCTGCCCGTGCGGATCGACTTGGCTGGTTTCTCGTACCAGTTGCAGGCTCCGTTGCGGTTGCAGACCAATCCCGTCTATGCCGGGCAAGGCATTCGCGAACTGTTCAACGAGTTGACGAACTCGCCCAACCGAGGTTCTCAGCCGGCGCTGGTCTATTCGTACCCGGACATCGCGGCCGAGTTCGAAGCACTGGGTGGCAGCTTCTCGATTGTCAGTCTGATTAACGATCCCAGCATCGTGATTGACGGCATCGACACGGCGCTGGGGTCGATTGAAGACGTCTTCGGCAGCAACATGGCTTCCGACCTGCCGCTCATTGGTGACAAGCTCAAAGAGGCATCGACGTTCCTGGGCGGTCTGCGGACGGGCATTCTGTCTGATCTCCGCGAGAAGCTCAGCGGCGATGGCAAGCTGATCGAACTGGTGCAGGACTCGCTGTTTGACCTGTTTGGTCCCAACCACCTGGACATCCTGCGCGACAACAATGAAGACAACTCGATTACCAAAGAGGACGTTGTCATTGGCTGGTACGACAAAGACGGCAACCTGCTGGGCCGCTGGACCAAGGGCGGCGGCCTGCCCGCTGGTGAAGTCGATGCGATTCAATTCGACGTGGGGCTCGGTGGCCTCATCTACGGCGATGGTATTGATATTCCGCTCGACGTTGACCTGCCTGGCTTCGCGTTGAATGTCGACGGTGGCTTCGCGATCGAATTGGGCTGGGCGTTCGATTTCGGCTTCGGCCTGTCGGTCGCCGACGGCTTCTATCTCACGACGAACACCAACGAGGAAGATCCTGAGTTCTCTTTCACGATCGACGTGTTCCTCGACGTTTCACCGGAAGATCCGGGTGTGACAACGGCGTTCGTGGGATCAGGCAAGCTGCTGTTCTTCAAAGCCACCATCGAAGATCAGGACCGCGATCCGAACGCTCCCGGTTTCCAGCCCAGCGGTGTCACCGGCGGCCTGACGATTGACTACACCGGCAACAGCGCCGGTCGCATGACCCTCAATCACATCCTGTCGCAACCACTCACCGAGATCTTCGATGTCAACTTCGGCGTTGAAGCGGACGTGAAGCTCGGCCTGACGCTCGAACTGGACGGCGTGCAGGGGCTGCCGAAGGTGAAGGGTGACCTCGCCATCAACTGGGAATGGGATATCCAGAACGGTGCCGGTACTCCGTCGATCGAACTACAGCGCTTCCGCGTCGATGTGGGCTCGTTCGTCAGCGACTTCCTGAAGCCGATCGCCCAACAGATTCAGACAGTCCTTGAGCCGTTCCGTCCAATCGTGAATGGCCTCACGGCGGAGATCCCGGGACTCGGAGTGATCATCCCTGATCCGAACCTGATGGGGCTGATCAATCTGATCCTGAAGATGCAAGGCAAGAAGCCGATCAACTGGGCCTTCGTGTATGCCGCGAAAGACATGCTGGACCTGGTCGATCAAGTCAATGCGATGCTGGGCGAGAGCGGCGAGATCTATCTCGGAACTCTGGCAGGGCTCGGCACAAAGGCCGCGTCAGCGCGGCAGGCAACGGAATCTGAACTGATGGCGTTGCCCGCTAATCTGCGCAATGGCCTGAGCCTCAACGGCCCGGCCGGTCTAGCGAATGGCCTGGGTGGGATCTCTGGCAAATCGAAAGGCGGCGTGAATGGTCCGGCAGGATCGTCAACTCCACGCTCCGGTTTCAAAGCCTTTGAGTACATCAAAGACATTGGCAACTGGATGAACCTGCTCACGGGCGGTGATGCGACGCTCTTCACGTACGAGATGCCCCTGCTGGAATTCAAAGCTGACTTCAGCGTCCCGCTGATTCGTGTACCTATTGGACCAGTAGTGCTTGGCGTCGATGCCTTTGGTGGCTTCCGCGCCGCTGTCGATCTGGCGTTTGGTTACGACACCTACGGCATTCGCAAGGCGATCGAGACCGGCAATCCGCTGTATGCGTTTGACGGCTTTTATGTCTCTGACTTCACGCTACCGCAGTTCCAGAACGGCAAGATCGTGCCGGGTACCGGCGGTCAGGAGAAGGATGAGTTCACGTTCAACGCGACAATCGGTCTGGAGGCGAACGTCAGCCTGGCGATCGTCAAAGCCGGACTGCGGGCGGCGATTGAACTGGGCGTCGGTGCTGACCTGCAGGACATCGCCCGCTCGAAGCTCATCAAGGATAGAGACGGCAACGTCATCGACGTGCAATGGGTCAGCGATGGCAAGATTCGCGGCACCGAAATCGCCACGATGTTCGAGTACGAGAACGGTGGCTTCGCGAACTTGTTCAATCTGCACGCTGGAGCGGATCTCGTGGGCAGCGTGTTCGTCGATATCTTCGCGTTCTTCGGCTACGTGAACATCATCGACCTCGAACTCTTCCGCATTAACCTCTTCGAGTACGAGTACAACGCGCCGCGCGTGCAGCCATACCTGGCGCGACAAGTGGGTTCGACGCTTTATGTGAACGCGGGACCAACCGCCGGTGACCGGCGTTACTTCAACACGGAAGACGGCAATGAGACCTTCATCGTCACCGGTGCGAACGGTACCGTGAATCTGGAGTATGACGAGTGGTATCAGACCTATACCGGAGTGACGAAGGTCGTCGCCGACATGGGTGCCGGCGATGACGTCTTCGATGCTTCTCGCTTGAAGAACGTCACGATCGATGTGCACGGCGGGGCCGGTGAAGACAAGCTGTTCGGGGGTAGTGCCGGGGGCACGTTAAGCGGTGGCGGGGGTGATGATCGTCTCACTGGTAAGGATGGTCGCGATACTCTGATTGGCGGTACGGGCGAGGACCGTCTGATCGGCGGCGAGGGTGACGACCGGCTGGAAGGCAGCGAAGGCGTCGACAACCTGAACGGCGGCGCTGGCATTGATACCTACGCCTTCTCCGGAGATTTCGGCGTTGACCGCTTCCAGGATCCAAGCGGCGATGTAGCGTTGGACTTCGGCGAGACGATTCAGAAGCTGACGGCGACTGTGGCTGCCCGTGGCATCGAATTCTACGACGCCAACGAGAACCGTATTCGAGTGCCCCGCGTGCCAGTGACGAATATCCAGCTCGGCAAGAACGACGATACGTTGTTCATCGCCGACTTCCCCGAACGGTCCATCACGATCTCGGATAATGGTGGCAGCGACAGCTATCAGTTCAAGGCCGGTCGTGCTCAGTCCACGAAGGGCAAGGGCACGTTCACGATCACGGATAAAGCCGGTGCGTTTGACGAGATCAGCATTGAGCAGACCAATTCCGGCACGCCGCTGGAACTCGGTTCGTTCGTCGTCCTGAATGGTCGCGAAGTCATCAACTACACAGCAGGCGTCGAACGACTGACGGTCATCGGCAAGGCCGCGCAGTATGATCATGACCACATTCTGGACTTCGGTGGCAAGGTCACCGTTAAGGCCGTCGGAAATGAAGCCGGCATTGATCTCAAGACGACTGGTCTGCGCATCATCGGCGACAAGTTCGAATCCGCGAACCGCATCAAAGCCGCGCACGTGATTCTGGAAACGCTGCGTGACCTCAACATCACTCAGCGCATCAACGCCGGGAACGATGGCTACATTGACGCTCGCGTCTACTCGGACGGCGCCAACATTCGCCTAAAGAACGATCTCCTCGTATCCTCGGGCGACACCTTTAATAACGAGGGTGCTGGTTGGGTCCGACTGACCGCACCGGATGGCTCGATTATCAATGACACCGGCGCATACATCCGTGCTTCAGGCAGCCATCTGATTGCCAAAGCCAAAAACGCGATTGGTACTACCGCCGCGCCAATTCTGACACTCGTGCGCAGCTTCAACGGCGTGACATCACTACATGGCAAGGGTGATATTGTCATCGAAGAAACCGATGACCTGAACCTGATTCAGCAGGGGCAGTTCACTCCGCAGGAGAATCATGGCTTTGTGATTCCGCAGCTCGCCGAAACTCCACAGTGGCTGGCAGATGCGACCTGGGACGACAAGCTCAGTAGCGATTGGCGTGATGAGATCGTGGACGGTCATGATCGCTTCGCCATCGCGAGCGGTAACGGCAATATCGATGTCACGATTCGCGGCCGCGACGCATTACTGACTCACCAGACCGGACAGATCAACGCCCGGGCAGTGGGCTCGGACATCGTGGTGCGTGCCGACGACATGGACTTCACCAGCGGCGAGAACAAGATCATCGGCACTGGCGATCTGGTGTTGCGAGCTCGGCAAGGCGCGGTGGATTACTACCTGGGTTCGGCCGCTGAAACAGCGCCTGGTGACGATCTGAGCCTCTTGAGCCGCGATGGCACGTTCAATCTGTCCGTGCGCGACTTCGCGTCCATTGCCGATGACTTCACGATCGTCAGCGTTGGACATTCCGAAGCTGGCAAGCAGATGCGCATCGGCGATATCGAAGATGATCCGGTGATCAAGCTCGGTTTGATGCCACGCGACGTGAACGCCGCACTGCACAATCACACTCGGTTCGTCGCCGAGACCATGTACGTGCAGGGCGACGTGCAGGCTCCCGATGATCTGCTGGAACTAGTTGGCCACCGCATTCAGGTGAACTCGCAGAACTATCACGATCTGCTCGGCCTGCCAGACTCGCAACTCAGCGGTAAGACGGTGCAGATCACGGCGAAGGAACAACTCGTCGTGGTCGGCAAGATCGTGGGCCAGGACCGCGTTGATATCGACATCACGGAATCGAAAAACAAGCTGCCGTTCTTCTCGTTCACGAATGAAGTGGTGAGCTTGAAGTCGGATGTCGGCAGCCGCATTGAAACTCTGAATCCGGGCAGCGTGATCGACGTTGATGCGAATCGCAGCATCCAGATTGCGGGCGTGGTGGAAGTGCACGGAGCCAACTCGACGGCGGACCTTGATGCCCAAACGAAGATGACCGTGCTGGAAGGCGGGCTGATCGTCGGTCGTGATGCGAACGCGCTGTTGCGACTCAACGCGGGCGATCTGGCGTCAGTGATGCCGGGCGGTGCAGTGACGGCCGGTGCGCGATTTGATGACGTCAACGGTCGACCCGTGGCAGTGCAAACGGCAGCGGGTGCGGATATCGAAATCAGTTCGCCGCACGAGCTCTTCATTGGCGGTACGGTCACGTCGTCGGACGGCATGAAGCTCAATTCAGGCACGCCGAAGTTCGATCACTCCGACTACTTCAGCCAGATTGCGTCCGCATCACCGAATCATCCGTTGCTGCAGCAGAAGCAATACGGCGTATTGCTGACCGGCACGCTGACGACGCTGGCTGCCGACAGCCAATTGACGCTGGCTTCCGATGCGGAAGTCATCATTCGCGGCAACATCAACGTACTGGGTAACAATTCGGATCTGTTGCTGCAGTCTGATAAGTTCGTCTACGTCGAAGGCTTCGTTGATGTTCGCGACAAGATCGCGATTGAAGGCGGTCGTTCGGGTGGCAGCAGCCCCCTGACGCCTTCGGCGTTGAACTCGAACGTCATCCCGCCACCTCCTCCATCGGCTGACAATTCACCGCCACCCGTGACACCGGTCACCGGCAGCAGCGTCTACGTTCATCCCACGACGCGGATCATTTCGCGACAAGCGGCCAGCACGATCTCCATCGCTGGCGAGAAAGACGTCGACATTCTCGCGGCGATTGTCGCTGGTGGAACGATTGGCAGCAGCGGAGTGACCTTCGCTGGTGACGACTCGCGTATTGATGTGGTGGCTGGTGAGCAGGCTTTCCTCGATTCCGGCCTGCTGGCGTCGGGCGTTGTCATTCTGACGGGTGGCACACCTGGCAGCGACGACGACTTCCTGCTGTCTGGCAATCGCTTGAGTGTGCTCGTCACGACGGCCGGTGGCATCACGTCCGGCGGCATGACAGCCGACAATTCTGGCGGCGGAGTACGCATCACCGGTCATGGCGACATCGAGTTGCTCGGCCATATCACCGCCGGTGGCAATGTTGCTCAGAGCTTTGATTCGAAAGGCAACTATCTCGGCGAGACCGTCACGTACTCGAACGAACCCGCGTCGCTGGTAGTAACGACCACGGGTCGCGCCTATGTCGGTGGTCACACGAAGAATCAGGCTGGCCAAGTTGTCGAGACCGGTGGCATCCTGCGTGCGGCTCATCTGATGGACATTCACGGCACGACGCACACTTCGCAGAACGCGTTGCTGGTGCACGCCGCGAGTGAGATGAACGTCAACGATCCCAATGGCACGATTCGCATGACGTCCGGGCAGAATGCCTCCGTGCTGGGCCTGTTCGTCGCTGGCGGTGTCATCAATACCGTGAATGATGCCAGCGGTGCCTATCTCGGCCGAGTGCCGGTGTACTTCAACGGCGATTCGACGGTCGATCTGTTTGCTCAGGGCTCCATCGACATCGGCCAGGACATGGTTGCCGGCCGTTACCTCAACGTGACGACCGTTTCCGGTGCGCTGACCGTGCAAGGTTCAGGGCGTCTGCAGACCTTGCGGCCTAACAGCGAGATCAATCTGAACTCGGCGGGAGCGGTCAACATCCTGCCGCCCGGTCACCTCAATGAATTCGAAGCGCAAGGCTTCATGGTGACCTCCAATGGCAAGCTGACGCAGGATGTGACGCTGCACATCACGATCGACAAGGTCGACTTCGTCTACAGCGGCACGGCCAGGATCACTGTGGCTCAAGCGGCCAACAACACGGGTATTGCTGATCTCCAGGCGGACATTCAGGCCGCTCTGGAAGCGGGAAGCTACACGGTCATCAGCTCGAACAATGTCGCACACCCAGTCGGCTCGACATTTACGCAACTGGCGGACGATCCGACAACGACGGGCATCGTCGACCCGGACATGCAGGTCAAACTGCGCAACGGCAAGTTCGTCTTCACGAGCCCTTATGCCTTTACCCTGGATGCCTCGACGCAGAATGGATCGCTTGTCGGTCTGACGTTCCCCAACAATGCGGCGCTGAATTCTTCTCGCCTCTATGCGATTGATGCGCCGCAAGCGGGATCGGTCGTGAATCTTGGTATCCCCGCCGCAAACGGTCAGCCTTCACCAACCGGCAAGCTGTCGATCGGCGGCAAGGTTCGCGGTTACTCAGCGATCAACCTCAACAGTGGCACTCCGGCGAGCGGTGTCGATATCGACCTCGGCCCAACTGGTGTGCTGGAAACGATTGACGGTGATATCAAGTTCTCAGCAGGCAAGTACGGCGACATTCGTGGCAGCGTGATTGCACACGGCGTTGGCCGCGACGTCGTTCTCAATGCCACCGAGGCCATTCGCCTGCGTGGCCGCGTGGAAGCCACCGACGACATCATCGTGTCGGCAGGCGCCACTGTGGTGCCGGGACAGACCAGCGTGCAGATCGATGGCACCAGTTCCTTCAGTTCCAGTACCGGCAAGATCCAGATTACCGGTTTGAACGATGTGCTGGTCGATGGCGTCATCTCCTCCAATGGCGGTGGTTTGCAGAAGATTGAACTGCGTTCTGAGCAAGGGACCCTGACCGTCGGCAAGACGTCGGGCCGGATTGAATCCGACGCGCCGATCTACCTCACCGGCAAGAACGTAGACGTGCAGGGCGTCGTTCGCAGCACGCGAGCACCGGCGGTGAATAGTTCAACGCCGACCTACACGATCACCATCGACGCGGATGACACCACGAAGATCAATGGCGACCTGCAACTGACGGGTTCGATCCTGATCAACGGCGACAAGCGTGTTGAGATCTTCAACACGACAATGGCCGTGACGACTGCGGGGGAAGAAATTCGCATCACCAGCGATGATGTCGTCTTTGGCAAAGTGGTCACAGATTCGAAGGGCAAGCGGACTCAGCAGGGCGCTGTTGTTGCGGCGAAGACCAAGCTCGATATCGAAGGCAAGAACTCCGTTGAAGTCGGCTCAGGCTCTATCCTGCTGACCTCTGATACTGGCAGTGAGATTGAGATCTCGGCTGACACGGTGACCGTAGCCGGTTCGCTGCTGGCGGGCGCCAACATCGTCAACAATGCAGTGGTCTGGAACGGACATGACGCGACGCTCGATATCGACGCAAAGAATTCCGTCGTCTTCGGCGGCATCGGCGTCGATGTTTCGGGCAAAGATCAGGTGGTCGGTGGCACGGCAAACGCGACGGGCAACATCGCCATTGACGTCGCGGGCGGTACGGAAGACGTAAGCGTCTCGGTGAACTCACGCAGCCGCATCTCGGTCGATCCCGATCGAGTCACCGGCGCCACACACGCTCATCAGTTGAATATCAATGCCAGCAACGACGTGCATATCTTCGGCGTGGTTGAAGCGTTGCACCAGGATTCGACGCTGCGAATCGATACGGACGAGATGCTGCTAGTCGATGGTATTGTGCAGGCCGATGCCGCGCTGACACTGATCGGAGACAATGATGAAACCGATGTCTCGTTGCTCGTCAGCGAAATCGTTCTGAAGACAGACAGCAAGGGCAATTTGCTGAACAGCAACGACCTGCCACTGGGTCCCAATGATGAACCGGTTCGATTGAGCGGCGGTTCGATTGGCACCTTGGCCGGAGGCACAATCACCATCACTGCAGCGGAAAAGGTTCTGCTGAGCGGCAACGTCGGACAGCCGCGTACTGAGAAGAATGCTGTGACCGTCGATAACTCGTCGGTCTCAATCACCGATGCCACCGATATTGTGATTTCGGGAAACGTGCAAGCGTTGGATCTGATCTCGATCCTCTCGGGCACGGTCACCGTCCTGCCGACGGGCGTCGTTCGCACGCGGGCGGTTGGTGGCGACATTGACGTCAGCGCCGAGCACATGATTTTGGTGACCGCGTCGCCCGATCGAACGGCTCTCGGCCTGATTCAAGGTGGAGATCGAGTTGCTTTGAGTTCCGCCATGTTGAACCTGGATGGTCAGATCAAAGACACGGACGCCAATGGTGAGATCCACATCACTGCGGCAGTTTCAGCCACATTCTTCAACGAAGTCACCGCTCACAGCCTGTTGGATGTTCGAGCCACACGCGGGCTGGCGACAGGTAACGCGACACCGACTATTCAGATTATTGGCGGTCTACTGACTAGCGGAGACGAAGCCAGCATCACGTCGGACGGAACCATTGAGGTGCAGGGTTCGACGATGGTCGACAACAACGCGACCCCGATTCTGCGACCCGTCATTTCGCAAGTAGCCCGTACGATTCAGGTCGTCACCGGCAGCCGTCAGGTCGCTGTCGGCACCATTCTGGTTCCCGAAGTCAGCTTCGTGACGACGACTGTCACCGAACAGGTCGGTACAGAAAGCGTCCGCGTCGGCAGTGAGTTCAACACGGCGGACGTAACGCTGACCCAAGACGGCTACTGGAACGGTACTACCAGGCGCGAGGTCTTCGTCGAGGGCATTGACTACCTGAATGCCAACGTCGACTGGTCCAAGTACTACGACGACAACGGCAACGTACAGACGCTGGGCAGTTTCACGGCGGCCACCGGGAAGACAGATTTCACCGCGTTGAATGACATTCAGCGCGAAGCGGTGCTCGTCTATCTCAGTTACCGTCCGCTGTTCAATCTCTCGATGACTAATCTTGAGACACATAAGACGATCAACGGCATTCCGACGACTCAAGCCTGGCACCCGGCGTGGGAGAACAATTTCACCCTTGAGACAGTTGACACGACGTTCGAATACTCCGGAAGCAACGAACCGACGATTACGCAGCAGAAATACAACAATACGACAACGCTGCGGATGAATCTGGCGGGCTGGGCGGACAAGTACATTCGCATGCCGGTAGGATCGGAAGCAGACATCCTGCGTGTTGTCAGCCAGGGCGAACCATCGGTCTTCCAGGAAGATATCGGCGAGTACCGCGATCACGCAGTGGTCAACTACGAGCAAGACAAGTCTGCGCTCGTGGGTCACTACGAATCGCGATCGATGTACGATCCATACTCAATCAGCGCAGACAGCAACGGCTACGTCTACTGGTACGAGTACATTTCCGACTTCGACAACAGCCCGGCACGCTGGCAGGTGGACTATCACTCGAACGGTACGCGCGAGTACTCGGTTCAGGATGGTCGCACTGGAGGTTCGACGGTCAGCGAGTTCAACATTCCCGGCTGGGATAGCGCACAGACCCGCCAGACCGGTGACGACGTTAATGGTCGCAACTCCTACAGCAAGACCGGCTATTTCAGCACGACGGCGTCAATTACGAACGTCGTCACCGACGATGTTCGAGGCTCGTACCACATCGGTGATACTCCGTTCGGCACGTACCACGACACCTACTACTCCCTGGTGTCGTCGAGCGTCAACCACGACACCGCGATCGACAACTCCTACCAAAGCTGGGGCGGCATCGGCGTTCGGGACAACAGTCCGTCGTTGCGCCATCTGGCCTTCGTGCAGAACAGCCGCCAGCAAGGCGGCGTGGATGCTGTTGCCGCGGACAATCGCATCTGGTTAGGCAGCGTGAGGTTGGAGAATGTCGGTTTCCAATGGACGTATCGCCGCGAAGGCAGCCTCTACTACTACGTGCCTGGAGGCATGACTTACTCCAACTGGGCCAGCGGAGAACCCAACAACGATGACGGCGACGAACACGGCATGGAGATGTACGCCAACGGTACGTGGAACGACCACAGCCGAGGGAACGGCAAGTATTATGTAATGCAGACGAACTCGTACTGGGTCGGCGCAAACATCAACGAGAACTTCACCGACTATCACGCCAACTGGACGTCGACTTGGAATGATCTGGCTGACAAACGCCAGGTGCTGCAGTATCAACTTGTGACCAACGCTCACGACGTCTACGGCTTGCGACCCAAGTTCGAGACGAATCAGTTGGTTACCAAGGTCGTGCAGAACAAGTCCGTCACGCAGTGGCAGACTCAGCCTATCACCGAAGATCAAGTTGTTATTACAACATCGCGCACTTTCGAGCAGGGAGATTCGGCACGACGCGGCATGTTCGGTGGTGATTCGGTTGCCGCCCTGAATGCGATCACGTTGACGGCTGATGATGACATCATCATCAATGGCGTCGTGCGCACGTCGGGAGCTGAGAGCACGCTGACTCTCGATGCGGGGCGCGACGTGCTGGTCGAAGGCATGGTGCCGGAAGGTGCTCCTGTAGGCACGTTGGCTGCCGTTGCTCAACTGCAGACCGAAGGCCGCATCGACATCACTGCCGATCGTGACGTGAAGCTGTCTGAAGCCAGCAGCCTGGTCGCTGACTCCACCGGCGTTGCGGGCACAATCAGCGTCATTACGTTGACCGCAGGTCGCAACGCAGAGCTGCATGGCACCGTGACTACGCTCGACAGCCTGACGATCTCCGCGAAGGACGACATCACGCTGGAAGGCTCGCTCACCGCTGCGAACTCCATCACGGCGACTGCGGGCACCGACGGAACAGGTAGCATTTATGGCGATATCACGACGGATATCACGTGCCTGGGCGGTCAGATCACGTTCACGGCTGGTGCGACATCCGGCAACATCGACCTGGCGGACGCGACGATCGACACCGGTCGCAGCACCAGCAACATCACGCTGAATGCTCTGGCGGGTTATATCCGTCACTCAGGCGGCTTGCTGACAGCAAAACGTATGAAAGCTCGCACCAAGGCGGGAGTCGTGTTGAACACCAATGTCGTCGAATACGACATCCAGAATTCGACCTCGGGTGACATTGAACTCATCAACGAGACCGCTGTGACGCTCGTGGACACGCTGAGCAACAACACGGGGGACATCTGGTTGATGGCCTTCGGCGACATCACGGTTCGTGATGTCACGACGCTGGGCGATGTCTCACTGCAGACGACGACTGACTTCTCGCAGTTTGGTACGACAACCATCACGGCCGACGCACTGGAACTCGACGCGAACAACATCAACTTCACGTTGCATACCGCCGTGACCGAACTGACGTTGGCGTCTCGAACCAACGGCAACATCAACGTCACGAACGACCGCACTGATCCGATGGAGATTGATCTGGTCGCGAACCGCGGCAGTATCACCGTTGATACTGATGGCGATCTGATCGTCACTCGCGCTGTCACGCGTTCGAACGTCGACACGGCGGACATCACGTTAAGTGCCGCTGGTGACATCTTCATCAATCAGATCAACGCGGGTGCGTTCGCCCATGATTCGTCAGAAGCCCGGACGATTCGGCTCGACTACCTGAGCGCGTCATTGCGAGCGATTGGTGTGCTCGATGCATCAGATCCCGATCTCACAGAAGCGACCTATCAGGCCCTCGATCAAACTGCGGTTCGTGCCGCGTTAATCGACTGGCTCGAAGACTCCTTCAATTCGTCCGAAGCGGCGGCAGAAGCCGATCAGCAACTCGGCTTACAACAGCCGCTGCATTCCAATGGCGATGTCTCACTGACATCCGGCGGCAAGATCACCGAAGTGACCGCCGAGGACACCACGATCGACCTCGTGACCGACAACCTAACCGTCAGCGCGGTGAACGGCGTCTACGGCTTCGAAGTCGCGATGAACAACATCCTCTCTGCGACGAACTCTGGTTCAGGCGTCATCGAACTGCATGACAACGATTCCGTGGGCGAGCCGAATACCGGCCTGGCGGTGACCTACGTCCAGAACACGAAGGGTTCGGTCGTCATCACTGCTCCGGACGACATCGACGTATCACGTGTGATCGCCAGCGACAGCGAGGCCACGATCACCATCGAAACCACCAGCGGGAACATCAATGTGGTGCCCGTCAGCGGAGTCACTAACACGGTGACGGCGGGCAGCGGGCTCACGCTGCGAGCTTACGATGATCTGGTCTTCCAAAGCGGTGTCTCGGCGGCAGACTCCATCGAATTCACGGCTGGTAAGCGGTTGCTGACGCAGGGCTCTTCGTTCAACCTCAGCACCAACGATGCGATTCACCTGGAAGCGGGCACGTCGCTGACCATCACCGGCACGCTGGAAACCGGCGAGGATCTGGAGCTGATCTCCAACGTCGGCAACGTGACTGTCACGGGCACGATTCGTGGCAAGAACAATCAGCCGCTCGAAAGCCTGACCATGATCGGCCGAGGCAACCGAGTGGAAGAGGGCCAGTTTGCCCGCCGCTTCTTGTTCAAGTCGCAGGTTGATGGTGCCTTGTACTACTCGTCCACCGGCGAGATTCATCCCGATTCCAACGTGCTGAACACTAACGGCGAGTTGGTTCCGACGTTCTTGAAGCTGGACCTTGTTCCGGTCATGACCATCGAATCGGCGATCGTCAAAGACACCGTGACGGGCATGGATTTTTATATTGATCCGCAGAACCCCAGCCTGCGCTACTACCGTGCCGAGAACGGCGTGTTCTCACGTCGCGAAGATCCGGCCACGGGCCTGTTCCCGTTCGCTGGTCTGAATACGAATACCGGCCACATTGAAACCTTCTACTCGACACTCGACAGCAAGACGAACGGCACGCTCTATCGCGCCGACAAGACGACGGTCATCAATCGAGCTGACGTCAGTGGTCTCGAAGCGAAGTTCACGGCGATCAATGACTCGGCGATCCTGGCCCGGCTGGTGGCGCTGCGTTACTCCGACCTGTCGGACGGATTGGCGTCAGGAACGACAGTCGACTTGAGCAAGGCCACGGTCGGCACGATTTCGGAGTCCATTCATCTGGTTGGTCAGGGGCAGGTCGTACTTGGCAACTACGTGCCTGTAGTGACCGCGGCGAATGGCGAAATCCGTATCGTCATGGGTGACGATATGACCACGAGCGACTGGAAGGCTGCCAATTTCTCGCTCACATCGACGGCGTTCATCGATCCGAACGGAACGCTCAAGGGTGGTAACGTGATCTATGCTGTGCCGCTGACCAAGCCCAACGGCAGCAATGCGGACACGATCGAGATGACGGGCCGTCTGGACGTCATCCTGGATCCGGAAGTTCTTCCGTCCGTTACCACCGGATTGCTGATGCACGCCGGCCGCACGATTGTGAATCGTCCGAACGACATCACCATCACGGGCGCCAATGGCTACATTGATCTGGCGACGGGCCAGGACTTGACCATCACCGGCACGTTGAAAGCCAATGATCGCATCAGCCTCGCTTCGACGGGTTACTCGCCCAACATCGGACAACGCACTGGCGGCAACCTGACGATCAACGGTTCGCTCGTCGCCAACAGCGGCACGATCGATGAGATCGAGCTGGCGGCTGAAAACTCAGTGACATTGTCCGGGGCGTTGACGGTCGATGAAGAAATCTCGATTCACGCGTCGCAGTTGCTCGGTCAGCGAAACCTGACGGCCAACGGTTCTACGAGTCGCATTGAGGTCGAGACTCTGCAGGATCAGACGATCGACAGCGGCGTGACTTACCAGGCAGGCGGCTTGGTACAGCTCACTTCGGTGAACGGCGACCTGACCATTAACGGCCAGTTGCGTGCGGTCTCTGGATCTCTCGGTGCTGCCGAGTTGTCCGCCAAGGGCTCGGTAAATCTGGTGGCCAACGCCATCACTTCGCCGACCAACCTAGACGTCGAAGGAACGGTGCGAATCGTTAGCGGCACGGTGGCCACGATGAACTCGGGCGACGCTCACTTCGACAACAATTCCACCCTGATTGTGGATGTGAACGGAGCCACCACCGACAAGTTGAACGTCACGGGCACAGTGACGATCGATTCCAAAGCCAAGCTGTCGCTCAATGTTCATTCGCCGCTGGTTAACACGGTGACGGTGTTGATTGCCAACGACGGCACCGATCACTTCGTGGGCGAGTTCTCAGGCTATGCCAACAGCTCGACGGTCACGATTGGCGGTAAGGACTACCTGGTTTCCTACCAGACGGGCGACGGCAACGATTTCGGTTTCGTCGGTACGCCCACCACTCGGCCAACGGTCTACGTCGATGACGATTGGGCCAATGTGCCCGTCGGAGCGGACCCGGACGGTGCCGGCCCGGCTCTGGCTTATGGAATCGATGCATTCTCGAAGCTGCAGGACGCCATTGATGTCGTCGATGCAAGCGGCACGATCCATCTCTACTCGGGCACCTATGCTGAGAACGTCACGATCGACAAGCCCGTAACGATCGATGGCAAGTCCGGTACCGCGTTCGGCGGCGAGGCAGACATCGCGGTGATCCAGCCGGCGTCGGGTGTCGGTATCAGTCTCGGAGCAAACATCTCCAGCATTACGTTGCGTGACTTCAGCGTGAATGCGCCGGCTCAAGGCATCACTGCCACGGCTGGCAATCTGGTGCTCGACAACGTGTCGACGGCCAGCAGCACCAAGCTCGGCATACAATCCACGTCTTCTGGTACGGTCACAATCAGCGGCGGTACTCATGCCGGTATCAATATCGGTGGAGCGTCCACGATCAGCTTTGGCCCGAGCACGGTCACAGCGACTCAGCCTGTTTCCTTGAAGTCACAGACAACCATTCAACGCAACGGCCACCTCGTCACGACCGGCACCACGGCCAGCTTTGAGACCTTCCAGACCGCAACGATTGCCGAGAACACTCAGAACGTCGCGCTGAACGCCATCGACGTTTCGGGAGCGGATTCGCTGACTTACTCAGTGTCGGGTGGTGCTGACCAGGCACGCTTCGTGGTTGATCCATCGACCGGAGTGCTGCGGTTCCAACCGGCACCGGACTTTGAAGTTCCGACCGATGTGGGAACCAACAATGTCTACGAAGTTGAAGTCACCGCCACGAACGCCAGTGGCATGACGGTGAAGCAAGTTGTTCGAGTCTCGGTAACCGATGCTAACGACGCGCCGACCTTCACGAACGGCGGAGCGACAGTAACGCTGAATGTCGCTGAGCAAGAGACCGCGGTGACGACCGTGACCGCGATCGATCAAGACCTCAACGCGGTTACGTTCTCAATCAGCGGCGGAGCCGACGCTTCCGATTTCGAGATCAATCCGCAAACGGGTGCACTGGTCTTCGCCACAGCTCAGGATCGCGAAGCGCCTGAAGACTTTAATCTCGATCACGTTTACGAAGTGGTCATTGCCGCCACGGATTCGCACAACGCCACGACGCTGCAAAGCATTTCCGTCACGGTCACCAATGTGAATGAAACGCCGGTGTTCCCCTCGGGATCGGTCCGCACGACCTCCGCCGCGGAGAATCAGACGGCAGTGACTTCAGAGACCGCCACCGATGTCGACGTCGGCGATACACGCAGCTATGCGATCATTGGCGGGGCTGATGGCGCCCGCTTCTCGATCGACGTTCAAACCGGTGTGTTGCAGTTCCTCACGTCACCCAACTTCGAGACTCCGACCGACGCGGATTCTGACAATGTCTACATCGTTGTTGTTCGAGTGACAGATGCGGACGGCCTGACGGAGCAACAAGAAGTGCGTGTCACGGTCATCAACGTGAACGACGCGCCGCATATCACGAGTGCCACGACGGTTTCGGTCGCTGAAAACTCAACGGCCGTGCGGACGGTTCTTACATCCGATGAGGATACAGGCGACACGCGCCACTTTGCGATTACGGGCGGCGCTGACGCGGCCAAGTTCGATATCAATCCGCAAACGGGCGAGTTGACCTTTGCAACCGCACCGAACTTCGAAGCTCCGCAGGATGCGAACAGCGACAATGTCTATGTCGTGACAATCACGTTAACGGACTCGGCCAACGCCACTTCCGTGCAAACTCTGCAAGTGACAGTGACAAACGTCTTCGAGGCGCCCGAGTTTGCCAGCGGTGCTTCGATCTCCGTGAATGTTGCGGAGAACACAACGGCGGTCACAACGGTGTCCGCGACCGATCAGGACATCGGTGACAAGCAGACCTATTCGCTCAATGGTGGTGCCGATGCGGCGAAATTCGCGATCGACTCCAAGACGAGTGCGCTGAGCTTCATCACGTCTCGCAACTTCGAACAACCGCAGGATGTCGGTGCGAACAACGTCTACGACGTTGTGGTGCAAGTCACCGATGAGAACGGGTTGCAGACGTCGCAGACGGTGCATGTCACCATCACCAACGTCAACGACGTGCCGGTGGCCAACACCCTCAGCTTCACGGTTGGCGAAGATATCCTCGCGAGCCTGCAAGCCACGGCCAGCGATCAGGATCTCGACAAACTGACCTATCGTGTCACCAGCGGCACATCGCACGGCAAGCTGACGATGCAGACCGATGGCAGCTTCACCTATCTCACCGACGTGGATTACTTTGGACCGGATCAATTCACGTTCGTCGTCAACGATGGTCAAGTCGATTCGGCTTCAGCCACGGTGCAGTTAACTGTGCTCGCCGTGAATGACCGCCCGGTGGTCAGCCCACAAAGCCAGACGACCGCTGAAGACCGCGCTTTAACCGGTACTGTTGCGGGAACAGACCGCGATCATGATCAGCTCACCTACAGCATGGTCACAGGACCGGCTCACGGGACGCTGACCTTCAGCCCCGAAGGCCGCTTCGGTTATCGCCCCAACGAAAACTACTTCGGCACGGACACCTTCACGTTCCGCGCGTTCGATGGCGACATGTACTCGGCACCGCAGACCGTGACGTTCACCATCACAAGCGTTAACGACACTCCGGTGGCGTCTGCTCAAAGCCGTACGCTGGCTGAAGACGGTTCGGTGTCTTCACAAGTCACGGCCAGCGACATTGAATCCTCGAATCTGACTTATCAGCTGGTAAGCCGCCCGTCGCACGGCACAGTGACTATCAACAACGACGGCACATATACCTACACGCCGGCTGCGAACTACCTTGGTGCGGACAGCTTCCAGTTCAACGCGACTGATGGTTCAGCAACATCGGCACCGGCGCTGGTGAATCTCACAATCACCCCGGTCAACGACGATCCGGTCGCTCGCGCGGCAAATATCACTACGCCGGAAGACACAAGTTTCAGCGGTGTAGCCGTGGCCACAGACATTGAGCAAAGCCAGCTGACGTACTCGCTGGTGAGCGGCCCGACTCGTGGAACATTGGATTTCAATACGTCCACGGGTAAATACACCTACGTCCCAACTGCAAACCTTTACGGCCAGGACCAGTTCACGTTCCGCGTGAACGATGGCACGGCGAACTCCAATACGGCGACGGTTCGTTTCACGGTCAGTTCGGTTGCTGACACCACAATCCTCTTCAATTCCGTCACGCAGACGTTGACGGTCGGCATTGCTGGTCTGGAGCAGATTGCGGTTGGAGTTGCCAACGACAACACCGTGCAGGTACTCGTCTATGGCGTGCCTGATCCTCGAACACGGAACCTGCTCGCCTCCCGCGTGAAGGCGCTGAATATCATCGGCAGCGAGATCGCCGACTTCATCAATCTGGGTGCCGTTCAGATCTCGTCCTATCCGAACCTGCTCTCAACAACGATCACGGGTGGTAACGGCAACGATACCGTCATCGGCACCGAAGCCCCTGATTTGATCTCAGGCAACAACGGCAACGACGTGATCTATGGTGGTGCGCGCAACGACCTGCTGTTCGGTGATGCGGGCAACGACATTGTGCGCGGTCAGGGCGGTAATCAGGACACGATCACCGGCGGCGTTGGTGATGACACTCTGGACGGTGGTGAAGGCTTCGGCGACATCCTGGCCGAATACGATCTGTCGACCGTGCGTGTGACGACCAACGCGATGACGGGCATCGGCAACGACCGCCTGATGGAAGTCGAAGGCCTCATTCTGGTCGGCGATATGGGAGCGAACCTGCTGGATTCAACGCGATTCACAGGCTCGGTCACGATGATTGGCGGCGCTGGCAACGACACCTTGCAGTCAGGCAGTGGCAACGACGCCTTGATGGGCAGCGCGGGCGACGACCTGATGAACGCCGGAGCTGGCGATGACTTGCTCGATGGCCAGGCCGGCAACGACAAACTGTTCGGCAGCCTGGGTAACGATCTGGTGCGAGGCGGCCTTGGCAATGACTCACTGCTCGGAGAAGACGGCAATGACACGCTCACGGGCGACGATGGCAACGATCTGCTGAGCGGCAACACGGGCACTGACGATATCGATGGCGGGGCCGGTTCAGACCGACTTTCTGAGATGTTAGACGGCAATGCCGTGATCAACGGATTGCAAATCATCTCGGCAGTGATCGGCACCGAAACGTCCCGCCGTATTGAACTCATCCTTCTGACCGGCGGTGCGTCAGGCAACCTGTTCGATGCACGGCTGTCGTCCGTGGCCACGTTCCTCAGCGGCGAAGGTGGCAACGACACGCTGCTGGGCGGCACGTTGGGTGACACGCTTCGTGGTGGGGATGGCAATGACCTGCTGGCAGGCTTCGGCGGGGTCGATTCGCTGGAAGGTGGTTTGGGCAACGATCTGCTCTTCGGTGGTATCGGCAACGATACGCTGAACGGAGAAGCCGGTCGTGACACGCTGTTCGGCGGACTCGGTGCTGATGCCCTGAATGGCGGCCTGGATCTCGACACTCTGGTCGGTTCACAAGGCACAGGCACTGTCGACGTCGGCGATCAGTTCACTGATGCTGCAATCGAGATCGATGAGTTCTTCAAGCTGAACACACTGCCGAACTGGATCGATTCAATCTAGCTGATCGCCTGAAACGAAAATGCCCAGGCCAGCTCGTTAACAAACTGGCCTGGGCATTATGGATTACTTCGATGTGAGGTCGAAGTTGAAGACGTTCTCACCCGCCTTGACTTCTTCCGCCAGCGTACTGGCCGAGTTGTACCTATCGGGGATCACGTTGCGTTTGACATCAATCTCTTGTCCCGAATCGGGATCCTTGCTCTTTTGACCGGTTGGCTTCGGCCACAGGATCTCAACGCGATACTTGCCGGCGTTGGGGCCCTTCGCCTCGAGAATCTCGTATTCTCCGTTAACAATCGGCCCGCCGCTCTTGCGCTGAGTCTCGCTGTTGTCCAGTCCCTGGAACGAGATTATCCCGCCTTCCACCGGAGCTCCATCAAATGTCACTTTGCCTTTGATGGAGGCGCGCTTCGCACCCTCGTACTGATCCGGGCTTCCGCCACAACCAACCACAACTGACATCAGCACTGCCGCGCTCAGCCAGCACATCACTCCTCGCCGCATGATTCCGATTCTCACTCTCGAATAAAAAAGCTCCGCATTGAACGTCGTCAACGCGGAGCCGACTTTGGAATGCGTTCAACTCTTGACGTTTAGAAGTCGCCGATGACGCCAGCGTCATCCTTGAACTCAAGCTTCTGCCACAGGTAGTTGCTCGACTGGAACGGGATGCTCGAACCCCAGCCCACACCAGTTGCTCCACCAGGACCCGGATTGCAGTCAAAGGTCACATTCGGATTCGATTCAATGTTCTGAGTGACAAACTTTACCGCGCCGTCACACATCACCACATGCACGCCGCCAACATGCTTACTGGCGACCGCGAAACGAGTGCAGGTTGGATCTCCACCGGTCGCGTTGTAGAGCGTGTTCGGCGGAAACTGGGCCCGGTACGAAAAGGACGAACCGGTGCTTGTGAAGCCCCAGACGACAAAGCCGACCTGACGATCGATGGATTGGCTGGACTGATGACGCTCCGAGGCCAGCATCGTGTTCGACGTGCCGTCAGTAATGTCGCGGTCCCGAACGGCGGTGTTCGTATTGGCGATCGAGACGCTCACGCCGTAGCTGCTCGTGGAGTAGTTTGAGCGATCGGGATTACGTTCAGCTCCACTGTCTGAAGGACAACGGAACGTGTTCATGGGATTCTGCAGGATCGTCCCGCTGGCATAGGCGGTCGTCGGCCCTGGCAGAACGCACCCGTTCGGAGCCAGTTCCTCATACATATTGTTGAGGTCCATATAAGGCAGCACGAACGTGCCCCAACCCCATTCATTATCCGTCACGCCTGAAACTTCGCAGGGAGCTCCGCCACCTTCAATGTATCCCGGCGGGAAGACCCGCGCCGTTTCGTGATAGTTGTGGAATGCCAGTCCAATCTGTTTCAGGTTATTCTTGCACTGGGCACGGCGAGCGGCTTCACGGGCCTGTTGCACAGCCGGGAGAAGTAAAGCGACGAGCACGGCGATAATGGCGATCACGACCAGCAACTCGATCAACGTAAAACCACGACGACGCACGACCATTGAATGGGGCTCCACAACCAGGATGTGAAAGCGCTGATGCAACCGATGCAAAAGCGTGTGAAAACTGTACGAGTAATTGATACGCGTTTGGAGAAGAGAGATTCCGCAGAAATCCGCCACGATTTCAGAATCCCATATCTTATAAGCCTTTTCGCACGATCTCGGACGAGTCCATCAAAGCCTGCTGATGTCCACATTCCTCTAAACGAATCACTGCTCAGCCATCCATAAGAGACCATTGAATTGACCACTGCGCACATTCGTATCGCCAGCATCCACGATGTTCCTGAAGGCACGGGTAAGGAGTTCGTAGCGGGGTCACGCATCGTGGCCTTGTTCAATTTGAACGGTCAGCTTCACGCCATTGACGGCATCTGCGCCCATGCCGGCGGACCCGTTGCCAAGGGTTCCATCAAAGGCTGCATCGTGACCTGCCCCTGGCATGGCTGGCAGTACGACGTCACCACCGGCAAGCACTGCCTCAACGATCGGATCAGTCAGGAAGCATTCCCTGTCACGGTCGAAGGCGAAGATGTTTACGTTGATGTTTCAGGGTGACATTCATCACCGCTTCACCAGGCTCGGGACCAGAACTGCCGCACAGCGAGATCATTGACCTGCTGGCAACGTCGTTGGACGGCGTTTGAGTTCGGCTTTGAATGGTTCTTGAGGCTCGACGGAAACAATTCTCAAGTCGTCGAACTGTGCTTCACCCAGGCCGTGGAGGGTGAGCTTTAAAGTCAGCGGCGTGTCCGTCGTGACCTCGCGGACGAACTCGAACTGTTCCCAGCCGCGGGTTTGTTTCCAGTGCAGCCGCGTGTTGCCGATGTTCTCCGTCAGTGTGACACCTTCGATGGACGCCGTGGGCGGAATCGACAGTCGGATCGAGCCGGACACGTAGACGAACTGCCCTGCGCGAACATTGAGGGGAGGCGTTGATACCGAGATCGGGTTGCCTTCCAGTGCAGCGGGAACTTCGGCGTTCAGCTTTGGAATGGCGAGCAATCTCAGGGCGCGGCCGTGCGGACGAGGGTTCTGAGCCAGTTCAGCCCCAGCCTGGACTCCTTCGATCTCAAACTGAGAGTGCTTCCAACCCGATGCGATCATGCGATTGGTGTCGGTGTTCTCGAAGTCTCCGTCGGCCAGCAAGTTAGCAATCTGGCCAGGCGGGGCAGCTCCAATGCGTTCGATGAACTGCCGATGTTCGGGCAGCGACTGAAAGCTGACGAGGTACGGTGTGTAGAGCGGCGAGCGATGATTCCCGACAGTGTTCTCCCAGTGCATGCGTTGAGCGATCCGTACCGCCTGCAACGCCGCCTGAGCCGAAAAGCGAATGGCGTCGTAGTCGGCCGTTGTCGTGTGATTGGCCTGACGAACCTGACTTCCAGCGTTACTTCGTGTCGCTGCGATCCGTTCAAAGTTATCCGCCCCGGATTTCGTTAATCCGGCGGCGCGATCGAGATACCACGGCACATCAGGAATACCGGCACCGAGTTTCTGCAGACGCTGATCCACTTCCCGAGTTCGTTCGAGCTTGGCTTGTGCGAGGCTCAACCACAGCACGGCGCTGCGTTCCTGCATCGCTTCCACACGCTGCCGCAGCAGGTTGCCGAGATTAGGGTCCGTTGAAATCACAATCGCGGTCAGTTGATCAAAGTTTTCCAGCCGCACCTTAGTCCCGGCGACGCGCTCGTACTTCAGGCTGCGGACTTTGGTCGTCGTGACTTCCCAGATCGTCGGATTGTCGAACGTGCCGGGAATGGTGATCTCAATGTTCTTCGCGGCCATGTGACCGGGCACGAACTGCGAATCGCGTTCGTACCACATCGGAATCAGCAGTTGACTGTCCGGCCCGTGGAAGATGGCCATTTCAATTTCGTCGTTGGTGTAGGGACGAAACTCCTCAGCAGGTCCGCCCGGTGCATTCGCAATCTTAGGCGGATCTTTTACGCGCAGCCGCGTGCTGACGGGCTTGTTGCGGTCTAGGAAGGATTCACGCGTCTTGACAATTTCCCCTAGCGGAACCTTTTCGAACTGGGTCACAGTGCGTGTCGCCAGCCACGGTTCCAGCAGCTCAATCTCCTGATTGATGATTGCGATGATCAGTTCGCGTTCGCGAGCTCCGGGGAACTCGCCGTTAAACGAAGATGTCTTCCAATAGCCAATGCCCCGACACCCCGCCGCGAGCGCCGCATAAGCCAGCAGGCGGATCTGTTCTGGTTCAACCAACTGGGGAGTCTCCACGCCCGGTCGCGGTTCGATCTCCGTCTGCACCCAGGTTGAGACGAACATCCCGGGACGCAGTTGCCTCGCCTTCTGCGTGAGAAACTGCCGATAGTCCTTGATCTCGAACTCGGTCTGCAGCGGATGACGGCTGAGGCCCACACCGTCGAAGAGTCTTGAGTAGGTGCGTTCAAGGCCACCAATGTCAGCGAGCAACGGCCGCGCGCGTTCGCGGTCAGCGGCGCGGACAACTCGAGTTTGAGCTTCGATCTCCTGCCGCGCCTCAGCAGGCAAGCGGTTGCTCATCCACCACGCGATGATGCCGTCCGTCTTTTCATCGAACGGCTCCAGCGACAGCGATGCGTCGCCGGGTGACTCCGTATCCGATGACGGTGGCTGTGGCGGCGTAGCGAGCGCCCACAAGCCGTATTCACGCAGTTCGTTGAGCCGTTTGACGTCGGTGTAATCGTCGATCCAGACGAGATTCAGCCCCAATGCCTGCAGGTGTCCGACAGGTTCATCGTGGTGCGGCGCGAATCGTGGAATCACGGGCTTACCGTCAATGAGCAGTCGGTCGCGGCGCATCTGCGCGTGCGACGTCAGCGTCCGCGGTTCTTCAATCTTCGGAGGTGGGCTTTCGCGTTTGGTGGGACTGGCGTGCCCCTTCCAGCGCATGTCATCAATAAAAAAAGCACCAGTTCCCGGCGCAATGTCGGCCAGCAGGATAGCTCGATCAAAGTACGCGTCAGTTAGATCCAGTTGCTCCGAAATCAGCTCTGATCGCAAACGCGCGATGCGATCTTTCAGCACACGATCGGACGGCACGACAGACAACGTCTGCCAGTGTCCCACGTCGGTGTAGCGATCACCCTGAACATAACAGTGCAGGATCTTCCCATTGCGAGGATCGATCTGTCGCGGAAAGACGATGCGAACCGCCAGGACCGTCGCGGGGACGTTCGACTTCAATACTAGCGACAGCGACACGTCTTCAATGGGAACTGAAGGCGGCAAGTTGTGCTCAAGTCGGACAACTTGCCGATTCTCATCGACGGCGATTTGAACTTCTTCGGATGTCTCACCCGACTTCACAGCCGTCTTGCCGCGGCGCTGCAACTTCAACTGAGCAGCCCGCTGATTGGTGAGGTGCACGCGCCACGAAGGCCGTTCGCCTTCAAAGTCTTCGGTGAAA
The DNA here is from genome assembly GCA_964386705.1 of uncultured Planctomycetaceae bacterium. Lineage (GTDB taxonomy): Bacteria > Planctomycetota > Planctomycetia > Planctomycetales > Planctomycetaceae > AM-0621. The sequence goes on from CAYLTY010000007.1 coordinate 66,951, forward strand.
TCGGCGGCTCGTGACAATGAGGTGAGTCGGCACAAACTCAGCGTGACCAGCAGAGTCGTGATGATCGCTAGAACGATCCGGCGGAGGTTAGAGCTTCCCCTTCGGCCCGAGATGACGGCGCAGGCTGACTGCAACTCATCACATGACGTGTGAGCAATCCTTTGCGGCAGCGGTTCATCCCTAAACCGTAACGTCACGGAAATCCTCAGAGTTTGGCTGGCCGGTCAAACCAGCAGCCGTTTCGCCAGAAAGTTCTATTCTCGTCCAACTCGGCTAAAGCATGATGCATCGGGGTGTTGTTTTCGGGCAACATGGGGCCCGTACGGTTGCCGCACGAGCTCCGGGCAGGGCTTAGCCCGGTGAGCATAGGATTTGGCCCCGAAAGCGGCCAAGACGAGTGTTCGAGCTCGCTGCAATCCGGCAGGAGTGACAAACCGAGCCGGATCTGGCAATTTGAGGGCATCTCAGGCGCGAGATTGCCTGACGGGCTTGTGAACGGGGTTGGCGCAGCCACAGAATCCCATCCGTGGTGCAGAGCCGACAGGAGATTGACGAAAGATGACTACAAACTCTCGATTCCCGGACAGCGGCGAGAACGAACTGCCTCGCGAGCTCATTGATCTCGCGAAAGCAATTGCCGCGTTGCCCGAGGTTTACCAGAAAGACCTCGAAGGGATTTATTCGCGAGTTGTTGATTCCGTAAAACGCCGCCGCCGCATTCTGGCCCTCGTCCAGGAAGCTCTGGCACAGTTGCGGCTGGACATCAAATATCTGATGTTCGACCTCGAAGTGACCCGCAAAGAACGCGACGAACTCCGCGAACGTCTTGACTAGAAGCCGCTGTCTCCGGCATGGCCTGCGCTGACTTTGAATTCCTGCAGCTCTGAATTGTCACCGGCATCCACGGCGGGTTCGATTCAGAGCTGTCGCTGTTTCCGGAGCTTCAACTTTCAGCGAATCAGGCTCCATTCAAAAAAACAGGACGGCTGAACGAGCCGTCCTGTTTGAGAATACGAGGGGTCGCCAGGCTTAGAATTGATCCAGCGCCGCGAGATCGACCGCATACTTCTTCATGAGATCGCTAAACCACTTTTGCTGAACGTCAGAGAACGTCGAGGACGCCAAGCGGTCGTAAACGCTGAACAGCATCTGCGGATGTTCGTCGATGAACTGCTTCTGCGTGATCGCCGCAGCCGGATCATCCGCACCGCCGGGTGTCCGGGACTTCACGTGCACGACGTAGTAGATCGACTTGTCGAAGTTCGGAATCGCTTTCACATCGCCCACGCTCATCTGGGCAACGGTCTGCATGAAATTGGTGTCGATGTTGTCGATGCCGGGAATCGTCCCAAACTCAATCTGGCGGCCGCCGAAGGGGTTCGACTGTAAGCCGGCAAACGACTGGCGAAGCCAGGTAAATGGGGCACTGCTAATGACGGACAGCTGCTGACCTTCCTTCTCACCGGTCACAGTAACTTCGGTCAGCGCCTCGGCGAGCGATCCCGTCTTCCCGGCACCAACATTCTTGCCAACTTGTTCGACCAGTTCGGTGGCTCGCTTCTCGGCCTTTGGACGAGCTTCTTTAGCGCGCCAAGCCTTCTCAACCTGCTCGCGAATGCCTGGGTCCTCAAACTTCGCCTCGTGTTCTGGAACATCCTCGATAATCCAGTAGACGAAGTGCTGGTTGCCTGATCCACCCTCTGCAGATTCCGGGATGAACAGCGCAGTCGCACCGCTGAAGACGTGCTGAGGAATCGGCTGAGGCGTCGGAATGTTGCGGAAGTCCTTAATCATGCTGATATCAAAGGGCTCCCGGGCCGAAGCCAGAGGGATATCCTTGTCCTCAGAAAACTCCTTGAAGTCCAGCAGCCGCGTTTCGGCGTAGCTCAAGCCGCGAGCCTTGGCGTACTCCTCTGCTTTGGCAGAGGCTTCCTTCACGAACTCCGGCTTCGAGAGGTCGTCGGACTTCGCGGCATTCTTACGCAGCTCGTCGATGAATGAGCTGGCAGCGTCCAATCGCTCTTTGGAGAGCTTCTGGACCTTCTCGCTCAACCACATATCTCGCAACTGATCCTTCACATCATCGAAGGGCTTGTATGCGGCCGGTTGTTCTTTAGATGTCGCATCGGCCTTGCCAGCAGGTTCCTTCGCAGCCGCATCAGTCTTGGCGGGTTGAGGTTTCTCAGCACCCTTCGGAGCATCTGGACTTTCAGCCTTCTCTTCGGCTTTGGGCTTCTCTTCAGGCTTGGTGTCAGTCTTTACCGACTCAGTAGGCTTGGGATCCTCAGCGCCACATTCCGCACCACCTTCGGTCGACTTCTTCTCGACTTCCGGCTTCTTATCCCGTGTTGCTTCTTTGGACTCAGCAGGCTTCGCAGCATCCGGCTTGGCAGGATCGTTGGCCTTGGGTTCTTCGGCTTTCGGCTTCTCTTCCGTCTTCGCGGGCGGGGAATCCTTTGAATCCTTGGCTGGCTCAGTCGGCTTCTCGTCTGACTTCACCTTGTCTTCGGGCTTGGCAGGTTCAGCGGGTTTGCTGGCGTCTGGCTTATCAAGCTCGCCGAAGGGGATTTCAGGTTTGCCCGGCAGAGCGGTTTCTTTGAAGGAGATCTCCTTACGCTCTTCGTACAGCGCCTTAAGCTGTTCATCGGTTGGTTCACCGACTTCCTTTTCGAGCGCTTCGACTGATGCCGTGAAATACGCAAGTCGTTTCCTGTCCGGCTGACGGAAGCCAGGTTGATCGCCGCCCGGAGCCTTCGTCTTGAACTCTTCAAAGAACGCCTTCAGCTGCCCTTCCTGCGGCGCGTCGACCGACTTGGCAAAAGCTTGAACCGGGATCGCAGTAGCGTCGATCGAGTGCTTGACATTGAACTTCTGATAGTCCTGCCAGTATTGCTCGGGCAGATAAACAACCTCGGCGCTGAGCACACGGTAGGCGATGCGTGCCCGCAACTCTTCGCGGAGCAGATCAAACACCTGAGCGTCATTCATGCCCGCGCGGCGGCAGATCTCGTCAAACTGCTGGCCGGTCAGCTTCTTTTCGGAAGCATCCCGCAAGTACTGCTGAACGTATTCATCAGGCACTTGAATATTGAGCCGGTCAGCTTCCTTGATCAGCAGGTGATTCAACAGCACTTCACGAACGGAGCCGCCGCCGAAGCGGAATCGCTGCAAGGCCATGCCGACGATCTGGTCGCGAAATTGCGATTCCGGAATCTCCCGGGACATCACAACCTGGTCGATCACCTGGTTGGCTTGAGCCCGGTTCTGCTGCATGTGGCGAATCTCCTGATAGGAGATTTTGCCCAGGGACGTCTGAACGCCTTCTTCCGTGCGTATTGAAAAAAACACGACACCAGCACCAGCTACAGCGCCAATTGCCAGACCATTCAGCCAGTAATTGGCCGACTTCTTGGCGACCTGACCGTGAATCCAGGCCACGCCCGCACCGACCGCGGCAAAAATCAACGGCAGTACCAGCGGGTTTGAGGATCCATCGCGGCGCCCTGATGTCACCGAATCCAGGATCACAAAGCAGAACATCGCGATGCCGGTCATAATGACCATCAGCTCGCGTTCGTGCTTCTTCAACAGCTTAAATGGAGACGCCATGCTGCTCCTCACTGGCGATAAAATCGTTCTGACACACAGGCGAACACGTGCTCTGGACCCCGTTTCGCGAACTTGCCACACCCAGTTTTGGACGGTTGAGTCGCGGTTGCAAGAGACCTTCGACTCGGCACCGATCCTTGACAGCACGTTTCACCGTGGGCTATCGAACGCCCTTCGATTGGACGATCTCAAGCCTGTCGGCGAGCGGATTAACCATCGTTGCCGACGGCAATCACGGCGATTTGCAAGGCCCTTGCAGTTCATCGGCAAGAGGCCAAAGGCTGCGAAACGGCGGCGGATTGTAGCCAGGAGGGGGGCTGAGACAAGCTCGGCTAAAGTCGCCCAGACTCCTGAGTTGTGAGGGTTCACGCCTCTTGCAGAAAGCTCGCGACGTGGACGCGGAGGGGATTGAGTCGTGGAGCATAGAAAAACTCCAGGACTCAATCCTGAAGGCGCCGCCGATTTTGCTTAACTATCGATGTGAATGACAGTTGCGGCATCGCCGCTAGTGGAAGGATATTTTCGTGGCGTCAGCCAAATTCAAAGCGTTGGTCATCGTCGAATCTCCGACGAAGGCCAAGAAAATCGGTGGTTATCTCGGGAAGGACTACAAGGTCCTGGCGAGCGTGGGCCATGTGCGCGACTTGCCAGCCAAGGCCGCGGAAGTTCCCGAAGAGATCAAGAAGGAACCTTGGGCGACCCTGGGCATCAATGTTCACAACCAGTTTGCGCCGCTCTACATCATTCCCGATGGCAAAAAGAAACTGATTCGCGAGCTGAAATCGGCCCTCAAAGATTGCGACGAACTTCTCATCGCAACGGACGAGGACCGGGAAGGCGAAAGCATCGGCTGGCATCTGGTCGAACTGCTGCAGCCGAAGGTCCCGGTCAAACGCATGGTGTTCGGTGAAATCACCAAGTCCGCGATTCTGAATGCGGTTCAGCACACGCGAGACATCGATCAGAACCTCGTGCAGGCGCAGGAAACCCGCCGAGTTGTGGACCGTCTGTACGGTTACACGCTCAGCCCGTTGTTGTGGAAAAAAGTCGCCCGCGGCTTGTCGGCCGGACGAGTGCAGTCGGTCGCGGTGCGCATGCTCGTGACCCGCGAATACGAACGACAGGCATTCCGCAAAGCGAACTACTGGGACTTAAAGGCGACTCTGCAGACGCCGCGTTCCGAGAGCTTTGTCGCGGAGTTGGCCGGAGTCGCTGGCCGACGCATTGCCAGCGGCAAGGATTTCGACGAGTCAACCGGCAAGCTGAAGCCCGGTGCGGACGTCGTGTTGATGAGCGATGTGGACGCCGATCAGCTGCGCAGTCGCATCGCATCCGGCGACTGGGTGGTTGAGGGAGTGGAGTCGCGCCCGCAAACACGGCGGCCCTATGCTCCGTTCACGACGAGCACCCTACAGCAGGAATCGAACCGCAAGCTCGGCATGACGGCGCGTCAGACGATGCAGACCGCTCAGCGGCTCTATGAAGACGGTCACATCACCTACATGCGTACCGACAGCGTGACGCTGTCTGGCGAAGCGATCTCCGCCGCCCGGAAGAGCGTCAAAGAGCGCTACGGTGATGACTACCTCAGCCCGGAAGTGCGGCAGTACACGACGAAGGCCAAGGGGGCTCAGGAAGCACACGAAGCCATTCGCCCCGCTGGCACGGACATGAAAACCGGCGAGGAACTTGGTCTGGATGGCAACGAACTGCGGCTGTACGCGCTGATCTGGAAGCGAACGATGGCCACTCAGATGGCTGAAGCCCGGCTCACCTTCCAAACGGCAATCATCAAGGCGGGCGATGCCGAGTTTCGCGCAACCGGCAGACACGTTGACTTCCCCGGCTTCTTCCGCGCGTATGTTGAAGGTGTCGATGATCCGGAAGCAGCGATGGACGATTCGGAGAAGACGTTGCCGCTGCTCAACGCCAATGACCGCCTGAAACTGGATGAACTGGAACCGGTCAGCCATGAAACGAAGCCGCCGGCGCGATTCACCGAAGCCACGCTGGTTGACCGTCTCGAAAAGGAAGGCATCGGGCGTCCGAGTACGTACTCCAGCATTATTGGAACGATTCAGGATCGCGGTTACGTCGTGAAGCAGGGCAATCAACTGGTGCCCACCTTCACAGCCATGGCGGTGACTCAACTGCTCGAACAGCACTTCTCGAAGCTGGTGGATTACTCGTTCACGGCTCAAATGGAGCAGACGTTGGACGATGTGGCTTCGGGGGAAGCGGATCGACAACCGTATTTGGAACAGTTCTATCTGGGTGAAGAGGGATTAGAGAGTCAGGTGCAGACGCGCGAGGGCAACATTGATCCTCGCGAAGCCTGCACGATCCGACTGAAAGATGTCAGTACCGGCGTGCGAGTCGGCAAGTACGGTCCGTTCCTGTCCGTCGAGCGCGACGGCAAGCAGGTCAGCGTTTCGCTGCCGAACGACATCGCACCCGCCGAGCTGACCGACGCGATGGCTCAGGAACTCATCGAACGCAAAGCCGTGGGCCCGCAGTCGATGGGCCTGCACCCCGATGACGGCCGTGCGATCTACAAGAAAATCGGCCCCTACGGCCCGTACCTGCAGCTCGGCGAAGACAACAATACGAAGGACGACCCCAAGCCGAAGCGTGTCAGCCTGCCGAAGGGAGTATCGATCGACTCGGTTTCGTTCGACGACGCTTTGAAGTACTTGACGCTGCCGCGCAACTTGGGGAATCACCCTGAAAAGGGAACTCCGGTCACGGCGAGCATCGGGCCCTACGGTCCATACGTCGAATGCCAGCGGGTCTTCAAATCGATCGGCAAAGCCGGAGATGTGCTGACGATCGAGCTCGCTCAGGCCGTCGAATTGCTGTCGCAGGCCAAGCAGCGAGCGGGGGCAACTCCCATCAAGGAACTGGGAGCGCATCCCGACGACGGCGAACCTATCGGCCTCTACGAAGGTCGCTATGGTCCGTACGTGAAACACGGCAAGACGATCGCTTCGGTGCCGAAAGAAACTCCGATCGAAAGTGTGACGCTCGAAACGGCGTTGCCGTGGATTGCCGCCAAGGCCGGAACGACCAAGAAGGGTGGACGCAAGAAGGCCGCTGGTAGCAAGAAGAAGTCATCAACCAAGAAGGCTGCGGGGAAGAAATCCGCGACGAAGAAAGCAGCTCGCAAGAAAAAGGCTGCTGAAGATAAGACTGAGGAAACTGAAGAATAAAAACCGTGGCAGACGCGTTCCGCGTCCGTCCGTTGTCGATGCGGCGGGTCTCGTACCTCGGACCGACTCTACGGAAGACAGGCTGGTCATCAACACATTCGCTCCCACACCAAGTGTCCGG
>CAYLTY010000007.1:73899-75237 GCA_964386705.1 uncultured Planctomycetaceae bacterium
CTCATTCTGGAATCAACGAATGGCTCGCGTTAACGAACATTATCTGAAGCTGAAGGCTGGCTATCTCTTTCCCGAAATTGGTCGTCGAGTCACCGCGTTCTGCAAGGCTAACCCCGAAGCCAAAGTGATCCGCCTGGGCATTGGGGACGTCACGGAACCGCTGCCGCCCGCCATCATCGAAGCGATGCACAAAGCCACCGACGAGATGGCTAAGCATGCGTCCTTCCGTGGCTACGGCCCGGAACAAGGTTACGACTTCCTGCGCGACGCGATTGCTGCGAACGACTACAAAGCTCGCGGCTGCGACGTCGCCGCAGATGAGATCTTCATCTCCGACGGTTCGAAGTGTGACACCGGCAACATCCTGGACATCTTCGGTACTGACAATGTCATCGCCGTCACCGACCCGGTCTATCCCGTGTACGTCGACACGAACGTGATGAGCGGTCGCACGGGCGCTGGCGATGATGCTGGCCGCTACGCGGGCATCACCTATCTACCCGCCACCGCTGAGAACAACTTCACGCCCGAACTGCCGAAGACTCGCGTGGACCTGATTTATCTGTGCTACCCGAACAACCCAACGGGCACGGTGGCCTCGAAGGAAACGCTGAAGAAGTGGGTCGAATACGCGAAGGCCAACGACGCGATCATCCTCTATGACGCCGCCTATGAGGCTTACATCACCGATCCGACGATCCCGCATTCGATCTATGAGATCGAAGGTGCTCGCGACGTGGCGATCGAGTTCCGCAGCTTCAGCAAGACGGCAGGATTTACCGGTACCCGCTGTGCCTTCACCGTGATTCCGAAGTCTCTGACCGGCACCACGTCGACCGGTGAACGAGTCGACTTCCACCGCCTGTGGAATCGCCGTCATTGCACGAAGTTCAACGGCGTGTCGTACCCAATTCAGCGCGCCGCCGAAGCAGTCTATAGCGACGCTGGCAAGCAACAAGTTGCGGCGATTATCAAGTTCTATCTGGAGAATGCCCGCCTGATCCGCGAGGGTCTGACAAAGGTTGGCATCGAAGTCCACGGCGGCGTGAATGCTCCGTATGTCTGGCTGAAGACTCCCAAGAACCTGTCGAGCTGGGATTTCTTCGACTTCCTGCTGAGCAAGGGTAATCTGGTCGGTACCCCCGGCAGCGGCTTCGGTGCCGCTGGCGAAGGCTACTTCCGCCTGAGCGCCTTCAACAGCCGAGCCAACATCGAAGAAGCCGTCGTCCGCTTCTCCAAGCTGCTGAGCTAATCCTCATCATTCATCGCTCCCCTCGCCCCTCCGGGGAGAGGGGCTGGGGGTGAGGGGAGACGCTAGGCAAGCCTCCGAACTGAAAC
>CAYLTY010000008.1:0-74981 GCA_964386705.1 uncultured Planctomycetaceae bacterium
GCAAGAGCCGACGATCAGAGAAGTAACACAGCGGGACGGCATGCCTCAGCCTTTGTCGCATTGCGGTTCTGCTTGCGGTATCGCTGCAATCGTTGCGTCGATTGGAACCACTCAATCCATTGCGATCAGGCGAGGCTCGTGAATGCGTTTTCCTTCTCTTCTATCGCCAATTTGACCAACCGGAATTGCTTCTCATCCTTCGTTGACCGTCACGATTTGCCGAGGTCGCACTTACATCCGTTACATCAAGACGGCAGCGCATGACCGTTGCGGCAATCTGCGACAAGCTCCGCGCAGTTCGCAGAGTGTTTACGCTCACAGCGAGTCGTTGGAGTCGTACCAGCGGCTCAGCACGGTGCGGCTCAGCAGATTCATTGAGCCAAAGATCACCAGGCCCAGCAGAGTTGATGCAAACACGGCGGCCAGCAGTTCTGACGTCTTCAACTGTCCCTGACTGGAGCTAATGAGGTAACCCAGTCCGACCCACTCATTGCCATAACCGACAAAGAACTCGCCGACGATCGAACCGATCACGGACAGGCCGCTCGCCGTTCGAGCCCCGGTCAGGATGTGCGGCACGGCGTTCGGCAGACGCAATTTGATCCACTGCTGCCAGCGACTCGCGTGATGCAGTCGAAAGAGATCGAGCAGGTCGGGATCGACTGCGAGCATGCCGGTCGTCGCGTTTGTGATGACCGGGAACAAACTGACGATGAACGCGACTAGAATGACGCTCTGCAGTCCGTTACCGAACCAGTTCACGATCAACGGCGCAATCGCCACAACCGGTACGGTCTGCAGAAAGATCGCATAGGGATAGCCGCTCGCGCGGATGGCGCGCGACTGCGAAAACATGAACGCGATCGCGGTTCCGACCAGGAGACTTGAAGCGAACCCGCAGATGGCGCCGAGAGCCGTGACCGCTGTCGCCTGTCCCAAAACGAGTTTTTTCTTCCATGCGGCCTGCGCGACGGCTGCTGGGCTCGGCAACAGAAACGGCTTGATCTGAAACCAGCGAACAGCAACGTCCCATACCACGACTACCATCAGCAGCGTGAGCAGAGGCGGGAGGACGCGAGTAACGAGCGTGCGGAGCTTCATGACGCGATCCCCGCAGCTCGACGCAGTTGCTGGCTCACATGTCCGCAGAGTCGCGCGAACTCAGGCTCAGCCCGCAGTTCTGCAGTTCGCGGAAAGGCAAACGGGACAGTGATGTCCGACAGGAACGTGCCCGGCCAGCGGCTCATGACCAGCACTCGCTGACTGAGGAATACGGCTTCCGAAACATTGTGCGTGACGAACAGGCCCGTCCAGCGTTTCTCCCACCAGATGCGCTGCAGCTCTTCATTAAGTTGTTGTCGCAGAATGTCGTCCAGCGCCGCGAACGGCTCATCCAATAACATGATGTCTGGATTCGTGACCAACGCCCGAGCCAGCGATACGCGCATCCGCATGCCGCCGGAAAGTTGCCGCGGCCGTTTTTGTGAGTCGTCCTCGGAAAGTCCGACCAGTCGCAAGGTGGTCGCAACGTGTGCCGCAGTCTGCCTGCGCTGATCGCGGCGGGCTTCTCCATTGAGTTCCAGCGGCAGCAGCACGTTGCTGGCGACCGTGCGCCACGGCAACAGGTTGGGATCCTGAAAGACGAACGCGCGCTTCTGATCCGCGACGTCCGGCGCCTGATTCTCAATTAGTAACGTACCTGCGGTTTGCTGTCGCAGCCCAGCGACCAGTCGCAGGAACGTCGACTTGCCACATCCTGATGGGCCAACGATCGACACGAACGACCCGGCCTCGATTTCGACATTCAGATCCCTCAGCACGTGTGGCTGGCCATCGAACTGCATGTCGATGTGCCGTGCAGAAATCAGGGATGTCGCTGTCATGCAAAGTTCCGGGACTCGAATCGATCAAACTCACAGGACCGAGTTGTAAGTCGCCGCGCGGTTTCGACCAACTCCGTTCCACTGCGACGGACTTCTGAGCGAGATCGATGGTTTTCACGAGGCGGCTGTGCTGAGATGCCGCACGCTCGGATTTGCGCAGTCACCAGAATGCACCGGCAAGGAGCCCCGCATGTCGATTTCTGATCGCATCCACGTCGTTGATCATCCGCTCGTTCAGCATCACCTCGCCCGCTTGCGAGACGTCAGCACTACCCCGGTTGAGTTTCGTGCAATCGTTCGTCGACTGGCGATGCTGCTGGCAGGGCCAGCTACCGCGGAGCTCGCTACTAAAGACCTGACGGTTACCACACCGCTGAAGCAGACAGTCGGACGGCAATTGGCTCAGCGCATTGGACTGGTGCCGATTCTGCGTGCGGGGTTGGGGCTCGTTGAGCCGCTGCTGGATTTGATTCCTACCGCCGAGGTCTGGCATCTGGGCATCTATCGCGATGAAGCTACCGCGGAGCCCGTCGAGTACTACCAGAAACTGCCGAAGTCCAATCCCGTCGATGTCGCCATTGTGTTGGACCCCATGCTCGCTACCGGCGGTTCTGCTGTGGCTGCCATTGAAGTACTGCGACGCTGGTCTGTTCCGCACATCAAGGTGATCTCGCTGATCTCGGCGCCAGAAGGACTCGCGCTGGTTACCAAGCAGGACTCAGAGGTTGAAATCTTCGTCGGGTCGATCGACGAGTGCCTGAACGATCGCAAGTTCATCGTGCCGGGGCTGGGCGATGCCGGCGACCGACAGTTCAATACCATCTGCCAGTAGCTTGTCCTCAGACGGGTGCGGCGCTGGATCTGGCAGTGCCGACATGCTGTTCGAGATCCTCAATAAGGGCCTCAGCAACGTTCACTCGGTTGGCGCGATTGAACGCCTGCCAGCCGGGTACTGCATTGACTTCGATGACATAGCCTCGACCAGCCGCATCGTAGAGCAGGTCAATCCCGGCGATGACCGCACCGCATGCGTCTGCTGCTCGTACAGCCCACTCGCATTCCGTGTCGGATGGCTGATAAGCCTCGCCGCGACCGTTCCGCGAACAGTTCGTACGGAAGTCACCATCGGCACCGAAACGCTTCATGCCGCCGAGCACCCGCCCTCTGAGCACTAGCACGCGGACATCAAAGCCCGCATGAGGAATAAACTCCTGCGCGTAGATGACCGCACCGGTGCGTTCGAGCGTGCGGAACGTACGAAAGGCGAGATCGGGATCACTGACTCGGCAGATGCCCCGACCTTCGGCGCCAAAGATGGGCTTGATGACGACATCACCGCCAAGTGCTTCAAAGGCCGCCATCGCGGATTCTGTATCCTGACTTACTATTGTGCGCGGCACCGGCAGGCCAGCCGCTTCCAGTCTGGCCGTCGTCAGGTACTTGTCAGTCGCGCATTCAATCGACTTCGGCGGGTTAATGATGTCGACACCATCCCGCTGTAGTTGCGCCAACGCGTCCATGCGGAAGACAACTTGTTCCAGAGTTCCCGGCGGCATCGTGCGAATGACCAACGCATCCAGTTGGCTCAGCGGCAAGTCTGCCTGTTCAACAGTGCCAGACTCGAACCCGCAACGCGCGTGCAACAGACCGAACTCATATCGCTGACATTGATGGCCGCGTGCGACGGCGACGCGTTCCAATTCATGCCAATACCAGCTTGTCGAGTTGGCCAGTACACCCAGCTTCATGCCGTGACGTCCAGTTGTTGATGAATTCTGAGAAGAATCGCGGCCAGTGGTCTCGCCGCTGTACACGCAGGATACAGGCCCGCTACGGCGCCGCGATGGACTGCGGGGAAATCGCTGATGCTTGCGTCCGATGAACGAAATCCCCGCACGGCGGAACCGCGCATCCCGCAAGGTCGGCGCCGCCGGACCGTTCTGCGGATCGCCGCCTGGATATTGACGTGATATCACTAGTGTACTTTTAAATATGTGCTCTAGTTGGTGTGTTCCGAGTGCGTCGTGTCGCGTTTACTGCGGGAGATAATCCCATGCAAAGCTCTCGTTTCCCCCACAGAGCTCATGCACATCCCTGCGGAGCTGTGGTTGTACTGGCCGCACTCTGCCTGTGTCTTGTCATTGCTTTCCTAGCGCTGTCTGTCGACATCGGCCATATCGCCGTGTCGAAGGCTGCTGCTCAGAATTCCGCTGACGCAGCGGCATTGGCCGCGGCGCAGGAGCTGTACCCGGATCCTCATCCCCAGACGGCGATCAAGTTGCCGCTCGCGTTGCCGATCTACAAGCCGGTGTTGCCTGAACAGGATCTTGAGCCTGCGATCACGTCGGCGCAGCAACTGGCCGCAAAGAATCGCGTGGCGGACGTGACCAGTCCGTCGCTGCTGAGAGACGATCTGAGGTTCTCTATTGATGATGGAGGCATCATGGTTGGTCCGCCCAGCACGATCGATCAGGTCGATTCGCTGTTGGATCTGCTGCAGTTGCGGACTTCAGATCAGGGATTCGTGAACTCCGTGCAAGCGACGGTCCGCTTGGACGAGCAGACGAACGGTTGCCTGAAGCTCTTCTTCGCACCGGCGATGGGGACCAGCAACACGCGCATTGCGGCGCGATCCTCGGCGACTGTGCTGCGTGGCTATGGCGTTGCGACCGGAGACAAGGTGCTGCCGCTGGCGATGGATATCACCATCTGGAACGCGATCCGCTTCACGAATGGCGAAGTCAATGCACTGGATCTCACGCCGCTGGGCATTGATGTCGACTTGCTGTCTCTGGATCAACTCCTCGGTGGCACGTCGTTGCTCGGTTTACTGGGCGGATTGACGCAATCACTGCCAGTGGACCTGCTAGGCTCGCCGATTCATGTACTCGACGACGCCAAGTGGGAACGCGGCATGACCACCATAACGCCGCAGCCGGATGGTATCTGGGAGGTGTTGCTGCTCGCGGACCAGTTGCGAATCATCAAGAAGACTGGCCTCCTTGGTCAGTTGCTATCGACAGTTGAACGAGTCCCCAGCACGGTGGTGACGCTCGACATCCCCCGGTCGGGCCGATCCACCCCTAGCGCAGCTCTGTTGAATCAGATCATCATAAACGGCTTGTCGCAGAGCGACATTCAATCCTTGAGCACCACCAGCGATCAGCGCGTCTGGCTGCCGTTCGAAGCGAAAGGGTTCTTTGAACTTCCTGATGAATGCGAAGCCTCGTTACGCAGCATCATCGGCCAGCCGCGTATTTTGCCACTGTATGCCACCCTGCCAGGAACCGTGCAGAAAGTGACCGACGCGCTGGGAGCTTCGCATACGTTCAAGTTTGTGGGCTGGGGCGCGGTGGTGGTGACTGATGTGAACCTCACCGGCCCGATTCGTTATCTCAAACTGCAACCGGCAATCTATTCCCGCTACAGCGTTTGCGGAGCAACTGGCACCGAAGCCTGGCGGTCCACCAACAATATGAGCGATGGCGTCTACACCTCACCCCGTTTAGTGAAGTGACGTGAGAGTCGCAGGCTTCCTGCAATTAGCCGCTCCAGTCATTCACGTGCCTGGATATTGCAGGGGCCTGCTGACCCTTTTCCGTTCTCCTGCATGAACAATGCGGAGTTAGCTGGAGCGAACCTTTGCGCGCTGCTTGAATCTATTAGCCAGAAGTTGTCGCATTCGCGGACATTAATGCGGCACGGACTAAGGATTCAACCGTGTTTGGAATTGAGTGGGTCGTAATTGCCGCGATGGTGGCCGTGAACGCGGTCTTCGCCGCTTACGAGATTGCGTTGGCGTCAGTCACATTGGCCCGCTTGCAATTGCTGGCCGATGAGCATCGCCGCGGCGCATCCGCTGCACGCTGGATGAAGCAGAACATGGAGGCCAGTCTGGCCGTCGTGCAATTGGGCATCACGCTGGTGGGCGCTATCGCTGCTGCCACAGGTGGTGCAGGTGCCGAAGAGAGTCTGTCGCCCTATTTCGAAACTCTCGGTCTGCCTCCGATGGCCGCGGACGTTATGGCCATCGGAATCGTCGTCGTGCCGTTGAGTATCGTGACCATCGTCTTTGGTGAGCTGATTCCGAAGGTGTTCGCTCTACGCAACAAGGAGTGGGTGTGCCTCAAATTGTCGCCGCCAATGCGATTGTTCTCATCCAGTGTCTGGCCCGCTGTCTGGCTGCTGGAAGCGGCCGTCATGTCCATCATGAGCTGGAGCGAACGCTGGCAGCCCAAAGTTCCGGGACAGCATAAAGACGAAGAAGCCGAGCTGCAGGAACTGCGAGCCATCGCCGCGCTGGCCCGCACATCACGACTCATCGGCGGACGTGAAGAGGGCATCATTCTGCAGGCTGTGCGTCTCTCGAGCCGGAAGGTCAACGAGATCATGCTGCCGGCTGAGCACATTGCCATGCTCTCGGCGGACAGTTCCATGCTGGACGCGCTGATCAAAGCGCATCTCGACATGCACACGCGATATCCCGTCTGCGAACGCGAGCACGATCCGCAATCGATCATTGGCTACGTGAACTTCAAGGATGTCGTCGCGGAACTGCGATTGAATCCTGATGAACCATCGTTGCGTGGCGTACTGCGAACATTGCCGTCAATGGCTGACAACCTGTCCCTGGCGGCGTGTCTGGAACTGATGGCTCACAATCATACGCACATCGCTCTGGTACGTGACGAACAACGCCAGATCGTTGGCATGATCACCGTGGAAGACATCGTCGAGGAACTGATCGGGGATATTCAGGACGAGTATGACCGTCTGCCTGCTCAAGTGATTTCTGCGGGCGCGGCATGGATCGTGGGCGGCGGAATCTCGCTGTCCAAGCTGCACGAGGCAACCGGCTTAGCACTGCCCTCGGTTGAATCAGAGATGGGTGCTGCGCGCAACCTCAACGAGTGGGTGATCGCTCAACTCGGCCGTCCGCCGCGTGGAGCGGATATCTTTGAGCGCGATGGATTGCGTTTCGTTGTCCGCAAGGTGCGTCGCCACAAACTGCTCGAGGCGCAGATCGGCAGGGCTCGGAGCACTGGCACGGGACCGCAGGTTCCGGCCGAGCCCGCGTCGTTGACACCCGCGAAATAAAAGAACCTCGCAGATCGTGATGATCGTGCGAGGTTCTGAGTTTCGGTTTCAACTGTTTCGTAGGTCGGACAATCCTGTCCGACAGCCGGACAAGATTGTCCGGCCTACTTGGCCTGCCAGTCCTACGCCACGCGGCTGATTGGGTTGCCCGGCTTCGGCGGTTCCTGCTTACCCTGCTGGGCATGTGCGGCATTGAATGCTCGAGTCAGCTCCGGCGGCAGGGTCTTGATATGGATATCCTGCTGCGGGAAGGCCATCTCGATGCCTTGCTCGTTGAGTGCCTTGTAGATCTGCGTATGCAGGTCGCTCGAAGTCTGTCGGCGATGTTCCATGGTCGGTAGGAACGCTCGCAGAGTGAACAGCAACGAGCTGTCACCGAAGCTTTCGAAGGTGACAGTCGGCTCGGGATCACGGAGCAGGTGGATATGGCGACTTGCGACTTGCAGGATCAAGTTGCGAACCTTGTCCACGTCAGACCCGTAAGCCACACCCACATTCAGGATAATGCGATTGACTTCGTCAGACAGCGTCCAATTCAGCAGACGGCCAGTAATGAATTCCTTGTTGGGAACAATGAATTCCTGACGGTCACCGTTGGTGATCGTGGTCGCTCGCATGCGAATCTGGCTGACGGTGCCTGAGACATCGCCAATCGTCACCACATCACCGATCCGCAACGGACGTTCAAACAGGATGATGATGCCCGAGACGAAGTTAGCGAACACTTCCTGCAGACCGAACGCCAGACCAAAGGTGAGGGCGGTTACCAGCCATTGCACCTTGGACCAGCTCACGCCGAGCGTTCCGAACACGGCCATTGTGCCCAACACCATCACCGCGTAGCTCGCCAGAGCGTTCACGGCATAGCGGCTGGCCTTGTCGATCGGCAGTTTTTCCAGCAGTGTGAAGTTCAGCAAACCGGACAGATTGCGAACGGCGACCCAGGTGCAGGTCGCGAGGATGATCGCCATGACCACATTCGGAATCGTCACAGGTTCGTTGACGATGATGGACTTGCCGGCATCGTCGATCTGCGTTGTTTCGACCATCCACAGCGGCCATTGATCGAAGATCTTGAGCGCCGGAATGACGTCGCTCCAGACCATCCAGCAGCCGGCCATGAAGCCCACGACAGCCATCGTGCGAATCAGTTTCGTCGTCTGATGCAGCATGCGGTTGAGCGAAGTTGCTTCCGCCGCGACACGCGGAGCGAAGTTGGATTCCGTCGAGCTGCTGTAATACAGCCGGGCGGTATCGTCGTTGCCGAACGTTCCCGTAACCGGGAACGCGCCCGTCAGTTGGTAGGTCAGTTTGCGATGGCGAATGGTGACCTGACGCATCATCACGCCAGCGATGATCACCAGTCCGAAAGCGAGCCAGCTGGTTGTCATCAACTTCCAACTCAGCTGACGCGCTGTGTAGTCGTACCCCAGGACCGACATCACGGCGAGCGTGACCGGAACAGCCTGAGCCGCGTAGTACCACGCCTGACGAACTCGCAGATTCCAGGAGGGTTCCGCGTCGTTGTCGGTCTGTTCGTCGTCTTTCAGAACTCCCGTTTCCGGCTTGAAGAGCCGACGGAAGAAGCCCGCAGTCACGAGCATGCCGCCAATGAAGAGCATGCGTTCAATTGCTGAGTAATCGGCATCGTGGCTGGTCCTGTCGAGAATCACGCCAACGAAGACCAGCGTCAGTCCCGCACCCATCAGCCAGCGCATGTGGCGACGAACCAGGTCACACGCATGGTGAGACCATTGCAGGTGTGCTTCGGCGAGACCATCGTGCTTGCAGAGCAAGGAGACCAACCGCATCGGCCATCCGACGATGGCGATCGTCAGCAGGCCGTGTGCCACTGTGATCGGGAAGGTGCTGGCTGAAGTCGCCTGTAGCAGTCGCCAACCAAAGAACGCTGGAACCACTGGGAACACGAAGGATCGCACGACCGACAGGCCGAGCACTTGAGCCGTCAGCCACAGATCCGTGCAAGTTGGCTTGGCGGCTTCGCTGCTGATCTCAGCCAGATGCCGGGACACAATCCGGTTCATCCGCAGCATTGAGAAGAACACCAGCAGTGCGATGAGTGTGATCTCGGGGCTGCGGCGGAAGTCGGCGTGCAAGGCCTTGAAGACACCCGCCCAGTTGGCGGGCACGAACATCGCGAGCTCTTGCTTCGACGCATGTTCGAGATCCCATGGTCCCAACAGGCGACCGCTGCGAATCCACAGGA
Organism: uncultured Planctomycetaceae bacterium; assembly: GCA_964386705.1. GTDB lineage: Bacteria > Planctomycetota > Planctomycetia > Planctomycetales > Planctomycetaceae > AM-0621. The sequence continues at coordinate 9,208 of CAYLTY010000008.1, forward strand.
CTCGCTCGTCGATGTAGCTCGCGAACTTGGAGGTCGTGTCGACAACTTCGCGCTCGTTAGCATCAAGTTCCCACAGCAACTGATACTGCTGATTGTATTTGTTCTTGAGTGCCTTCAGGTATTCGCGTTGCCGTTCAATGGCAAACTTCGCACCGCGTCGCAGTTCGGCAATGGGGTCATCGCGAGTTGTCGACCATTCATCACCGGTGGCCAGCACTGGTGCTTCCGCGACAATCCGGGCAACGATCGCGGAGATATCAACAAACTTCTTGAGATCGTCTTCGATCCCGAGGATCTTGAAGTTCAAGTCGTCAATCTGCTCGCGGCGAGTTGCTACGTTGCGTTGCAGTTGAGCCAGATCGGGCAGATCCGCTTTCGTCTTGCGCAATAGCAGGCCAATCGGACCGGTCTGGCCAATCGCCTTCTCTTTCTGCTTGACGTACGCGAATTTCTCCTCGGTCTCCTCGCGAAGAACTTTCATCTTCTTCACGTTGGCTTCGAGTTCTGTCACCTGCTCGGATAGCTCTTGAGCTTCCTTAGCGAGCTGGACGTTCTTTTCCGCATACGGTTTCAGCAGCGGATGCGTTCGTGCGAATTCTTCGTTGGCCTTCAGAAGGGACAGCCGCGATTGATCGCTGAGGTATTTCTGATGCCGTTCGTCGAGCTTGGCTTTCTCAGCTTCGGCCAGTTCCAGTCGACGGTACAGCACATACCGGTTCAAACGCGGTACGTCGTAGGCGTCTTCCTGGTCATAGGTTTCCTGTTCCAGCTCCAGACGCGCGACGTGGTATTCCAGGAAACGCTTGCGAGCGCGCAACTCTGTCTTGTGAGCCAGCATCAGCAGCGGATGCTCGGCCGGTGTATTGGAGAAGTCGAGTTGCTCGGTGGCGTCGTCGAGCTGTGCTCGAGCAGTCGGCAGAGCCTTAAGGATCTCGTTCCGCCGCGTGACGCGTTGCTTGATATCTCGTTCGGACTCATTCACCGCGAACTTCAGCTTCTTGAGTTCGTCGTCCTTCTCGCCGATCGCTTCTTGCAGTTGCGCCTGATCGCGATAGGTCGGCAGCCAGGGCTCGGTCGTCTTCAGACGTTCGATCTCGGCGCGTTTCTCCGTCGCGATACGACTGAGTCGCTGCTGATCGGTGCGCGTCTGGAAGGCGCGAGCGGATCGCAACTCTTCGTCACTGTTGAGCAACTCGGCATGCGCGTTCTGATAGAGGTCTGCGATGCGAGCTTTCGTCTGCGCATCCAGCTCCGTCGAGCGGGCCGCTTCGTCCGCTCGCGAACGAATCACCGCAGTCGTCAGGTCCTGCGTGTCCGTCGGACGACGAATGGGGCGCAGTTGAGTGTCATCTGCGGCCGGCGCATAAGCGACCGAACCCAGGACGGAACCGCCCAACAACAACGCCGCTACCCAGCGACGATTACCGCCGCGGATCGAAAAACCAAGCATGATCCCACCCTTCCCTGAGTCGCCCCGCGCTACGCCTCATCCCTGATAAAGCGTTCTCCCAATTCGCGCAGGCTGACAGATCATTGTTGCGGTGTTTAAGCGAGATGCTTGAAACACGAATAGATCAAATCTGTGAGATTCTTTTTTCAAGCCTCAGAATGCCTCAAGATTTTGCTGGATCGCTGAATAAACCGCTTGATTTCAGCTCGCTCAGCAACAGTGGTCTTAGCTCGGATGCCAGGAAGAACGACCCCGCAATGCAGACCAGATCGTCCTGAGAAATCAGCTTGCGTGCGGCGTGCCAGGCTTCGATCGGCGTGGGCAGGGCGTGCACCTCGCGAGCGGTCATTGATGCCACTGTGCGAGCGAGGTCGCGGTAGGGTACTGCACGTGGATTGGAGATGTACTGCGTGACGATGATCGTATCGAACGCCTGCAGGAAGACGCGCAACAGCCCAGGCGTGTCTTTATCGAGTGTCCCCCCAATGATCAGGTAGCGGCGTCCTCGAACAGGCAGGTCATTGATGGTACGCACCAGTGCCTGAGCCGAGGCCCAGTTGTGAGCGGCATCCAGAATCACATACGGAGCGGTGCTGAGGCATTCAATCCGGACCGGCCAACTGATGTGCGTGAGCGCCTCGGCGACTCGCTGCGCATCGATTTTCCAGCCGCGTTGTCGGAGTTGCAGCAAAGCCGTCACCGCGAGCGCGGCATTGTGACCCTGATGCGAGCCCAGCAGTGGCAAGCTCACCTTGAGCCGTTCATCTCCGCAGTGAACAGTCACGTGCGATGCTGCGGCCTCGGTTTGAACCTCGTAGGAAAAATGTTCGCTCAGTTGGTTCAACGGCGAGTTTCGAGTCTTCGCAAACTCTGCGACCACGGATCGCGCGTCCGGCGCCAGCACGCCACTGACAACCGGAATGCCCGGTTTGATGATGCCGCACTTCTCAGCGGCGATCTCCGCGAGTCGATGGCCAAGCACGTTCACGTGGTCGCGGCTGATCGTCGTGATGACAGCCACTTCTGGTTGGCAGACGTTCGTCGAATCCAACCGACCGCCGAGCCCCACTTCAAGCACGACGATGTCGGTTTGCATCTCTTCGAAGTAGAGCCAGCCGAGCGCCGTCGTCAGTTCAAAGAACGTGGGGTTCAGTCCGGCATGCTCCCGATCAATGCGCTCGACGAAATGAGCAAGCCGTGCCACATGCCGCACTAGAGCATCCTTCGGGATCATCTCTCCGTTGACCTGAATGCGTTCTTCGAAGTGTTCGATGTGTGGCGAGGTGAACAATCCGACGCGATAGCCAGACGCACGCAATCCGGCCTCGATCATGACCGCAGTTGAGCCCTTGCCTTTCGTTCCGGCGATGTGCACGACGGGAATGCGTTCTTGCGGATCGCCCATCAGCGCCAGCAAGTGGCGCATGCGGTCAAGTTTGAAGTCCGTCGCCGACAACGCCGTCGAAACACGTTCGTAGTTGATGCGTCCATGCAGGAACGCCAACGCCTGCTCGTACGTTTCAATCAAGACGGGCAGCTCGCGCGGTGGCAAGTTGGCCATGCTCATTCATCCTTCAGTCGCACACCGTGCGTGATAGTGTGCCAGGCCAGCAACGCGTCGCGCGTCTCACGGACCTCATGCACCCGGATGATATCAGCCCCCTGTGCTGCCACCGCAATCGCTACGCCCAGCGTCCCCGCCGAAAGTTCATCGACAGGTCGCCCCAGGACCTTCGACATGAACCGCTTGCGTGAATGTCCGATGAGCACCGGCCGTCCGCTGGATCTCAGGTGGTTGATGTTGGAGAGCAATTGCACGTTGTGTTGAGCCGTCTTCCCGAAGCCAATGCCGGGATCGAACGCGACTCGCTCCTGAGCGATGCCAGCTGTCTGCATGGCAGCGAGCCGATCCTTCAGGAATTGGCTGACCTCGGCCACGACGTCTTCGTAAGTCGGGTTCAACTGCATGGTTTTCGGAGTGCCCTGAATGTGCATGGCGATGATTCCGCAATCGGACGCCGCACACACGGGAATCATCTCCGCATCGAAGGTCAGCCCGGAGATGTCGTTGACGATGTCCGCACCTGCCGCCAAAGCTTCTCTCGCGACGACCGATTTGGTGGTGTCGATCGAAATCAGCTTGTCCGTTTGAGATCGCAACCTCTCGATGACCGGAACGACTCGTTGCAGTTCTTCTTCAACGGACACAATTGCAGCACCGGGGCGGGTGGACTCGCCGCCGATATCCAGAATGTCGGCTCCGTCTGCGGCGAGTTGCAGCGCGTGCTGAACTGCGGCATCGCGATTCAGGAACTTGCCGCCGTCGGAAAAGCTGTCGGGCGTCACGTTGACGATGCCCATCAGCAAGGGGAATCGTCCCAGTTCCAACCGATGAGTGCCAAACGACCAGGTCAGCAGTGAAGGCGTGAAACTCAAGTGACAGCTCCGCCCGACGACCGGGCCTATTTACCGAGTTGATTCAGGAAGTCCGCGAATTCTGGATTCGCGGACTCTTCGCCGCCAGCGACCTCACCACCGAAGGGGAATGCCGCTGGTTCCTCCGCGGGTGCCGGTGCTGCGGCAGGAGCCGGTTTTGGAGTCGCGTTCTTCTCGGCGGCGCCGGCGGGTTTCGCTTTGGCTTTCGCCGGTGCAGCACTCGCTGCTTTCGGAGCCTCCGCTTTTGGCGCAGGCGCCGCGGCCTTGGCTGGAGCAGGCGCTGGAGCTTTCGCTGGCGATTTGGGAGCCACTGGAGCAGGCGCCGCCACAGGGGAGACCGGCTCGACAACGGTCTCTGTCACTTGTGACAGGAAGTCGGGCACATCGCCAGCGTCATCACCTCCGCCGCTGAACCATGCCGCTTCCTCCGAATCAGTTGCCGCCGGCGTTGCAGGTGTTTCGACTTCTGGTGCTGGTGCTTCCGCCTTTTGAGCGGGCGACGCAGCCTCCTTCTTGCCCTTCGAAAACAGGCCGAACAGAGACTTCAACTTGCCGGGCTTTTCGGCTGCAGGCTGAGGTGTTGCCACTGGTGACGGAGCGGGACTTGCCGAAGCGTCTGCCGCTGGCGTGGACTCTGCGGCTTCTTCGAAATCAAACGAGAAGCCGGGACCATCGTCCGATCCTCCCAAAAAGCCTGGCAGCTCCTCTGTGGCTGCTGCGGGCGCGGTCGAAGTCTCAGCGACGGGTTCTTCCGCGGGTTTCACAACGGCTGCGGGAGCCGCTGGTTGCTCAGCCTGCTTCTTCGGCTCAGCGGCTTTCTTGGGCGTTTCGATGAGCGTGTCGGGCGCGGATTCGACGTTGAGGTCTTCCAACGAAAAATCGCTTTTTGATTCCGCGGGCGCTACCGCTGGAGTCCTGGCAACCGTCGGACCTTCATCAGCATCGTCGCCGAAGCTCGGCCATTGAGGCTCATCCGCTTCGGCCACTGGCTCGGGCACGACGACCGGAGCAGGTTTCGCAGGCTTTTGAGCTGCCTTCGCCGGTTTGGGTTGAGTGGCTGGCTTCGGTGCCTCCGTCTTTTCAACCATTGCAGGCCGGGGTGACTCAATAATGGTGTCCGGAACCGCTTCAACCGATGGCGGAGCGGTGGTTTCTGCAGCGGGCTCGCTTTGGGCTGATTGATACTTCACCACAAACTTCAGCGGCCCGATGTCGACCATGCCGCCCGAAGGCACAGGAAAGTCCGTCTGAGGCGGAATCGTCTGGCCGTTGACTTGAGTCCCATTCGCGCTACCCAGATCCCGGACTGCCAGCGAACCTTCGCCCAGGATGAACTGACAGTGCTCACGACTGACGTCGTTCGACATCACGCGGAACTGACACGTCTTGCTGCGCCCGACGGTCACGTTCTTGCTGATCGTGACCTTTTGATCCGGCTTGCCCTCAGTCTTAACTCGAAGCTGAACTTCCATCTGACTGCCCTTGAGCGCAAAGAGATGACTTGGCCCAAACAGCTTAGCCACAGCACCAAACCATTCTCAAACGGCATCGCACGAGAACCTTCATCAAAGTCGCGAAAACATTGTTTTGTCAGGTTCACTCCAAGTGCTGAGTTCCATCCCGGTTCCTTGGTGCCGATCTCCGTGGACTTGTAACATGCTGGGCTGCAGGAGTGTTTCAGCGTCCATCGCACTAGCGCACAAACTGGCAATAGCATTCGCGAAAAAGAAATCTCTGGTTCGTCCGGGCGCGTCGTAGGGGGCTCCTCATGGCTTCTGTTGGAGAACGCGAGGTCTTGCTGGGCATTCTGGCGTCGCGGCTGGGATGTGTTACAGCGCGAGATCTCGTCGACAGACTGAGGAGTTGGAGCGCGGACAAGTCGCGGCCTCTGGGTGAACTGCTCGTTGAACAACGATTGCTGTCGCCAGAACGGCGGGATCTCCTGACGCGTCTGGTCGATGTGCAGCTTGCCGAGCACCAGGGAGCAGCGCGTGAGGTGGTTGAGTTACTCTGCCTCGACTCAAGTGTGCTCAATCAATTGAGCCAGTTGGCAGACCATGACATTCACGCCTGCCTGCCCGTTCAACAAGCGGGGGCCGACGATCGTGGCCCCGAAACGGCCATCGAAGCCACGCAGTTGGAAAGCCATCGCCAGCAGGGACGTTTTCAGGTTCTGCGCCCACATGCCGAGGGCGGTTTGGGGACGGTTTCAGTTGCGCTTGATACTGAATTGAAACGCGAAGTGGCGTTCAAAGAGGTCAAACGTGCGTTTGCCAAAGACGCAAATGCGCAGAGTCGTTTCGTGCTCGAAGCGGAGGTCACGGGAGGTCTCGAACATCCCGGAATTGTTCCCGTGTACGCGTTGGGAGCGTTCTCAGACGGTCGTCCCTATTACGCGATGAGGTTCATTCGCGGAGACAGTCTGCACGATGCCATCAAGAGGTTTCATGAGCATCGAGGTCGCCTTGTGCCAGCGAGTTCGTCGAGTCCACCGGCGTTGTCTCCTCATGGCCACGATACAGATCCCAGTTCCTCAGGGTCTGCGATTCATGCCCCCAACAAACTCAGCAAGCGGAAGAACTCGACGCGTACGCCTTATGTCAGCGATCTTGAGTTTCGAGCACTGATCAATCGCCTGGTCGACGTCTGCAATGCGATTGAGTATGCCCATAGTCGCGGGGTGCTGCACCGTGATCTGAAGCCTGGCAACATCATGCTGGGCCGGTACGGGGAGACACTGGTTGTTGATTGGGGATTAGCCAAAGTCCTCGGACGCGATCTGCATTCCAGTCCTGAGTCAACTCAACTGGGAACCGCCGAAACCGAGCGACCGCTGCTTCCTGCTTCGGACAAACTCGTAACGCCCACCATGATGGGCAAGGCCATCGGCACGCCAGCTTTCATGAGCCCCGAACAGGCTTCCGGACAACTGGATGATCTTGGCCCGGCGACCGATATCTACAGCCTCGGGGCGACGTTGTTTCAGCTCATGACTGGAGTGCCGCCGATTGGAGCCCGCACCGAGGAATCGTCAGAGCGCCTGGGATTGGCTGAACTACTGCAGCGGGCGCGAACTGGTCAGTTCCCTAAGCCGAGTAGCATCAATCGGGAAACGCCGCGCCCTTTAGAAGCGGTGTGCCTGAAAGCCATGTCTCTGGCAGCGGTTGATCGCTACCGGTCTGCGAGAGCCCTGGCGGTCGAATTGGAACGGTGGCTCGCGGATGAGCCGGTCAAGGCCTATCCGGAAGTTTGGACCACCCGCTTGCGGCGTGCCGTGCGACGGCATCAGACGCTGGCCGCGACGTCTGCGGCTCTGGTCTTTGCGACCCTGGTAGGTTTGGGAATCATGCTGGTCGTGGTTTCCGCGTCCAACGAACGCCTCGCAGCAGAATCGCGGCGCGCTTTTCGAAACTACTACGCTTCACAAATCAATCTCGCCCAACGCGACTGGGAGAAGGCGGATATCAATCACCTGGAGGAACGTTTGCGGCAGACTGAAGCTGCCAGTACGGGCGGAGAAGACCTGCGGGGCTTTGAGTGGCACTTCTGGAACCAGTTGCGGCACAGAGCCGAGTTGCCACTCAAAGGACACACCGGCGACATCAAGTCGGTGGCGGTTCATCCCAATGGAACCCGACTGGCGACGGCCAGCGGTGATGCCACGGCGAAGATCTGGGATCTGTCTACCGGGCGCGTGCTGATGACCTTGGCCGGGCACACGGGGGATGTGAACGATGTCGCCTTCAATCGGCAGGGGACTCTGGTGGCCACGGTCAGCGAGGATGGTACCGCTCGACTGTGGGATGCTCTGGATGGTCACCTGGTGCGCGTGTTGGGTGGCCATACGAACTTTGTGGTTTGCCTGGCTCTCAGTGCGGATGGCACGCAGTTGGCTACGGGCGGTCGCGATAACGCGGTTCGTTTGTGGGACGTGGCGTCGGGTAAGGAAATTACTGTGCTCCCCGGACATACGGGTTGGGTCCGTGGTCTGGTATTCAACCAGGATGGTTCACGGCTGGCCTCGGCGAGCGCGGATACCACGATCAAGCTTTGGAATACCAGGACGGGTTCAGAACTGGCGACGTTCAAAGGTCACACGAAAGAAGTGCAGGGCGTCGCCTTCTCGCCTGATGGCAAGAAGCTGGCTTCCGCCAGTGAAGACGGCACCTTGAAGGTCTGGGATGCGGAGACCGCCACTCATCAGTCGACATTGACTGGTCATGATGGGACCGTCTTCGGAGCTCTGTTTGTCTCTGACGGTCGTGAGTTGGCATCTGCAGGCCAGGATCAGTTGATCAAGATCTGGGATGTCGAAACCGGAAAGGAGCAGGCCACTCTTTCGGGACATGGCGGCGAGGTGCGCAGTCTGGTTCTGGCCAGTGACGGTCAGCGGCTGATTTCCGCGAGCTGGGACCAAACTGTTCGTACCTGGGATGTAGCGAACCGCAAGGAAGTTGCCCGGCTGGATTGCACTCTGGTCGGAGACGGCAATCTGGAAAGCACCACATTGCGAGCACATCGTCACTGGGCTGTCTGTGTCGATTTCAGCCTTGATGGAAGATACTTCGCATCCGGCAGCAAGGATGAATTCGTTAAGATCTGGGATGCCGCGACCAACCGGGAACTGAGGACGCTGAAGGCTCACACCAGCGGCGTTTACGAAGTGGCGTTCAGTCCCGACGGCCAGAGGCTGGCCACCTGCGGATGCGATCAGACCGTCAAGGTTTGGCAGGTCGAGTCTGGGGAACTGCTGCTGACCCTCGGAGGAAAACTCGGCTGGGTTTACTCCACAGACTTCAGTCCTGATGGCAGCCAACTGGCATCCGCCAGTGCGGACCGGACGGTTCGTATCTGGGACTCCCGGGATGGTCGAGAACTTCTCACGCTGCGCGGTCATACAAACGAAGTGAATGACGTGTCATTCAGCCCCGATGGGTTGAGGCTTGCCACTGTCAGTGACGATCGCACCGCCCGAGTCTGGGATCTTACCAGCGGTCGTGAACTGCTGGTGTTCGAGGGCCACACTGGAGTCTTGTTCGGCGTGGCCTTCAGTCCGGATGGACGTTACGTGGCTTCGGCTGGCCAGGACGAAACGGTGCGGGTGTGGGATTCTCGCACCGGAGTGGAACACATGGTGCTTCGCGGTCACGTGGACGACGTGAATCGAGTGACTTTCAGCCGAGATGGCCGAAGGCTGATCTCCACCGGCGACGACCACACCATCAAGCTGTGGGACATGCTCAGTGGCCAGGAACTGCTGACCTTGAAAGGTCACACCGCCGGAGTTCGCGACGTGGCGATGAATTCGGACGGTTCCAGAATCATCTCTGCCAGTTGGGATCGCACCGTGAAACTGTGGGACGCCCGACCGAGCCGCTGAAGAATCTGAAGTGTCCTGCATCGAAGTTCGGCCCGGCGCTAGTCATGCGTCGTGTGGATGGCTTCAATTCCGTGGTTCCTGTCGCCGTGTTCCTTTCTGAGTTCAACGATGCCGAGTCTCGCTCCTGCCTGGTTGGCGGTGGATGTTGGAAACAGCCGCGTGAAGTTTGCCTTGTTCCAGTACGAGGAACAGGCGAACGCGTCGCGCGCGTTGCCGCGTTGTCTGGCGGCGTGGACGGTCGCTTTGGACCAGCCGCTGCCGTGGCAGGATCTGCATCTGGCCGTTGAGCAACTCACCAGCGGCGTGCGCGGGGTGATTGCCGGTTCGAATCAGCGCGGCGTGGATCGAGTCGTCGCGGCCTGGCCGGAAACGCTGTCGCGCAAGCCGTGTCTCGTTCGGAGCTCGGAAGGGTTTCCGTTGGAGATTCTGGTCGACCAGCCGCGTCGAGTCGGTCTGGATCGACTGTTGAACGCCGTCGCCGCGCCGATCGTCACGGGCGGCCAGAAATCAGCGGTCATCGTGGACTGCGGGACGGCGACGACGGTGGACCTCGTGCGAGCCGACGGAGCCTTTCTCGGCGGCGCGATCATGCCCGGTTTCGCGCTGAGCTCGCAGGCTCTGCATCACTACACAGAAGTTCTGCCGCTGGTTTCCATCGAAGAGATCGTGAATGTTCAACCCGAGATCAGCGGCCATCCCGCCGTCGGCAAGAACACTCGCGAAGCCATCATGAGCGGCATCTTCTGGGGCCAGATCGGAGCCATCCGCGAACTGGTCACGCGACTCGGCGAGTCGATGGGCGACGACCCACAACTCCTGCTGTCCGGCGGCGGCTCACGACTGCTGCTACCTCACCTGACGACGGCCACACACTACCCCTACTTGGCCTTGCAAGGCCTCGTCATCGTCGCGGCAGCCGGTCGTGCGTCTTGCTCAGAATCGTTGTGATCGTGGTATTGAGGGATCAAAAGTTGGCACACCCAGCATTCGTGTGGTCGTGAGGCCCAGGATAATGGATTCTCATTCCTTAGACCGGGGCCTGAATCCCTGCAGGGCGAATTGTCAGGGAACTGACCAGCTACTTGTCTTTGTTGCAAGTGGTTCACTTGGCTGCGGCCAGGTCTTTCCCGCGTGAACCTTGGATGCTTGCGTTGGTGTCTTTCATTCATCAACATTCTGTCCGCGCTTCACTTGGGCGAAGCGCTGCAACGTGACTTTTCGGAGTCACGCCGAGTTGTCTGCCCCTATCGTCTAGAGGCCCAGGATAAAGGATTCTCATTCCTTTATCCGCCTGGACTGTTGGGTTGCCCAAAACAAGTTCGGATGAACGATGTTTCAGCCACCCCACAAGCTGCTTCCGCTCTCTCGCTCTGCTGGAGCGATCATAGGCCAGTCCCCTGTTTCGCGGTGCTGTCAGTCTTGGTTCATAACCGAAGCGATCTGACATGGCCCAACCGACTCAACTTGGGCTCGTCATCCTCTGGGCCGCCAAACTGCTCCTCGGATACCCACTGATTTTGCTCAGTGCTGCGCTGGTGTTGTCCGCGCTCTGGGGTTTGATCACTTTCAACTTTCAGGGCTTTTGCGTTGCAGCTGTGTGTGCGTTGATCGTCGGGAGCTTAGGAGGACAGATCGTCGTTCCGAAAAGCTTGCAAATGCCGACGAGTGTTTCCGCATCTAGATCTGCGGCCACGGTCACGGCCTTCACGCTGGAAGCGCCCATCAAGCTGGAAACGCCAGTAAGGACTCCGCTCGGCTCAGCGGTGACTTCTATCCGTCCTTGTGTAGATGTTTGGTGTCGCGTTCATGGCGATGAGATCGCCGTTGATGACGTGAAGCTTGCCATTCGAGGTCTCGGATCTTTACCCGTGAATGTGGTTGCGCACCGAACTGGTGAAGCTTGGTTGGCCCACGAATCCCTGTTCTCAAACGACCAATTAACAGCAGCAGTCGAAGTCGAAATTGCGATGCCGAATTCGAGTTTGAGAAAGCTCATTCTCAAGGACAGGCCGACTTCAAAGCAGTTGGCTTTCGCAGGGCGACTCAACCTCGAAATCACGCGTGAGATGACGCGTGATGAAGTCAGCGAACTCATCGCGCAAACGCTAAACCGTGACAACGGATGAAGGATATGTAACATGCGACGCATGAATACCAAGACACAAAAGCCTGCGGCGAATCCACTCGTTGGCGACTTCATCGAGCACATCCGGGAAGCGATGCGCGACAAAGGCGTCACGCAAACGCAACTTGCGGAGGCGCTCGGTATCGGGCAATCAGCGGTGTCTAAGATGCTCGATGGGAGTGACCTCACCTTCGGTACGGCGATCAAGATCGCTCAAGCAATTGATATTCAGGTCTCGTTCCTGTTTTCAGATCATTCAGGACTTTAAGGCAATAATTGCCTTGAAGGAATATTCCTTATAGGTACTGTTCGCCCCGTCGCACGTTGGTCTTTGACTGATGAGTGAGCGGGGCGAATTCGTTTAGCGGGTCGGTTTGGCCCGATTGACCCCTCAAAGAACGGTCGCCTCGCTCTCTCATCAGTCCACCGAAACCAGCCCCAGCATCAACCGGCGTGCGACACACACCACGATGCTTGGGGCTGGTTCGTTTTTGGGAGAGGCAATGAGGCGAGACTTCAAGCGAATCCGGAAGTTGCTGTTGAGGCTGGAAGCTGCGACTTCCGGCGTGGGCACCGTTCATCGCGAAGCCGACGCTTTTCAAGTGCGGCTTCTTCAGTCAGCGGGCTTTGTTGACCTCATCAACGTCGAAGAGTTGAACGATCCGCAGGACGCACTGCTTGCCGCCCGACTCACTTGGAGCGGTTGCAACTTCTTGGAGCTGGTTCGTGACAAGGCCAGATTCAAAAGCGTCCTGCAAGCTCTCGGCCCGAGCGTGCATTCAAGCGAGCTCATCAACGCTCTGAGAGAGCTGAACAACGGCGAGGCAATCGGTCAGTACGAACGCCATCTGACGAGCGCGTCTCGGCGCGCCAAACACCGTTGCGATGCTCAGCGCTTTTACAGGCAAGGTTGTTCCGAAATGGACGACCCAATGGCCACTTACACGGTGACGAGTTCCGATCTCCCAGTGCCCGTCGCGGAACCGCCAAGAGACCACACGTCCTGACATTCCGTCACCACGTGATTTTTGTGACCTAGAGTGATTTCACTCGGGCAATGGGTGGTGATGGCTGGAGCCGTTACCGGTTGAACATGGAGCTGTCCTGGAGGGGCAACGGAATGAGTCTGCTGTTGGCTGTCACCCTTTGGGGAAGCATCATGGGCCATTTACCTTCAGGTCTCGGAATTGCATCTGCGTCACAAGCACCGGCGTTACAGATCTACGTCGAACACGATCAGGCGAGGGAGGGAGTTGCTGCCGTACCTGGCAGCCCTTTGGGCACTCCCTCGCCTGGCGATTCAGTCGTCAGTCCCGAGTTGCGTCTGCACATCGAGAACGTGATTCGCGGCGAGCTCAGCGAACTCAAGAACTTGCTCCAAGTCTTCCAGCCGGCGCCTGCGAAGCCAGCCAGATCGCTGGGTGAAGTTCTGGCCGCTGAGCTGGGCAGTCAGGGTGCAGCGGAGGAGTACCGTCGAGCGGTCACGCTGTTCGAGTCCTGTGTTCAGCGTGACGGCAAGAAGCTGCGATACGTTCCGCCAAGCACGAAAAAACAAGGCACTCGCATCAAGCTGGTGCCACCAACTTTTGCCGGTCAAAGGATACATAGTCCTATCACCGCCGCAGACGTGTCCACCACCGTTTTGAGGGAGTTCGCCAAGCTGTTGGCTGACACCGGAGCGTCGGCGGGAACGGTTGAAAAGTACATTCGGTACATCGGCTGTTCGCTCTCGATCGCGATGGAAGCGGGCGACATCGGCAAGAAGCCGAAAGCGCCGAAGTTACCGAAGCCCGCCAAGAAGGGCCGGACGATCAAAGAGGACGACTTCACCGCGTTCCTGGCCGCGACCAGAGAAGACGACTGGAAGTCACCGGAATGGTGGCGAGCCTCGACGCTGTTGATGGGCGGTTACGGTCAACGCATCGGTGAGGCGTCCACGCAACAGTGGGTAGGCGATAAGGTCGGGGACATCGTCACCGGCATTCATTGGGACAAGGTGTGCCCGCGCAGCAACGTCGCAGCAGCTGGCATCGAATCGCCCTTTGGCTGGCTGGTCTATGTGCCCGGCAAGCAAGAGGAGCACAAGCCCGATCCGCTGGCGTTGCCGCTCACTGAAGCCGGTCGCGAAGTCTTCGCACGCGCTCAGCGAGCTGGCCTGAAGCCCGCTCAATTCATCGCGCCGTTCGGTGACGAGGACGGTCACTACAAACACAACCGCACGCGGTTTGATGAGCATTGGGACGCGATCATGGATCGGGCTGGCATTCCTGCCGAGCGTCGTTGGACGCCGCATGACTGGCGGCGCAACGTCGAGTCCCGTGCGACTTCGCAATTCAGTCATCTGCTGGCCACGTCATTGACGGGCCACGCCGTGCGGGACGTCAGCTCACAGAGTTACGTCGATATCACAGGCGACCTGGTGAAGCTGCTACCTGAATTCAGCCTGATGAAACACTTTGAGACAGCTTGTTGAAGCTGCCTGCTGGGCTCTCTGTGAGCCCGTTAACGATAGACCGGGCCGGGGTTCTCTCGGCCCGGTCACTACCGACCAACTGATTCAGGAAAGGGCGTCATGGACGACATCAACGAGGCCACCGCTGTGCCTCCGGGCAACGGCGATGCGTGGCTGGTTGTAGTCACGCTGATGTGCCTCTTCCTCGCGACCGCTTACGTCGTGTTGTGGCGTGAGCGGTCGCACAGAGACCAGGGCTGTGGTTTGACACCGTCACGCCTGGTGCCAATTCCCGACCCGATGTTTCAACGCTGAGGCAACCATGACAGCCACCACGAGAAAGCCCCGGAGATCGAAGCCACAAGCGAAGGTGATCAAGCTCGACATCGTCTGTGACTCCACTTACGCGGAGCGTCTCTACGTGGATGGCCGCTATGTCGGCAGTCATCTGGAGATCCTCAAGCCCAGCAAACCAGAACTGCACAGAAACCAGTTGACGGCCTTGGATCTCTGGCTGGCCATCTCGCGAGCCGAACATCACGGCCAGCCTGTGACGCTGGAGATTCACGACGTGCGTTTCGAGCGCGTCACGTGGCCGGAATCACTTGATGACGCGTTGAAGCCGGTGACGGCTTAGCAACTAACCGCGTGCCTGGTGGCTCGCGGATCTTCTTCCTTTATCGAATGGAGTGTTTTTCATGTCTGCGTTAGCGCGTTCGAGATGTCTGTTGGGCGAGAGGACCGAGTTAAGTTGGGGCGGCGTGAGGCTCAGCTTCTTCATGCGGAAAGACCACTCGGTTCCTGATGACGAGAAGCTCAGCAAAGACACGAACAACGGTCGTTTCGACGTCACGGTGAAGAACGACGATCCAGCGGCTTTGTTCTTCCCGTCATCGAAGCTCGGCCAGGAGTTCAGCTTCGAGATCCATCCACTTCCACCGCCACCGGTGGTCGAAGCTCCCGCCGAGACGGCGCAGGCCGCCACGGGTCAAACCGAATCTGCACCAGCGCCAGCCCCTGTGAATCAACCTGCCCCGCCATCGACTGGTGCAGCAACAGCCTCTGAAGACGCGGCGCAAGGCACGACGTGAGCGACCGAAACATATCGGTTTCAGCATGAAGACTTGGTGCGTGATTCGTGCTCAGTTGGGAGCAAGCCGGGTTCGAATCCCCACGGATCACTTAACACGCGACGCGCGGCAAGCGTCGCGGACCAGCAGGCATGGGAGCGTGCTGGTTATCGGTGCCGAGAGCTTGGGAGGGCTCTGTCATGTTGGTTCTGAGCAGGAAGACGGAAGGCGTCGTAGTGTGCGACTTGGGGAGTGGCCGCGAGATGCTGGTGAAGGTCATTGAGGTGCGAAACGGCACCGTTCGCCTGGGCTTTGAAGCCCCCAGGGACGTCGGCATCAATCGCCGCGAGGTTCACGAGGCCAAGCTGACCGGCCTGCCCACCAAGCTGCTCACACCGGCGGGGGGTTAACGATGGCAGCCATCCTCACCGAGTGCACGGACACCGAAGCGCTCAACATGCTGCGCAATGTCCGCAAGTATCTCCGCAAAGACCTCGATGAGTTCGAGGTCACCATCGCTGTGATCAAAGCCGAGCGGAAGCTCAACAAAGACGGCGATGCCACCGAAGGCCCAGTGCTCGCGCTGCACGGTTACGAGTGTGCGGCCACGATTCGGATCACGACCTACGCTCAGCGCGTGCTGAAGATCCCGGATGCGATCCTGACCATCAATTGGGAGCAGTGGGAGGGCCTGACCAAAGGTCAGAAGGAAGCGTTGCTCGATCACGAGCTGACTCACCTGGTGATCTCGCGGGATGCTGAGAACACACCGCGCTACGACGACCTGGGACGTCCACTGCTCCGCATGCGTAAGCACGATTGGCACCTGGGCGGCTTCCTGGAAGTCGTCGAGCGTCACGGTATTCAGTCGCTCGACGCGAGTTCGGTGCATGCCGTCGCCACCAGCGGAACGTTCAAGATCCAGCGCATCTTCCAATGGGACGACTTCGTTGAAGCCGAAACGGACAACGAGCACGAGAAAGTTCAGTCAGCCGTGGCACGCCTCGAAGCCAGCCAGGGACGAACGTCGAAGCGCACGCCGAAAGACCCAGTGGAGCCAGCCGAATCAGACGACGCTGAGCCGCCGGTTTTGAAGTTCGGTTCGATCGAAGAAGCCACTGACGTTTTCAAGAAGGTCGCTTCGCAGATGCGAAAGAAGTCGGCTACTCGAAAGTCACGCTCAAAGAGCGACCGCACCAACACGCAGGGCGGGAACTAGTCATGACACGCGACCTGCCATCACTGCAGCTCAGCCAGCGGGTGACGATTCGGCCTGGTGACGTCGTGCAGCTGCGTGGCGGTGGTGACTTCCACCGTCACGCGGGAGCCTGGCATCGAATCTTTCACGCGACGGGCACCGCACGAGTGATCCGCCTGCACGCGGATCGAAGCCGCGTCTTCGCCGACCTGGTCATGAGCCAGGACAGCCAGACACGCACGCTGCTGATCCAAGGCGAGTACCGCAGTCGAACCACCGGGCTCAAGTATCGAGCCTACAGCCTGCGAAGGGCCAAGCCATGACCACGACTTCGAAACGCGATCAACCCGTTTACAGAACGGTGGCCGAGCAGCTCGCGCTGCAGTGCGCCAACCACGATGAATGGCTGGTAGCCGTGCGGTTCTTTCTGCCGTCGCTGCTGAACGATCAGCAGTGCCTGTTCGAGTGCGTGATGGTGGAAGCCAAACGCCAGGCGAAGAAGGCGGGCAAGTCAGCGCGAGCCCTCGAAGACTACGTGGCCGACACGCTCGATGACTTGAAGCTGAGACTTGTTCCCACGGGGCCACTGTCATGACCGCTAAGACCACAGAACCCAAGGGCCGCATGGTCCTCGTGACAATTGGCTGGATGCACTTGCTGCTGCCGGATGACACCGGCGTCGCGACATTGATGAAGATGCTGCAGAAGGCTGAGTTCGTGGCTGACCAGCGATACGGCAAGCGTCCCAGGCTCGTGATGGACACCGACCCGGTCCGGCTTCAAACCGAGTACGTAAAGCGCGACGTGCGGTTGGTGACGAAGGCTCAAGCCGATCGAGAAGACCAGGCCGATGAGGCTGCCAAGCCTCGCAAGGCACTAACGCAAGCGCCGAAGCAACCGGTTCTGTTTTTGGAGGGGCCGGGATCATGAAGGCTGTCATCAACATCAGGCGACCTATTGAGACCGCTTCGGGCGATGTCTCAGGCTTGGTTGCGCCGCTACTCGTTGGGTGCGACTGCCACGGTGAGAGGGTCTTTGATCTCTATCGTCGCGTCGACGGTGGGGACTTAACTCACCGTGGCCGTCGCCTGGTGTCAGCCGTCTGTGAACGCCACCTGCAGCGTGCTCAAGCCGCGCCGCTGTTGGCCGAGACCGTTGAGGCCGTCACGCGATTCAAACGCGTCCTGATCGAAGATGAACGGCTTAGCGGTGAGCCTCGTATTCACGAGGTTGTGAGCGCTCAGAAAGCCATCGCGGGTGAAGTCGCTGCCGTGCAGCGGCTCATCAAGTTCTGGCGGTTCGTGTTCAACGAGCCACGCAGATCCGCACCTGGCCGGCTCACGGTTAAGCCGGCATCGGCGTCAGTTCCGACGTCTGGATCCGCGGACGTCAGTTCCGACGTCCCCAGCTCAGTCAGGCCAGCTGTGGCCCGACGTTCCATCAAGTCCCCCGCGCGAGCTGCAGCACTCGCGCTGTTTGAATGAGGTGATGCGTTATGAGCGACTGGACCACAACCGTCATCGACGTTCGACACAAAGGCGAGTGGGGCACGTTCTTCGTTCGCGAATGGCCCGTGATTCCTCGGGAAGATGGCAAAGGTTTCAATGCCTCAGCCGAGTGGGTCTGCAATTCGACGTTCGGCGTCTACGGCCACTACTGGTCCAGCATGGGCGGCCCGTTCGCTGATTTCATTGGCGACATCTCCACGGACTACCTGCTCTCAAAGATCGGTCGCGAAATCACCGACAGCGACAAGGCGGCGAAGGAGCTGCGGCGGCTCGTGCTGGAACAACGTCGCGAGAGGTCGATCACGAAGGATGTGGCTCGCGATGCACTGGATGATATCGAAGCCATCTTGTCGGACTACAGCGGCGATGCGGCCTGCCACGAGTTCTATCAGAGCGATGCCCTGAGCAAGTGTCACATTGAGTGGTGCGACCTGAGCTGCAAGGAATGGTGCGGTCAGTCGCTGGGCTTTGCCCGCACGCTGTGGCCCGAGTTTGTTAAGCAGTTTTGCGCAAGGAGCGTTCTGGCACCGGAGGCCGTTGTTTGAGTGGTTCATTCAACGAGGTGTGTGATGAGTCCTTTGGTTGTGGAGGTGAATCGTGTCCAGGATCGGAAGTCGTATCTCCAACGGCGTCGTGATGACTGCCGGGCGAGGGGCGTTTGCGTCATCTGTCAGAAGAGACCGGTGGTGCCGACCTATGTGCGTTGCGCGGGTTGCCGCCAGATCGAAGCGGACCAGAACGCGAAGAGACGCAAGGGACCGCCCAGGCCACAGGCGAGCGACGAACTGGAAGCGGTCCCGACGTTCTTCTTCGGGGACGGGCTGCCCGAGTCAGACCCGGCTCACTTCATCGAGTGGAACCCGTGGCGGTGGGACTGGCGCACGGGCCAAGCGTCATTCATGACAGCGTTTGCAGGTTGATCCCAGGCGGGCTTCGCGGCCCGCCTCTTTTACGCCCTGGTGTGATGTTCAAAACTTGTTGAAGGATGAACCGTGGCTGAAACCACCATCGAATGGACTGCTCAGCATCAGCCTGACGGACGCGTGATTCCAGGTTTCACGTTCAACCCGTGGATCGGTTGCAGCAAGGTGCACGAGGGCTGTGCCCACTGCTATGCCGAACGGGACTTCGACACACGTCGGCACGTGGCCAAGTGGGGGCTGCACGGCACTCGCATCGTCACCAGCGAAGCCAATTGGAAGAAGCCCCTCGCCTGGAATCGCAAGGCGGAAGCCGAGGGCGTGCGGTATCGAGTCTTCTGTTCCAGCCTGGCCGACGTCTTCGAAGACTGGACGGGCAAGATGCTCAGTAGTCGCAAAGTTGAGGACGATTGGAGCGATCACGAAAAGTTCAACCCGGTGCTCTGGCATCGCGATGACATCGGGGTTTGCGAAGCTGGCCAAACGACGGTCCACCGCGTTCGAGGCGAGCGGCTGGCCACGATGGCCGACGTGCGTCGGAAGCTGTTCAAGCTGATCGACGCGACTCCGCACCTGGACTGGCTGCTGCTGACGAAGAGACCGGAGAACGTGCTCCGAATGTGGCCTTGCGAAGCCGACACCGATGGTGATGGTGATGGCGATTGTGAAGCCTGCTCCAAAGGGCGGACGCTCTGCAAGAAGTTTCGGCACAACGTGTGGCTCGGCACTTCGATCAGCCTGCAGGCTCATGCGGACAAGCAAATCCCCGAGCTGCTCAGATGCCGCCGCCTCAGCCCGGTGTTGTTCGTGAGCGGTGAACCGCTCCTGGGCGAGATCGATATCGGCATGTCGGTGGCCACGTGCGGTTGCTGCGAGCGATGGCCCAGCCGCTGGATCGAACTGCCGCACCGCGTCTCTGGTGACTGGCCGATCGGGCATGAGACGTTTGCCGAACCGGGCATCTATCGAGCCAACTCGAACGCACACGGAGCCCTGAGCGTCACCGCTACGAACGGCAAACTACTCGGCATCCGCCCCCATGAAATGCGAGTGCTCCCCGGTCTCGATTGGGTGATTGCAGGCAATGAGTCCGGCCCCAAGGCTCGCCCTGGGCATCCTCATTGGGGTGCGTCGCTGCTGGACCAATGCCAGACCGCGAACATCCCATTCCTGTGGAAGCAGTGGGGCGAGTGGCTGCCCGTCTCCGAAGCGCCAATGGAAGTGCTGACGCAAGCCGACAGCTACGCGCAAACCGGAGTCCTGATGTCCGGAAAGTTCGGCGACCAGGTAACGCCCGAAGTCTGCGACGCAGAACAGGACTTGCCGATGCTCTGCTATCGAGTCGGTAAACAAGCAGCAGGCCGGATGCTCAATGGCGTGGAGTGGAACCAATCCCCAACCCCACACGCAAAGGCGGTGAGCTGATGGCCGTGCTCATGTTTAAGGACTTCCTGGCACCGAAGGTGGAAGACGGCTCGAAGCGTCACACGGTCAGGCCGCGACGCAAGCGACCCATCAAGCCAGGCGACTCTCTCAGCCTGCGACGGTGGGCGGGCAAGGCGTACCGCTCGAAGCAGATCACGTTGCGTGAAGCCGTCTGCAAGGCGGTCAAACCGATTCGCGTCACTGTCAACAAGCAGCTCTATATCGACGGCCAGCGGGTACCGAGGGCCGACGCAGACAAGTTCGCCAGAGCCGATGGCCTCAGTGCGTTCTGGGAGCTGGCGGATTTTCTGAGGAAAGAACACGGCCTGCCCTTCGAGGGCGAGGTCATCAGTTGGTGATGGCTCATGCGGAGCCGCGAAGAAAGGAAGTAACAACATGCGAAAGAAAACCGCGACGGTCGATGCGCCCAGCACGGCGCATTGGATGACTGCAATGCTTAACCGAGTGAACTACGCGCTCACGTCGCCAGACCTGTGCCAGGCGATCCAGAGCATCGCCCCAAACGAACGAGCGAAGTTGATTGAAGCTGCGGCGGAGCTTCAGCGGCTGATGCAGCCCATCGCGCAGCAAGCCTCCGAGCATGCTGCTCGGGAAATGGTCACAGATGGCGTTCAACGTCCGAAGTGCGGCTGCCGCCACGACGGCGACTACGAGGAATAACCCCACGGGCCGGATGGCCTGTGAACTCATCCACGGATTCGACGCGTGGGCGTCGATTGGAAAACAGCATGGCTGCACAACAACTGGATTTATTTGCGAAGGCCGAAGAGGCGTATCAGAAGTCGATGCGGGACCGTAGGGCTCTTGAGCATCATTTGGGGCAGCTCGATTTGCACCCGCGTCACATCCGCGTGTTGATGGCGATTCAAAAGGAAGGCCAGCGGTTCGATGGCATTCATCCGCAGCTCGGTCGCGTCGTCGGCTCGGCATGGGTCGCGAGTCAGACGCAGATCGGCAAGGCGGCGGGCTGCATTCGTACGACCGCAAACCAGGTCTTGAGCGACCTCGAAAACATCGGCTTCCTGTGGACCAAGGTGATGACGGCCAGGGAGACCGGCCTTAAACGCGACATGAAGGGTTACGTGGTGCTGTGGTTCAACGTGTGGAACGCCGAGCCCGTGGCTCGACCGACGCCGGTCAATGCTCTCATTGAGTACGCGTTGACCTGCAACGCACTCCCCGACGTGTCGTCTGACCTGTGTTCCAACCTGTCGTCTCACGTGTCGTCTGACCTGTCGGCATACGTGTCTTCCGACGTGTCGTCCTACACGTGTCACGATCCACGTACAAAACCCGTGTCACGTTCACGTGTCACGGGCTTTAGAAATTTGCCTTGGAAGGCAGACGCAAAGCAGTTGCGGGACTCAGTGCGATCCGATGGGCAGTTCGTCGGTTTGCTGTGGTCCGAGGCGGTGAAGCTGAGTTGGATCGTTGAGACCGAAGCGAACCGTCAGGCGTTCTTCGGAGCGGCCTACGAAGCCGCACACGCCCCGCCACGTGACGATGGCCAACCAGCCAATGCGATGGCCATTCTCAGCTCTCGCGTGAAGCGGAAGCACCTAGGGGGTGAATGGGCCAACAAGGCCGATGCCGAGGAATGGGCACGGAAGACGATCAAGCTCCTGGTGCACGGCCCCGACTACGAACGGACCTCGGACCTCGACAACGACGGCGAAGCTGAAGCCCGCTCAGTCGTTGACCAGATCGAGGCATTGCAGGAGCAGAGGTATTCGGCGGCGAAGGTTGCCGCTCAAGCACCATCTGGACCGAAGACGGATTGGAAGGCGTTGCGAGCTCAGTACGGGCCGCTGATCGATGCCGCGTCGCTGGATGAGCTGCTGGCGTTGGACCTTCCCGAAACGGCTCGGAAGCAACTTTGCCGACCGAATGGCGAAGACGCGGACGGCCGGCGCAGCGAACTGATTCGACCAACGCTGCTGCTGGCGTTTCAGCAGCGCGAACAACAGGCGGCAACGCCTGATTCAGAACCCTCAGAGTTGGAGAACGTGACAACGTGAGAACTGCACTTCTCGTGAAAGACGCCCCGCAAGAGCCGAAGACGCCAGCCGAATGGCAGGACGCGGTTGACCAGGCTTACTTCTGGACGCTGCTGGATTCGGCAAGGGCTTACGGTCTGGTGAAAGGTGGCCCAAAGGTCAACCTCGACCGCTGTGAAGAGGTCCTCGCGCGTGGTCGCGAGATGGGCATCGAGCCGACTCCCGATTGCGTGGAACGCATCGTCGCGAAAGGTCAGGCCGAACAATGAAGGCTAAACGAAAGACAGCTGCTCAACGCCAAGCTGAAGAGAGGGCCGCTCTGCGGCAACGGATCTGTGACATCGGACTGGGAGCCACCTACGGCGAAGCAGATTCCGAGGACTACTTCTTCGGTGCCGAAGAGTTGGAGCGGTTTGTCACCGCGCTCAAGCGAACTTTCAGCAGCGGCTACAGCAACCGCGACGAGGACCCGCGCTTCATGTCGCACAACATCGGCAGCTTTGGAACGATCGATAAGGCGACCGACTTCCTCTTCGAGGATGGAGTGCGAGCGTGAAGTGGGCACGTGGGATCGATACGGCGCTGGCGTTCGTAGCCTGTCCTGGCTGCAGGGTGAGGAACCCCGTCAGACCCGACGCTCAAGGCGAGGTCGATGACTCGTGCTGGAAGTGCGGTTGCGCTCTGAAGCTCCGGCTCAATGGGTGGGACGGCTACCCAACTCTGAAGCCATTGCCACCGCTGAAGGGGGCTTTGCCAAAGTTCGATCCATGTGGTGTTGATGGACCTGGTAACTCGAAAGGAACGTGATGCGGAGATTCTTCGCGAATACAGACTTGGATCACGCTGTCGCTGAGCAGTTCTTTGGCTGGAAGTGGATGGCGTACTACGGGCGACCCACTCACGACAACGCTGGCTATCCACGCGAGTGCATGGTGCGAGAGTTCTTGTCACCGGCGGCAACCAACTCAGAAGGCTGGGTCCGTTACCTGGCTGAGAATCAGGGCCGCGAAGCCGATGGCAGCGAGCCGCTGGCTTACTGTTACTCATCCGCCAACGGACCAGCACGCGTGCCAGCGTATTCCGCTGACTTCAATGCGGTGCATGAGATGGAGACCGAGCTGCGAACGCTCAACGCGTGGGATCTGTATCGCCTGCAGTTGTGGGTTCAGATTCAGACCGGCGGATCAGGCTTGAAGATCAACGAAGCTTTGCTGGCAGCGGCAGAGTGCGAAGCACGCTGCGTCGCCGCCCTGGCAGTGGTCGGTAGCAAGTTCGTCACGCCACATGAGGCCGCGAAGTGAGCCAGGATGGTTACCTCGGATCGAAGGCCAATCCGGCGGTGTGGAAGCGGATCGCGTTTGAGTGTCCGCCGCATGAGCTGCTCGTCAGTCCGTTTGCTGGGCATTGTGGGCTCACTCGGTTGATGGAAGCAGCGCCGACGCGCGTGGTCGTCGATCAAGATCCCGAGGTTATCGACTGGTGGCTTGCCAAAGAGCCTGGTGTGATTCCGCTGCGGGCGGATTCGCTGCTGTGGTTGGAAGAAGTCGCTCTCAACGTGATGCACGATCTGGCCACGCAGCTGCTGCAGGCCGATCCTACGCTCAGAACTCGCGACGTCGTGCAGCTACTGAAGATGGACGTCACCGGCCTGCGGTCTGATGGCCGGTGCCTGGTACAGTTCGATGGCAAGCCGCTGCAATGTGTACCAGCCACAGCGCTGACGCTCGATGAGCTGCTGGGATTTCTCATCACCGACCTGCGGCCGTTGTCGTCAGCTTTGACGCCCACACCTCGAGGTGTGAGTGGTCGACGGGAATGGCTGGCGTCGACTGGCGTCGGTTGTGACGACTCCACCAGGTGGAAGCTGCCTACGCGTTGGGATTGGGCGTACTGGGCACGTCGCCTGCTGGTGTATCTCGACCCGCCTTACGTGAAGAGCACTCGAACCGATCCGGGTTCGGTGTACCGTTTCGACTTCGACGACAGTCATCACGTGCGACTGATCCGCGCCCTGGGCTGGTTGCCCTGTGCTGTGATTCTGAGCGGTTACGACTCCGAGCTGTATCGCGCGATGTTGTCGCATTGGCGGTTGGTCCAATTCAACGCGATGACTCGACGCGGTGTCCGCACCGAGTGCTTGTATTGCAACCACGCTCAGCCAGAGATCGCCCATGACGCTCGCCTGACGGCCAACAACAAACGCGACCGCCAGACCGTGAGTCGACGTCGGCAAAGACTGGCGGACAAAGTGCTCAAGATGGGCACCGCCGATCTGCAGTACCTCGCCCAGCTGGTGGCAGCTCGTATCGATCGACCGCAGCCACTTCTGACGACTCTCGAGCCGTCGGCATCGCAGCCACTTTTGACGACTGCCGCGGCGGTCGTCGGTTCTGACTGCGGAGTACTCGGAAGTGTGAATCTGCGATCGCCAAACGCGACCTCTCGAGATCCCGCAGCCGGATCTGACTCCGAGCCCCGGGCACCTCGAGTCGTCGCAGTCGAAGCTGACGCCCAGGACCCGGGAACTGTGAGCATGCCAGGGCGAATCGTGATTCCGCCGGCTGAATATTCCGGGGCTGGTTTGGGACAAAACGCAGCTTTCGTGAATCAAAAGGCCGTTTTCGTGAATAATCCGGGCACCGTGTGGGGCCCGTCGGACATTTCCGACGACCCGGTACCGGGAACCGTGAGCGTCCGCGGCGTGAATTCTCGAGCGCGATCTGACGAGGTTTCGGAATCCGCTGTGATTTCGCAGCGTGAATTGCCGGCAGTCAGCGTGAAGCGGCAGCCGGAAGTAAGTGTGACGGGCCCCGCGTCGTTTTCTGGTGTGAGCGAGCTCGCGGTGGGGCAGGTGCTTTCGCTGTTCCCTGGGATCGGCCTGCTGGACATGGCGTTTGAGTCGCTCGGCTTCAGCGTGGTGCGCGGTCCTGACCTGATTTGGGGCGGCGACATTCGGCAGTTCGATGCGACGCCATTACGCGGCAAGATCTGGGGCGTCGTCGGTGGCCCGCCGTGCCAGGATTTTTCGAAGGCACGCATGATCGCTCCGACCGGCAACGGCGAAGAGATGATCGACCAATACAAACGCGTCATCCGCGAGTGTGAGCCTGCCTGGTGGTTGGCCGAGAACGTGCCCTGCGTGCCTGACATCCAGCTCGATGGCTACAGCTGGCAACGCGTGCCCGTCGATCTGGAGTGGTTCGCTCCCGTGAGACGACGGCGGCACATTCAGTTCGGCTCGAGAGTTGAGACCTATCTGGATCTGCGACCGCCGCAGCCGTTGCCCACGTGGCGGAAGGTGCATGATTGCGTGGTCGCGAGCCGTCGAGGTGGCATCGGCTGGAAGAAGAAGCGCGAGCTGATGGGCTTGCCGAAGACGTGGGACGTTCCGGCCCTGCTGCGAGACGAACTCAGCAAAGCCCTGGGCAACGGTGTCCCGCTCCCGATGGGCAAGTTCCTCGCGGCTGCCGTGGCGGACGCTTTTGGCGTCTTCGGCCGAAGTGTGAATCTCCGGACTGAACGACGCTGTGCCTGCCCCTGCAAACGCCCGCTGAGCGGCAAGCAACATCACTTCGAAACCAACTGCCGCAAGATCGCCGAAACCCGGCGGAAGCGTGAACCAACTGAAGCCCCCTAAGGACGGCAGTGATTTAGCGGTGTTAGATCCAGCAGACTGGCCACTGCTACGATCAGCGCCGTTGGAGTTGCTCCAGGTGCTGTTCGAGTACCGCCAGTATCTCGTCTGGAGTCGCTTCAACGAACAGTTGCATGTCCATATAGAACACTCGCATGCCGTTCGTTTTGATCGCCGCACACCTTTGATTGTTCTCAAATTCGACGCTGCAAAACCGCGCGTCCAAACCACGGTCATGAAGCCGCGCCGCGATCTCGCCTTCGACCTCGTAAAACTTGGCTTCTTCAGCACCTGTCATTCCGACCGGGAGCATCATCGACGTCTGGGCTGACATGTTTAACTCCTTAGAAAAGTGAAACTTCGCGATCACGCAACCTCATCGAAGGAACGGTCGCAACTTGCCGAGAAATCATCAACCTTTTAGTGCTCATCGCGCTTAGCCATAGCATCCTTTCCGATCGAATTAGGCCGATAATTGATGGGCGATCTTACTCGGCTCCGAGCCTGGCGGGAACTGGTAGCCAGTTCTGACGACCGCCCCTGGGCATGCATCTCAAGCCGCTGGCACTAAATGTCGATAAGACGCTCAAAGTTGTAGTTTGTGCACTCACCAAACTATTCGGGAGCGGGCGTCATGCGGTTCATCTTTCAGCAGGAAATGCACGCGTATCCGGACGAGAACGAGTATCGGCTGATTCGGCCTGGCGTCGTTGAAGTACACGTCTGGAAAGAGCTGCCGAGAGATGAGCAGGGCGAGGAGATCCTGCCGTCCGACAACGAGGAAATGGACGTGCTGGGGGCGAGAATCGCCTTGGACTTTCTGGATGTTGACCGCGTGCTTCATCTAGGGCTTGACCTCTTCGATGTGTGCGATGAGGACTCAAACCCGTGGGCTTGGCTCCATGACGCGCTGTTTGATGGGAAGGGTGAATTGCTCGATGGTGCCCTGATCGAGTCCCGCTGCAGCGAGTTGGCCCTCATTTACAAGGCGTGCTTTCATCCGGGCTTGAACGACTGGAGGGACTACATCATCTCCAGCATCACCGATCTGATGCCGTACTCGACGGTGCTGGCCACCTACCCTGATATCTCCCCAACCCCGCCCCTGGATCTGGAGAGACTTGGGTTTCATGCTACGAAGCGGTCCGAACTCGTCGTTCGCGAAGGGACTTTGAAGCATCCCTACAGCCACCTCGACGAACCCCGGAATCCGCACGACGTGAGACTGCCAGCCGACGCCACCGAGTTCGTGAAGAACCTGTGGGTGGGTGCTGCCTGCCAAGGCCGTGGTCCCACCCATCTCAAGCTAGTAGGGCTGGATGACGACTAAGCGGCAGATGCTGGTCAGAACGTGCCGCGTGTGTGATGCGGGCAGTTGCTGCAGAAGGTCGCGGGGGCTTGAGGACGGCGCTGGTCGGCACAGTCGACGGTGAGCAGCTCGCAACGATAAATGGGCAGCATCACGATCGCGGGGCAGGTGCAGGGTTCCTCGCGGTGTGAATCGACGGCTCGATGTTCACACCGGAAGTCGTTCGCGTGACGCAGCTCCGCCCGACGCTCGGCTGCGCTTATCGCTTTATCGGAAGGCGATAATTCAGATACGCGCGAGTGCATGGGGCAACGCTCCGGCGGCAGCCCCGTCGCGTGGCAGCGGCCTGCGACCAGGTGGCAGGCGTCTTCAGCGATCGGAGCGGCGGGCTTCATGGGTTGTGCCAGACTTTGAGGTTCGACCATGCGCCGCCCCAATGCGCGACAAGCCCGATATTCACGACGGCAGTTGACCAGGTCCAACCGAGAGTGCTCACGTCGCCGAGCCAGGGCGCAGACTGGAGACTGCGTCCGTTGACCCAGACTTCGACGATGTACCGGAATGCCACCCAGTCGTCGCCAATGCAGCCGCCCGCGATCAGCTGGCTGTTTGGAATGCGTTTCACAACCATCGCGAGCCGCGTACCGTCTTCAATCGCACTGCCGTTGCAGGCCAGATACCGCGTCGTGCTGGGGTTGGTGCCATAGGTGCCAGTCAGCGACGCGGGCGGTCCGTCACAGAACCCCGGATCGGGCAGCTCGTCGCAAGGGCAGGGCCAGCCGTAGGGAGCACGCGGGTGCAGGTTGTATGTATCGGCCAGCCCCGCGCGATCGGTGATGGCCTGACTCACGCGCACCAGTCCGGTCGACGTCAGCGCCCCACCAGCCTCGAACAGAGCGAGCTGGTGCCCCAGCGTGACCTTACCGAAAGGCGCAATCATCAGACCGCATTCCTGTGAGTGCAGCCGGTCGGTCGGTGGCAGTCCACCTGGCCGCTCGTCGAAGCGATAGCGGCGGTCCTGATCGTTGATCCGTTTCCAAGTCACCTCGGCGGTCAGTTGAAACGTTTCGGTGTACGGTGGCGGTGATGGCAGCGTGTGAGGAATCCAGCCGACTCCCGAGAGGTATTCGCCCAACCCGCCGCCGATGGTCTCGTAGAGCACCATCCCGTCGCGGCTGGAGAACGCTCCACCGTCGCCACCGTACAGCGGCGTTTCGCCGTCGTCGTTGAAGTAGATCGCGCCGGCCGTGGCCATCGAGCCAGGCACGCCAGCGTTCAACGGTTCGTCGACGATCAATGAGCCAGGCACAGCGGGCGCGTCGTTCGGCCCTGCCGTCTTGTAGCTGCCGTGAGCGCTGATCGTGCCACAGAGCGGAGCCGTCACCATCAACAGATCGAGCTCGCGGGCAACGACATCAGACCGCAAACAGAACACCATGCCGACGCGATCGATCGGGGTTGAGTCATACAGGTCCAGCGCCGGACGAATGTCGTCGTTCGGCACGCCGTTCACGTCGAGCGTGCCGAACCAATCTCCGACCAACCGGTACGGGTTCGAGAGCACGGCCTCTTCAGCCGTTGAGCGGTGGGCACTGTCAGCACGATGCACACCGATGGTGTAATCGACTTCGCTGCCAGCGCAGTATTCGTCCTTAACGTTCGCCTGGAGTCGCGGCCAGCAGCAAGGGTTCGGCGGGAAGAGTGGCGCGTGTGACACGTCGGTGGGTTCGGTGAAGTACTTCACGCCGCCTTGCTCCAGCGCGATGCCCGTCAGCAGTGCGGGATCGTCTTCCGATCCGGTCCAGCCGACCGCTCGGCTGACCTTGATTCTGGTGCCCCAAGTGATGTCGGAGATGGACCCGATCACGGAAGGGTCTAGCGCCGTGGGTGAATCGAACCATACGACGAAGTAGGTCCGCCACGGGACTCCTCCGGGCTGCACTTTGATGTTCAGCTTGTGGCGTCCAGGTGCCCCGATGGAAAACGTGACTTGAGCTGCGCAGCCGAACGCCAGCGTTTCGGTAACCGGGTTGCTCCCGATCGCCAGTGCACGCGTCGAACCCAAGCTGGGGTGATTGGTCGAGTCGGTGACAGTCGGTGCGCACGCGACGCCTGGTTCCGTGGCTGTCTCACCCGCGCAGCACTTGGTGCGGAGAATGGTCACTTACGATGGCTCCGCATACGACGTGGTCTGATCGGCCACCGGTGTGATGTTGCAGCTCGCCCGCTGCACGCGCCAGCCGGAGCGATCAAACGACCGGACACCGACGAAGGTTCCGCTGCTCAGCACAAGATGCACGTCAGGATTCACCACCCGGACGTATTCATCGAGCTGAACCCACTGATTGCCGCGCCGCTCGCGCAACCGCACGCGGCCCGTGGCCACCGTGATTGCCGTCGCGTCGCCATCGGCATTCGCCAAGCCACCGTCGTCGAGGTAGCCCTCCAGCTCGATGGGAGCGACCGGGTTGAGCTGCACCAGAGCCCAGCGTTTGCCGTCATCATCGGCGGCAGCGGGCGGTGCGAGCTGAATGATTCTGGCCAAGCCGCCGGAGCACGTGTGCGCGTACTCGTGTTCGTCGTGAGTCGGGCTCACGTACATGTGATGCTCATCGAGCACATCAACCTTCACCCAGGCGTCTCCCGCGACGCAAACCGGGGCCACGATGCCGGGGTGCATGTCCCGGAGTGCGATGCACCAATCCAAACGGTGGTCGGTTTCATCAGGGTCGCAGCTGGTCGTGATCTGAGGCACCACACCGACGCAGCCTGGTTGCGCGAGGAAGCGGCTTTCGACGGTCGGGCCGTCGAAGTCGATCAACGCCTGGCTGCGATCGATGCCCAGCACGCCACCTTTCGGAATGACCTGGTCGGTGCTGTTGAGACAACGGAAGGGCACCGGGCCAGGTCGGTGGGCTTCGGTGCGATTGCCCATCGTCTGCTGGCTCAACGCGGCGTTGCGCATCGCGTTCCAACCAGCTGCCGACTTGTAGACCTGGGGACCGCCCTGAGCTGCTCTTGGGATCATCATCAGTCGTACCGCTTAGAGGATATCCGCCTTGACCACCTTGAAAGTGATGTCGGCTTTGTTGGAGTAGCCCTTGCTGCGGGCGACGGTGGCACCGCCACCCGTTGCCGTGGCGGTCGCGGTGCGATGCGCCACGACTTCATAGCTGTTCGCATCGATAATCCGCTGCACCAGAAACAAGCCGGTCAACGTCAGCCCGCCAACCTCTTCTTCGGCCAGGTACCACACGTGATTGCCCGCCACCAGGGCATGGGCTGGATGCTCAACGGCGATCAGGTTGCTGTCGGCGGTCGTCGTGAACGCGTCGACCAGATCTTCGACGGTCTCAGTCCCGTGGCAGAACTCCAGCAGGCACGTGTGAGTCTCGGTCCCTGTGCCGGGTTCCCGGTCGTCGTCGATGAGGTTCGTGTCACGCGGCAACAGATCCCAGGCCAACGCACCATCCGTGATGGAGAGTTGACCGCCGGAGACGACTTCCGTGGGCGTGAGCAGCGTGTGTTCTTCCTTTTCGTAGAGCGTCAGCAACACAAAATCGAAGTCCGTTTCGTCGAGTGCGTGACCATGCTCGTCCTTGATGACGGCAGTGATCTGGTTGCTGGTCTCTTCGCGGAACTTCAGGTCCTTGCTGCCGAACTGATTGAGGACGTTGCTCAGTACCACATACTTGAATTCGGGAGCTGTCACAGACGGCAGCGTGCGGTTGGACGTGGCGGCGATCGTCACGCGCTGCAGTATGGCCGGGTCGACGAACTCCAGCGTGGTCGAGTCCGCCACGATTGTCGTTCGCGACAGGATGCCCGCCGTGACTGCCGTAGTGGAATCAGCTGCCAGCGTGACGCGCGAGAGAACGCCACCGGTCACCGCCGTGGTGGAGTCCGCCACGATGGTGACGCGTGACAACGTTCCGGGATCAGTGACGAAGGCTTCCGTTGAATCCGCTTCGATGGTGACGCGGGACAGAATGCCCGCCGTGACGGCTGTGGTGGAGTCCGCGGCTACGGTGACGCGTGAGAGCATGCCCGCCGTCACCGCTTCGCTTGAATCGGCCACGATCGTGACGCGGGAGAGCGTGCCACCGCTCAAGGCGGTGGTCGAGTCAGCGACGATCGTAGCTCGAGAGAGGATGCCGCCGCTGACGGCCGTGGTGGAATCAGCGGCCAGCGTGACGCGGGACAGGGTGCTACCGCTCACGGCGGTTGTGGAATCCGCGACGATCGTGGCTCGGCTCAAAGTGCCTTCGAAGCCGAAGCCATAGAATCGACCGGACCCAATGTCGTACAGCACGTCGGATTCGTAACCGGTCAACACGCGATTGTAGATCAGCACACCATCGGCGGTGACGCTGTCGCTGGTGGTCGCGCTGCCGATCTGTACTCGCCGCAAGGTCTGCGGAGAACCGACCACATCATCGATCGTGTGCGTCGACGTCGTGGGCGTGCCATTGTCGAGCTGCAGCGACTGGTTGCCGTCTTCGAACCGTGCAACGAAGAAATGCCAGACGGTCGGATCGGCGATCGCGGACAGCGTCAGCGTGCGGTACGTGTCGGACGAATCGTAAAACGCCATCGTCGGCACATGCGTGCCACCGGACGAGTTCAGCAGCACCTGCACATCAGGATTCGCACTGGTGTGGCTGGCCCCCGCTTCCGTCAGGCATACGAGTACCCGGTTGTGACCGCTGCCCGTGTTGTTGTCGCACTTGAACCACCCGCACAGCGTGATGCCGTTACCCGGATCAACGTCGGTGGCCGCGTCGCCGCGCAGGGACTTGCCACTGCACGTGACACCGTAGTTGTGCTTGCCGGTGGACTGAGTCACGGAGCCCGTTGAGCCCACCACGGACAGGTTGCAGAAGTTGTAACTGTCGTGCCCCAGGTCAGCGGCGTTCTCGAACTGGTACGAGGCAATGAGGCCATCCAAGAGCGTGTTGGCCACGCTCTCGTTGGGTTCGAGATCCTGTAGTAAGTGCAGCGCTGGTAGTAAGCGTCGGAAAAGCATGGCGGTCTCTCAGGCCACGTGCGGATTTCTTGGGGCTGTCGGCACACGGAGGATGCCGACTACCGATCACGTCGAATCGCGACCAATGACCCGCGTCAGCAGCCGCGTTGTGCCACCGATCACGAATGAGAACTCGGCAATCCCGGCTTCACCCAGTGTCAGCCGGTTGGTGCTCGTGCGGTCCAGCTTCCAGTGGTACGACGAACTGACCTGCCCCATCGTAGCGGCGGCGAACAGCTCGCTGCCGTCGCTGCGTTTGACGACTCTCAGCGTCGGAGCCGCGTCCAGACCGGACGTCATGCGAGCCCCGTTCTTGTAGAGGCTGACGGTGTACTCATCGCCCGCCAGTGCCTGGTCCCGCGTGAATTGGATCTCCGCGTGATACACGTCGCCCAGGGCTGTCAGACCCAAGTCGGTGCCGTTGGCGATATCCGGCACCAGCATCGCGGAGGCATGGCCATAGGTCTCGACGATGAAGGCGTTGTCGTCGACAACCTTCGTTGCGGAATCAACGATGGTGACGGTCACCTGCTTACAACTCAGCTCAGTGCCCGTGAGGATGAACTCCCACGCACCGTTGGTGTAGCTCGGCAGATTCGCGATGTTCGCGGTAGATCCGCCATCCTTGCTGACCTTCACGTCGCCAGCGGCGGGCGTCCAATCGGTATTGATGGCGAAGTCCGTCGAACCCGCTTTGGTCATCGGAATTCTGATCAGAGTTCCGCCGGTCAGAGTCACGTTGTATTTGCGTCGGAAGACCATCGTTCATCCTTGAACTAACAGGTACCGCGAGAGAGCCCGCGACAGAGGCCGCGAGGGAGTCGTTGTTTGAGCACTGCCTGGCTGGGACCGCCACCGCCGCCACCCGTGTTGATAGTGAGCGTCGCAGTCACGGTCCCGACCGAACCACCGGCATAGGACGGCTGGAACCCGATGAACGTGATCTTGTCGCCGTCGATCATGCCGATCAGTTCGTTGACCTGCGCGGTGACGTCGAAATCTTTCGAGGTCAGCCCGTTGAGGTCCCACTCGGTATACGCCGCCGTTTTGTAGTCCTGGTACGCGGTGCCGTAGGCGTTGGACCAATCGAGCGGCGCGCCCCAGTCTTCCATCGTCACGCAATGAAAGCGGACAACGGCGGTGTTTCCGGGGTCGCCGAATCCGGTCAGATGCAGCGTGGCGGAAGTCACCGACCCGCCCGCGAGAATCGCAGACAGGCCGGAGAACTCGATGAACGCCAGCGCGTCGGTCGGGTTGTACTCGATGATCACGCCCGACTGCGGTGGGGCGTACCAGGTACCCGCACCGCCGTAGGAGTAAGCCGATGGGCTATACATAGCCGCTCCCGATTAGATAGCGAGCTTCAGGAAGCCCAGCGTGGGTTCGTAGAGTGGCAACGCGACGCCGCTGAGCGTCTTGTCCGAGTCGAGCCGCTGGAGCGCCAACGGGATGTCGGACGTTGATGGTGAACCACCGACCTTCAGGCAGAAGAGCAGGTACCGGCACGCTGCAGTCGAAGCCCCCGAGTTCGGGAACGTGAGCGTGGAGCACGTGGCCATGATGTACCCCGTGGGGTTCGACCAGGTGAGGCCGGACACCGTCTGCCGCGCGTAACTGGCAGCATCGCATTCACCCAGCGTGGTGAAGCTGGCCAGCGTCGCTGGTTCTTCACCGAGGCATGACGTGGTGGTCATCAACAGCCGTGCGTAGACGTTGCCGCTGGTGGCCAGCGTCACGGTGTTGTTGACGATCGCCGCCAAACCGGCGGGGTAGATCTTGTGAGTGGTGGCGGCGGTCGAGATGTCGAAGAGACCGTACCCGTGAGGGAAGATCGGTTGCGTTGTGCCACTCAAACTCTTCGCCGAATCGAGGTCCGCATAGACCAGGGGAATGTTGGCACTCGAACTGCCGCCGAGATTGATGGCAATCAATCCGCCAGTGATGGAGTCACCCGGATGGCTTCCCGCATTGGAGAAGCTCATATCATTCGCGACGACCTTCATGCCGCCGCTGATGACGGTGCCGCTGACACCGGACAAAGTCTGCTGCGCGTAACTCGAATCACGGCACTCGTTCAGCGTGGTGTATGCCGCGATCGTGGCGGCACTCTCAGTGCCAGCCGAGTGGCCGCTCCGCAGCAACAGCGCCTTGAGGGCACTGGCACCGGTGATGTTGTTGGTCTGATTCATGACGCGGAGCAGACCCGCTCCGTTGGCTTTGACGGTCATTTCACATCCTTGTGAAAGTTAGATGCCGAACACCTTGAAGTCGGCGTATCGGTAAACCTGATTGACGAACGCGAAGACGGGTCCCTTGATCATCATCTTGGGTGGAGTGGGACCGCCGCCGGTCCCAGGCATCGGGTCGGCAGACATCTCTTCGGAGTACACCCACAAGTAGTCGTGACCACGTTTGTCGATGGGCGGCAAGTTGCCGATCTGGATGCCAGTGACGTTCTCTTCGACCACGAATTCCAGAGTCAGCTTGGAAAGTGCGGTGCCTTCCTCATCGAGCTTGATCGTGTCTTCGAAGGTGTACTTCTTGAACCGGAGCTCGCCGGGGTCGTACCCCTTGAACTTCTTGCTGTTCACCTTCTTCGACATCTTGGCGATCTTGGCCAGGTACGAATCCGAGATCACCCCGCGTTGAACGTGAAACTCCATCAGGATCGTGGCGCCGCTGACCTCGATTTCGACGCCATTGATGGTGCCGTCTGACTCGTAACCGATGACTCCGCTGGTATCCGGAATCACCCGTCCCGCAATGCCTACGGCTGAGACAACAGCGAGCGGGACGTAGATCTTTTCCCGGCCACCTTCGCCGTCGACCATGATGCGGAGTTCGCCCTCTTTGGGCATCCGCTTGATGCCGTAGACGATCTCACACGACCAACAATCGTCGGTGAAGTCCACGATGCGGATGGAGGTCCGAAGTAGCCCTTCGACCGACGTGTCGGGCGTTTGCGCAATCAGCTCTTGTCGCGCCACGATGCGGTCCGTGGTGCCGAACACAAACCATTCTTCAGTGACGGTGGGCGTGTCGCCGAAGTTCTGCTCTAACCGCTGGCCTTGCTCAACGATGACGGTCATCAGTTATTCCTCCATCGCTGGACTGGAGGAAGTGCGAGGCCGCTCTGATGAGCTGGGCTTCGTGTTGTCGGCGGTGGTCTCCGTGGCTTTGGCGATACGAGAGAAGAACGTGACGCTGCCACCCATGCCTTGAGCTGCTCGACCGCTGAACGTGCCGACGCTGGTGCCCTTCGTCTTCAGTTCACCGGCCTGAATGCCTGCCTGTTGCAACATCATGGCGATATCAGGCGACAGACCCATCTGGCCGGTGCTTCGTCGCAGCCCCGCGAGGTTCTGCTCTGAAGCCAGTTTTTGGTTCGCGACCTGCTGGGACTTCGCCCAGTCGTCGTTGACCTTCTTGCGCTCGGCTTCGATCTGCTCCGGCGTTTTCTTGTTCTGCTCGTCCTGCAGATCCTGCAACGCCATCAAGCGGTCAAAGGTCGCGTCTTCTTCCGCTTTCTTGACCTGCTCAGCATCCGCTGCCCGCTTCTCTTCGCGGTTGGCGTCGAGCTGCTGGATGGTTTCGTTCTTCTCGGCTTCGATGTCGGCCTGCTTCTTGGCTGAGGCCGCGTTGTTCGCTTCACGCTCTTTCGCTCGCGCAGCCTCCTGGCGTTTCTGATCGGCGTCGATCTCGTTGACGATGTCTTCAGCCGACCCGCCCAGAATCTTGGCCATGCCAGGAATCTTCAGCAGCCACTTCGCGATCTGGCTGATGACCTTGCCCCACAGGTCCTTGATCGTCAGCGCGATGTTCGCGGCCTTGGTGCCGACCGTGTCCCAGGCAGACGCCAGGGACGCTTTCCAGGTGGCCAGGGTGGCTTGCACACCAAACAGCATGTCCGCCCAGGTGATACCCACGGAGCTGGCCGTGGTGTCTTCACCGAAGTAAGCCATCACGGCTTGCCAGGTGCCCTTGAGCGTGTCGATGCCAAACGTGAAGGCCGCTTTGAAGCCGTCCCAGGTCGCCGACAACACACCGACAGTCGCGGTCCAGATATCGGTGAGCGCTGGCATCAACGGTGCCCATTGAGCACTGAAGCCAGTCACGACATCCGCCCAGACCAGCTTGAGTCCGGCCACACCGGCGCTCAGTGCTCCGGACCAATCACCCGACGCAATGCGTTGCGTGACGGTGTTGATGGCACTGCTGGCATCCGGCCCCAGCATCGACCAGGTGCGTGACGCACCGCTGGCCAGGCCGGCGAAGGCTTGTTGCCCCACGGACAGCAGCGCACCAAAGTTGGTGGAGAGACCACTCAAGCCACCCGACGCAGCCACGATGCCCGCAGCTGCCAGAGCGACGCCACCGACCATCAATCCCGCCGGTGAGAACAGCACGCTGCCCAGGCTGAGCACTCGACCCATCAACGGGACAACGCCCGTGAGACCCTGAGCCATGCCCTGAATCGCCAGGCGAGGACCTGACCAGGCAACAGCCTTCAAGCCACCGCCCAGCATGTTCGCGGCGCCACCAGCAATGCCGCGCACGGACATCGTTGGCATTTTGGTGGCGGCCAGCTTCGTGAGTCGCACGCGGCTGTAGTCGGCCTGGACCGAAACAGCAAAGAGCCTGTTGGCCAGAGCCTGCATCGCGCGAGCTGCCGGGTTCGCTCGACCTGGCAGCTGCGCCATATTCGTGGTGATCAACCCCGTCGAACCGGCGGTGCGTGTCAGAGCTGTCGCGTAAGTGCCCGCGATCCTGGCACCGAAACCGAACACACCGGAAACGCGACCGGCGGTAGCGCCAGCGGTTCGCAGGCCGATCGCGGTCGCGACGCCAGGTGCAGCGCTGCCCGTGGCACTGAGCGGTGCCCAGGCGGCTTTGACGAGTCCCGCAGCAGTGACGAACGGAGAAGCCAGCACGCGACCCGTCCCGCCAACAGCACGACCAGCGAGCAACGCGTTGGAAGTTCGGGCCGCTCCGTTACCTGGCTTGGCAGTCACTTTTGACGCCGCTGCAGGCGATTTGGCACTGCCACCTGTGAGCGATTGGATGGCTTGCAGCGTGCGGAGTGTTACCAACAGCGGCGAGAGCATTGCGCCGACGCCGGATCGTGACAGGCCAAGCCCGACCGCTCCCAACCGTGAGGCAGCTCCCAGAGCCATCAAACCGAAGCTCAAGCTGCTGACTGCGGCGCCGCTGGCCACGATCTGGCGCACCAGGTCGGGATTGGCTTCGGCGAACCGCGTCATCTGTGAGGCGACGGCGGTCGTATCGCGCAGCAGGCCACGCAACGCGGGGTCAAGGATCTTGCCCACCGTGTTGCCCAGGACACGGGCTTGCGCGGTGGTTTCCCGGAAGGACCCTCCCAGGGAATCCGCCATGCCCTCGGCAGTTCGCGCCGCGATGCCCGTCGCGCCTTCGATCTCGGCGAGCATGTCTTTGAAGTCGGCACCGCCCTGGCCCAAACCCGTGGCCGCGAAGAGAGCACGCTCGCCAAAGATCTTGTCCAGGATGCCCAGGCGTTTCGCGTTGGGCATGTTCTTGATGGCGTTGCCGATCTCGACCAGCAGCGACGCGATGGGCTTCATGTTGCCCGCCGTGTCCGTGGCCACCACGCCCGTCAGCGCCGTCAGCTCTTTGCGGATCTTGGGATCGGCCAGCTTCAAGTACGCATTGCGAAGGGCTGTTCCGCCCTGCTCGCCCTTGATGCCTTGCGAGGCCAGCACGGCCAGAGCTGCAGCGGTGCGCTCCACGGACTCGCCAACCAGGTTGGCAGCCGGAGCGGCGTACTTCATGCCCTCGGCCAGTTCCACGACCGACGTTGTCGATGCGTTCGCTGCAGCGACATATGCGTCACCGACGCGACTGAACTGGTCGGTCGGGAGCTTGAACTGTGCCAGTGTGTCGAGACCGATCTGAGTGGCCAGGCCGGTATCAACTTCCTGACCGGCGGCAGTCTTCAGCGCCAGCACGTCGCGCGTGATGCGGGCGATGGCATCGGCCTTCACGCCACCTTTCGCGAGTTCGATCTGAACCTGAATCGTCTCGATGGGCGCGATGCCCAGCTTGGTGCCGAGCGAGTTGGCTTGTTTGACCAGGCGTTCCATCTGCTCAGCGGTGGCTTGCGAGACCGTCCGCAGTTCGGCCACGCGATCGCTGAAGGCCGCGTAATCGCGCAGCAGGTAGCCCATCGGGAGCGCACCAGCTGCCGACATGCCGAAGAGCTTCCCACCGATCGCGCCGGCCGTACGCGCAAACACACGGAGCCGCTTCTCACCGCGCGACAATCCCTGGTCGAGCATGTCCTTGACGGACAGTTCGACATAGGCGCGAGCGGCGCGAATGGCTCCGGCTGATGCCACTGGGACTTCCTTGTCTCGGTGTCATGGGCAGAGACTTCCGAAGTCTTGAAGACTTCGGAAGTCTGTTGGTGGTCGTTCAAAGACGGCCTGGTTTGCGTTTGGCCGTGAGCGCAGCGAGTTCGCTGCAGAACTCTTCAAAGTCATCCGGTGGGGGCGGTGGCGCGGCGTAGGGATGAACCTGGTGGCGTTTCGCGCCCGTCATGGACATCACGAACGCGGCTGTGTGGTCCCAGCGTTGTCGGTCGGCGGCGGAGTGAAGTCGGCAGAGTTCAGAAAGGCGGTATCCGTCAGGGTGGACGACGCCGTTGAGGCGTCCGGCGATCCACCAGCAGAGTTCGTCGATGGTTCGACAACGAGGGTCGTTTCCGTCGTCGTCTTCGTCGTCGAATCCAAGCTCGCGAAGAGCAGCTGCGAGATCCTCTCCGCTTCGCCCCTGACGTCGAAGTTTGCGGACAACATGTTCTCTAAGTTCTGCGCGACGGCTTTGGCGGTATCCAGGACCGAGATAATCGCCAAGCGTCGCTGCGTCGGGAAAAAACTTGCGCCCTCACGGGCCAGGGCGTCAGCGGCATCATCGAGTGACTCAGCCTTCAGGCGGTCACCGAACTCCACCGGCGTCAGCTTGCGTTCGACGATCTGCGTGGCGCAGGCCACCGTCAGAATCTCAATGAGCTTGTCTTCGTCACCGAGAACCTGCTCCATGTTCTTGAGCTGGTTCTCGGCATCGACTTCATAGATGCAGAGCAGGTCAATGCCCGTGCGGGCTTTGATGGTGCGCAATGACGAGCGGACAAGTTCGATGTCCCACTGCTCGCCTTTGAAGTCCTTGAAACTGTGCATGACGCCCTCCCTGGCGTGATGAACCCGATGGCGAGATCTCGCGCCGTCATTTCTGACGGCGTGCGATCGCTGAAGTGTGAAAGTCCGGACCTGCGCTGCTTACTCGGCGGCAAGCGGATCGGGCTGGTTTGCTGGCACCGTTGGCGTTTCCGCCTGTGAGTCATCGATGGTCGCCGCCGGGGATCCAGTAGCCGGAACTGACGCCGATGCCGGCGTCGCGGCCGTGGACGTCACTTCTGACGTCGGCAGCTGGGACTGTGAAACGGCCGGCGGATTTACCGGGGCTGGCACTGGCTCTGCATTGAAGAACTCCAACGCTGCCAGGAGCACGCGAGGCCGGAGCTGCACCAGCTTGCAATCACTGGCGACGGCGGCATCGTGCAGCAGCTTGGCTGGTGCTTCGGTGCGACCTTTCGTCGCGGCAATCAGGCGGTCGCGACCGACGTTGACGAAGGTCTGCGTGGAATTGGCCAGCGTATCGAACGATGGTTGAGACATGGAGAAACTCCGAAAGGGGCGGGCCGGAGCCCGCCCTGGTGAAGCGAAAGGAAGTGTGAATTGCCGGCGTTCGTTTAGCTGACGACTTCGATGATCGGCTCGTAGCTCTCGATGCCGGTGACGGTGGCTTCGAAGGTGTGCTTCGCGACGTCGTCTTCTGGCTCGTCGCTTTCCTGCTTCGTGATCGAGTACACGGCCTGCGTGAACTTCGTGCCGTCGACGGTGATGTCACCGTTCGCGTAAGCCAGGATCAGCGGAGTCTTGTTTTCAGCCGCCGCGATAAAGGCTTCGAGGTCCGTGTCACCGGTGATATCCGCGAACTCGATCGTCAGACCGAGCTTCGTTTTGCCGGGCACCGCGCCGATGTATGCGGACTTGCGGAGCATGTACTCCTTCGCACCGGAGTCGCGGCTGATCTTGTTGCTGGACAGCGAGTCGACCAGGTTCCACACGACGCTGGCATAATCCTGCGACGTTGAGCGATAGAGGAACTTCTGATCGCCACGTTTGACTTTGATACTGACGTCAGGCATCGCGCATCCTTGCTTGATGGACGGTGGGCAGGTGAAGAGCCACGCCAGGCATGGCTCACAGGAGCTGCATCAGCTCCGGCAGATCGGCCAGGGCCGATTCAAATGCCGGATGCGTTGACGGCCTGGGTGCGACATGGACCTTTTGCCCAAAGTCGGGGCCGTAACTCAGTCGGGTGTCACCGCCGTACTCCAGCACGCTGGGTGCTTCGGGCATCGCGGTGTCAGCGACTGCAGGACCTGCAACCATGCTGTCGTGCTGCAAGTCGGCTGCGAACTCGATGCCGCGTTTAAGTACGCCAGTGACGTCGCTCGGAGCCGTGCCTGGCTTCGAGCTAACGAAGGGCCGCTTCGGAGCGGGTCGCCCTTCCTGTTTTGCGATGCGTTGCCGACGTTTGAAGTCGGCACGCTCTTCAGGCGTCATCTCACCGAGAGACTTCCGCCGTGGTTTCCGAATCGACCGGCGGGCACGCGTCCGCGTGTATGCGCCGATCTTGCTCAGGGCTTTGGCCTTCAAGGGACCGAAGTGCCGCACAACCTCTTTGCGATCGAAGTAGAGGTTCGTGCGGAACTTGATCAGTGAAGTCATGTGCCAGCCTTAAGCCCGATCTTGAATTCGAACTTCCTCAAACCGACCCAGGTGTTGGCCAGTTTGAGGTGACGGAACGAGTACCGGGGCGAGACTTTGGCCGCTCCCTGGTACTCCGCACCGCAGGGCAGCTCGACGTCCTCAATGAAGGTTTCGATGGACTCCATCAAACCCGCCAGCGCGTCGAGCGTGGTGTTGTTCATGTCGGCG
Organism: uncultured Planctomycetaceae bacterium; assembly: GCA_964386705.1. Taxonomy (GTDB): domain Bacteria; phylum Planctomycetota; class Planctomycetia; order Planctomycetales; family Planctomycetaceae; genus AM-0621. The sequence continues at coordinate 50,200 of CAYLTY010000008.1, forward strand.
GGGTCGATCTTCGATTCGACCGCCACCGCGATGTTGTACGAGTTCAATTTGGCGGCCCGGTTCAACGGGCTTACGTCCCCGTCCAGGCCAGCCATCACCGTGATGTGAATTCCCGCGGGCAGATTCTTCAGTTCTGTCCGGGGCAGGTAAGCGCGTTCGATGGAAGCGATGACCACCGCAAACGGTCGCTCTTCGAGCTGATCGGCTGCCACCAGGGCGTCTTTCAGCTCTTCGGCGGTGACAACGGCGGGATCTTGGTGGCGTTCCATCAGTTGCCTACCTGCTTGGAGTGAACGCGGAACTCTGCGTCAGCAGAGTCGCGGTAGTAAAAGCATTCTTCGTTGATACCCAGCGGCAGCACTTCGTGCCGTCGTCCCTGGGCATCAATGATCTGATGACCGCTGGCCGGTTCCTGGAGCACTGGCTCATCGTCATCGGTCGCGACGTAGTAGTCGCCGACCGCAATCAGCCAGTCACATCCGTCGGTCACCAGCTGCACGGGCGGAAGCCCGGTCGAGCCCTCGGCCTGCACCCGCACCATGCACTTGGTTCGCTGAGCGAGCACATCGGCTCGCTCAACACCGTTGATGACCAGCGTCACACGTTGACCACGCAACGTGCGGTTGAGCTGAATGAGTTGCCTTGCGCCATCGAGCAGGGACACGGCAACTCCTAGAACACCAGCGAGACGGTCATGCTCTTGTCAGACGCATCGCCGGTGTGGTTGTTGGTGGCTTTGACGCGAATGTAGCTCTTCACGGTGGAAGGGATGGCAAAGCGGTACTCAGCAGCAGCAGCGCCTGCACCGCTTGCCCCTGTTTGTACGATGACAGCACCGGCCAGGAGCGTTTCGGTGCCGAACCCAGCCGCGTCATCGTGATAGATGTCGTAGGTCATGGTCTTGGTGTCGGCGAGATCGCCAACAACCAGGGCAGGGGCCTGGATGAGCAGCTCGCACTGCACGGTGAAGGTGTCTCGATCACCGTTGTTGAGTTTGATCCCGTCAGTGGCGGTAGTCGCCGCGCCATTGGGCAATGCTTTGGTCACCTGGAGACCGGCGTCAAAAATGTTATGTCCCCGAGGATATGCCATCGCCATGCAGCCGCTGCCGCCGAAGAGCAATTCCAAAGGTAAATCGATGCCGAGCATCTGCAACGCGATACAGAACAGAGCGGCGATGCCGCACAGCATGAGCAATCGGTTTTTCACGGGGCGTCCTTGCCTGAATGAGTGAGCGAGACAGAAGGCGGACAAGATTGTCCGCCCTACGGTTGGGTTGCTGGCTAAACGGTCTCAGCGTCGGTGATCGAATTGGTTGGGCAGATCGGCACGCCGTTGAAGTGTGTTGGCAACGGCGGATTCGGGTTCTCCGTTGTGACGTTTGCTTCCTGCAACTGCGCCTGTGATCGCGGGCTCATGAAGATGGCATCGGGAATCACGCCCTTGTTCGCCATCTTGTACCAAGCCTCACGCATGCGAGCCCAAGTGAGCGTCTTGCCATTGGCGGTGCCGATGTTCTTGATGCGCACCACGCCCCAAGGAGAAGAGACTTTCACGCCTGGGAACATCAATGACTCTTGGATCATCGCGGTGAACGTCTTGCCGTTGCCATCGGTATAGTCACCCTTGCGCATCGGCTCGGGGTGCAGGCCCTGCAGGTTGTTGCCGTAGAGCCATTCGACACCGCCCATACCGAACTTCACGAACCAAACCGACGTTTTCACGAGGGTTCCGGTGGCGTCCACGGAGAAATTCGTATCATCGTAGAAGTTAATCAGACCGGGGTGCCCCTTCGATCCTGCCCCGTAATAGAACTGGCTGCCCAGTGTCTGATTGACAGCCTTGGTTTGCAGCGTGGCCTCTTCGGCCATGCGAGCCGCGAAGTCAGGCTCAAAGGACAGGGCGATGTCGACGCCCCATTTGGGATTGATGAGTGCCGTCTGAAAGGTGCGCTGGACGCCATCGCCCTTGGAGAAGTCCGCACCCTCATTCACATAGCGGAAGCCGACCGTGGGTAGCGCATTCCACACTTTCGCATCGTAAGTCCGAGTTGGAATGGGGCGAGCAGCGCCGACGTTGGCTGCCTTGCGAAATTGACCGCTGTTGGGGTCAAAAACCATGCCCGACACTTCGGGCATCATCTTGAAGGTTTCGTCGATGATCTCGGTGTAAGCAGAACCTGACGAGTTACGCTGCTTGGCGATATCCAACAACGTGAGCAGAGGTGTGGTCATTGCGCGTCCTTGCGAATGAGTGAGAAACGTAAACGGTCCAGACGCGGCTCAACCTGGCAGCGTCGAGTCAGTAGCGGGCTACTTCTTGGCGGCTTCGAGTTGCTGCTGAAGTTGAGCAGCGAAACCACCGCTCGCGCCCAAGTGAGCGAACTGCGACGGCACCGCGCCGGCCCCTGGCGTCGGGTCGGATGCCCCCACCGGCTTATCGGCACCGAGCTTGGTGGCTTCGAGAGCCTTCTTGAGCTGGTCGATCTCTTCGTCCTTGGCAGCAAACTTCGCCTGCAGCGCCTTGAACTCGGTGCCCAGGGCAATCGTGAACTCGGTGCCAGCCTTGAAGTGAGCCACGCCCGCAGCATCGCCGAACATGTCGGTGAACTTGGACAGCTTGGCCAGCAAGGCCGCTTCACCTTCAGGGACGGTCGTCGAATTCAACCCCCCTGCAGGCTTTTGTTCGGAGAGCTGAGTGGTTCCCGCCGGAGCGGTTGTGGTGCCGGTTTGACCGGCATCGGTCGTGATGAGCATTGATGGCTCCTGGGACAGGACAGTGACGTTGATCAAGGCCGGTTGTTGCTGGCCTTCGGAGAACTTGGCTTCGGTGTTGGAGTCGCGTCCGTATTCGCACACCGCGACGGAACGCAGCTCCCACTCACGAATCACCGTGAGTGGTCCAGTGAACTGCTGGCCGTTGACGTTGACGATCACGCCTTCGCCGACTTCTTCGATTCGCATGGCCGGGTCGGTGAAATCGATGGACAGCTCATAAGGCGTGCCGAGCCGTCCTCGTGCGATGACTTTCGAAGCCTGGTCGGCTTCCTCGATCGACTGCACCAGGCCCATGATGTGCAGGCCATCGCCCTCGACGCTGAGCTTGTTGACGATGCCGATGATGTCCCAGTGGCAGTAGTCGAGGTGCAGCGTCTCGCCGCGTGGCTTCATGCCCGCGAAGTCGTGCACGACTCGGCCCCAATACCAGTGGCTGATCGCTTCGGAGGAACGGGCCAGGCCCGAGATCGGGTGAATGCTCGGATCTTTCTCATCGCCCTTCGCGAATTGAAACGGCGTCGAGAATCGGAAGGCTTCAGCGGGAACTGCACGGGTCGTTGTGGTCACACTGCCGCCTTTCGCTTGGGTTTGCCCTCGGGTCTGGGCTGTGGATTCACACCGAAGAACAACGGCACACCGTGCGACTCAGCGAAGGCTTGTGCCTTCTTGATCTGCAGCACGTTGTCTTCGAAGTCGCCGAAGCCGTGCTCTTTGCAGACCGTGTAGGGGTCTTTGAGCCCGGCGGCGATCGCCTTCAGCTCGGCGTCCAGTTCCTCGTTGGGCTTCCACCACGGCATGCCGAGCGGAACCCACTCAAACTTGACGTCCTCAATGGTCCAGCCGCGCGGCAGAGCCAATCGCAAGGCACCGGTTTTGAGGGCGGCATTCTTCTGCCAGACGGTCAGCAACCAGACCGTGATCTGGCGCAGCACGTCCTGCAGGTCTAAGCGGCGGGTCAGAGCCGAGCGATTATAAATCATCCATGCGGCTCTGGACCCGAAGAAATTCGTATAAGCCTCGTCCCAGAAGTTGTACGGAATGTCGAGGGACTTGAGCGCGATCTGCAGGCACATCTGAAGGAAGTTCAGCGTCTCGGTGGACGGGTTCTTACTCTCCAGAAATTCGGCCCGGTCTTTGTTCTCCAACTCCAACTTGATGGGGCCATTGTGCAGGTTCACCGAGTATCGTTCGGCCTGCTCTTCATCCCCTTCTTCGATCTCGCCATCGGCATCCATGTCCGTGGGCGTCGGTTCGGACTCGTAAACCTCACCCGTGGTGTCATCGAGGTCCGAATAGATGGCCAGGGCGAAGAGCTGGCTCACTTTGACCTTCGCCAGCGCGTAATCGAGCCCCTCATACACATCCTTCAGCGCGTTGACGGCGCTGGTGAGTGGCGAGACGCCGCGACCCTGATTGAAGCGGTGGTAGAAGCCGTGGAAGATAAAATCCCGCGCTGATGCCACCTGATCGAACTCGTACCCGTTGCCGTAGCGAGCCCACAGGCCGTAGTTCAGGCGACGGCCATAGCGGTTGACCTCGATGCCATGCGACCAACGACGCTTGTTCTCAGCTCCGTACCAACCGGATTGCGCGTCTAGTGGATTGCGGATGCAGTCGCCTTCGATGCCCTGCAACGAGCCCCAATCCAATTTCAGGAAGCCCACGTCACCCGAGTAAACCGAGCACGCCTCATACAGCCTCAACATGCGGTAGAACGGATGGATGCCTGCGACGTCGCAGTAATCCTTGCGCTGCCAGATTCCCATCATTTCTTCGAGCGCGGTGTTGAAGCCTTCGTCCTTCGTTTTCGCTTTGAAGGAGAACGTCGCGGTGTAGTCCAGATGACGCCGGATGGCCCATGACGCCACCGAGAAATTGCGGTAGAGATCGAGCGTGTCCGAATTGACCTGGCTGCGACCTGTGGAGTCCAGGGCCAGATCCTCAGACTGAATCACACCGCTGGGCGCTCGGCGCTTCGCCTTTGGCTGAGTCGCGTCGTACCCGAATTTTGTTGGGGCTACATGATCGGCGAAGCTAGCAATGAATTGCTCGGTGGAGTCGTAATACATCAGAAGCCCCCCATCTTCATCTGGGAGACACGCGGCCTCCTTGGCCGTTGGGCAGAATCCTCACCCTTCAGTTCCTTCAGACGTTGGCGGAGCTTGTCGTGATCAACCTCGACGGTTTCACCATCAATCGTGGTGCGTGTTACACCCGAGTTGAGGATGCCTTCGATCTGAGCGATTGCTGCTGAGTGGTCTGCCATAGCGGGCGGGAAGTTACGCCCGGTACAAATCCGCCTCAGCAGCGGAAATTCAATTCTTGAATATCACTCGGAGGCGGGCACATGAGCCAACCAGAAGAAGCGACGCCGATTTGGGGCGAAGAATTAGCCAGGTCGAAGCGACTGCGGCTGTATCGGGATGCCAAAGATGCGAAGACGCTCGCGCTGGCAAATGGTCCCATCGGCGAGAATGGCACGGCTTATTTGATACTCCCCGAATTGGAACCCGATGTCGCCAGCTACCTGGCGCTGAGCTTGGATGAGATTGAGGACGTGATAGGTGCCGATGGGCGTCTACCGGAAATGAAAGTCAGAGCGTACGACCGCCACGATTCGGCGACGGTGGAAGTTCAGCTGACAGTGGATGCCCCGCTTTTCACGAGCGTCACCATCACGGTCCGAATCACGTTTTCGGTCGGAAACCTGTGCCTCTGCATCGGGCACGATCAAGAAGGTAGAAAGTACGGCGTCACGCTTCGAACTGGTGCTAAGTAGGACACTGCAATTGACAGGGACATAAGGTCGCGAAGAGCCCAAAGGACTGGTGACCAATGACCGTGGACGCATCACGTTTCAATGCCGCGTATCGAGAAGCTGAATCTCGATTGCATGCATTTCGAGGTGGCATCCCATTTCGCTCCGATGCCCAATGCGATCGGCTGGATCGGGAGATTCAAAGGCTTGACGGCCTCGCTCGAAAGTACGAACGCAGCAAGCCTGGTCGTGCCCGCTACTACCGCCGGAAGGCTGATGAAATTCAACGTGAGTTGTCCCACAGCTACAGCTGGCTGGCGAAACGCATCTCCAAGCACTTCTTCCTGCAGGCCGGATCGTATTGGGCTGAAATCCGCGCAGGATTCGCGACTTGGTCTTTGGCTGCGGCGCGAGTGGCTGAGGATCTGCGTTTGTTCTCTGAGCAGCTCCGAGTGCGGCCCGTTAGAGCGGTGTCGACGATCGTGGTTTCGCCGGGCGACGTGGTTTCGCAGCTGCGGGAGATCTCCGACGAACTTCAAGGCAACGATCAACTCGAAACGTCCCGCACGCCAGGCACTGACAACGACGCAGCACGATGACTTCCACCAGGTCAGCGCCGTGATCAGCTTGCCGTTCGATCAACTGAGGTTGCTCGTAGTGGCTGCGGTCCGTGCAACCACACTCGGGGCACGCTGAGATGCGCACCACGTTGTCCTGGTAGTCGCGGTTGGCCGAGTTGGGCTTTCGGCCTCGACTCATAGCGGCCTCGACTTAATCGGCCCCCGCCGCTTCTTGCGTGCCTTGCCGCTGCCGGTGGGTTTGGGCTTTGACCAGATCGAACAACCCTCGATCGAGGCGCCGACGTGACAGCCTACGAAGGTGTCGAAGTAGTCGTTGTCTTTGGACGCGTTCTCCTTCCACACGTTGCACTCTTCGCCGTTGACCTCCAGGCGGTTGCGTGTTTCGGAGCGCAGGTGTTCGGCAAACAACTCATGCTTCCAGGCATCGAGTTGATACAAGCTGACCGAGCCGCGTTCTTCGATCCCCGTTGCCAGGCGTTGATGGGCACGGCTCTTCCACACGTTGGTATCAAATGTGACGACCCGGATCTTGGCTTCGGTGTCCGTCTTCACTCGCCAGTGATCGCCGATGCGGTCGCTGTCTTTCTCCTTCTTACCCTCGTGCAGTTTGCGTCCGCCGATCTGCGGAGTTCGACCGAACGAAGCGAAGATGCGTTCGTCAGCACGTTCACGGACAAACCGCTTCACCAGCGTGTCACGATCACCGGCATCGACCATCAGCCGCCGAATGCCGATTGGAATTCCGGACTCACTTTCGAACCGCATTCCCAGCAGCTCGTTGGTCAAATCATCCAATCCCATGCGCGTCGCGGTATCAATCGAGGGCTTGCGTTTGCCTTGGGTATAATGGTCAACCAACGTCTTCTTCGGCCTGCGTTTGTTGAACTTCAGAGTCGGTTGTTCCGGCCAGGTACCGTAGCGCAGCACGTATCCGCTGAAGTGAGGCGACCAGGCCATCACGCAGTACCAGAGCAGCTTTTCGCCCACGTCGATCATGGCCGTGATGCGATCAGCAGCCAGGGGCACGATGTCACGCTCCTGGGTGTGTTGCTTCAGCGTGATGTCTTCGGCAGACAGCAGATCGGTATCGTCCTGGTGGATCGGCATGGGCTGTTGCTGCACTTCAGCCGCGAAGCCCTCGGGATCTGTCAGCCACCAGTTCATCAGGTTCTGCAGGGCTGACAGTTCGTCCGGATTGAAGCGAGCTTCCCAGTACGGCTTGCCCCCGGCGTCCATCTCAGCCCGGTTGTCGGCGTAGAACTTCGTCGCGGCTTTGGCCGCTTTGTCGCCACTGCGGAAGCACTCGGCTCGCAGCTCGCCGTACTTCTCCCAGAGATCGATTCGCGTCGGGAATGCTTTCAGGCCGGGAACACGACGGCCGTTCCATTCCGGGTGCTTGCTCTGGTCGAGGATCTGATCGGCCATGTCTTCGGGTTCGATCACGGTGCAGGGCATGATGCCCGCGATCTTCTTGCCCGGTCCGGCCAGGCCGATGATGGCCTTCTTCAGCACCTTGATCCGCTTATCGTTTTCCTTCTCGCTCGCGGCGGATTCTTCGGTCTGTGGGTCGTCGACCATCACGAAGTCAGGTCGGATCGGAGTGCCGTCGACCAGCAGATACTTCATGCCTCGGATGCGGCCCGTGATACCGCGAGCCATAATCACCGAACCAGACGCCGCGCTTCCGGCGATCGTGGGCAGGACAACGGCGGCATCCTTCCACGTCATGCGGGTACGCTCGCCCTTGTAGAGTTGGCCTCGGCAGCGGTTCGTGATGCCTTCCATCTTGAGGATGGGGTAGCAGACCTCGGGGAAGTCAGCGGCCAGCAGGTCATTGGTTTCAAAGTGCGTCTTGATCGCGAGCAGGGACTCTTTGGCACCGTCTGCCGAGGCTCCGATGAGCGCGATGAACTTGCGGTGGCCGTAACACAACGCCCAGATCACGGCACATTCGGAGATCGTGGTTTTGCCGGAGCCGCGTGGCAGTGCGTAAGCCTCAAGACCACCGTGCAGGATGTTGTGCTGTATGGCCGCGATCAGCTCTTTGTGATCCGGACTCAGTTCCATGTAGAACGAGTCCGGGAAGAACGTGACCAGGAACAACTCCAGGTTGAACCGACACAGCTCACGACGTTCCGGATTGACGATGTCGGGCAGCTCGCCGATGTCACGGCCAGCGCGTGACGATTCCGACTGATTCGCAGCTGAGCGTTGTTTCTGACGCTCGTACGCGTCGGCTGACGTCACTCGCTTTGGTTTCGGAGCTGGCCTGGCTTCCGGTTGCGGCGTGGTGGCCATCGGCGTCGCATTTGACGACGGATCCGCGGGCGTCGGTTTTGACTGCGATGCCGGCTTGCTGTGAGCCGACGATCGGCGGGACCTGGGCGTCAGTGGTGACGCCGCTGCAGCAGCGGCCGGTGGCGTCGCTTCTGACGACTCCGCCGACGGTGTGAGCGTGCCAGGTGCAATCGAGGCCTCCGGCGTCAGATCTGACGTCGACGACCGTTTGCGTGATTTCGCAGCGGCTCTCTTGTGAGCTGCTTTCTTCTTCGCCATCCGTGGCCTCGAAGAGGGACATCACTCCGCCGGAGCAATCGAAGCGATCAACGCATCGACGTAGGCTTCATGAGTGATGGTGGGGTCAATGTCCGCAACCAGACGCCCGCCGCTGGAGTTGCCGCCGAAGGTGCAGTCCACCTGGCCTTTGAGTTCCAGTTCCAGGAGCAGCTCCGTAATTGCGGCCAGCAGGTCGGGAACCGTGTCCGCGTGAATGCTGGCTTCGAACACCACGGCTCGCCTGGGCTTCATTGGCCTTCACTTTCTGCTTGCTGGCGCAGCGTCCGAACCTTCTGGCTCAGTAGCGCGGCGTCGTACCAGGTGAAGCTGAGCGACGGATCTGCGGCGAACTTGCCGAACGTCTTAAGCAGCGTCGCGACGCTGTCGTCGTCGTAGAGGAACACGAACCTCTCCGTCTCCTTCACGATCGCCAGCACGTTCATCGCTCGCATGACGTCGTCTCGCTTTCTGCCGCCTGGTCATCGGCGGTCGAACGGACTCGGCAGCGATCATGGCCGACTTCAACGCGTGCTCTTTGGTCAGCACGGTCTTGATGACGACCTGGCCCGCGTCGATCACGATCGCCAGGAACACGTCACCGCTGGCCCGGATCTCGCCATTACCCTTCTGGCAACCAAACGGGACGGAGTGCGCGTAGAGACCTCGCAGCCGTTCCTTGGATTGGTTCCAGTCTTCGTCGGTTCCGAGCGGAAACCGCTCGCGCAGCCGGTCCACCGCGTGGCCTGTGATGCAGAGCGGCAGCATCATTCACCCCGCTTCTTGCGGGTCATGCTCAGGACGCCAGCGGTCGTTTTGGGATACTTCCCCGCCTTCTTCCCCGTGGCCTTCTTTCTGGCTCGAGACTTCGCCGCCGGTTCTGGCGTCTCCAGCGCAGCCAGGCGTTGCTGGATCGACAGGAACACGGAATCGGCACCGGTTCGCCAATTCGAGTAGCTGTTGACCATTGAACCGTGAGCATCAACTCGTCGCTGAAGATCCTCGTGGGATGACTTCAGCCTTTGAAGCTGGTCAACGAGAATCGAGTCTGACAAGTTGTGGCCATTGAGGATGACGGAGTTGATCTCCGCTCCTCGTTCCAACGCGGCGATGCGGTCGTATGCCATCGCCAGCTGATCGCACACGCGGGTGTAAGCCTGGTTGGTCTCAGCCGTCACGCGCTCAAGCCGAGCGGCTTCCGTCGCGATGGCATCGTTGATGACAGCGGTAGTCTGTCGGAGCTGCTCAACGGTCGGGAGCACTTCGTGGCAGAACTGAGACGCAGCCATCTGGGCCAGCACCGACGCTTGCGCCATGCTGAAAGGTGGCGCAACTTCAATCTCGATGTTGACTGTGATCCGTTCGTCGCCGATCGGAACAAAGCCACCGAATCGGACAGTGGCGAGAGTCATGCAAGAGCCTCCAGATAACCACCCAAAAGCAGGTGGTCGCGAATGAGGTCAAAGCGGAACCCCAGCACGCGATCGACGCCGACCGTGTAAAAGCTGGGGTCAACGAGGATGCGGTGCTTGCGGTCCAGATAGACCAGCTCACCGCAGTGCCGGTACGGGAGTGGGAACGGGCAACGCGGAACGATGTCGTTGCCGTGCACCACGCGCAGATGCCGATGGCGTCGACGGCGGTCGAAACCTTTAGCGAAGAAGTCACACCCGACACGCGGCGAACCGAATGTGACACACAGCCAGGCATCGAGCTCTTCAGCGGCGAGCGTCCCCGCCCCACCACCCATCGAATGACCGTTGACGACGAGATACGGCCGGGCTTCCGGGCCGAGCTCGTCACGAACTTCCATGCCCGCCTGGCGGACCTTGCTTCTCAACGCTGCCCAACCAGTCCAGAAGCCTTTGTGAACGAGTCCGCCGTGGTAGTAGGGAACCAGGCGAATGTTCGCGTCGCGCTTCCAGTCGCGCCAGTCTGTCGGCTCGGTCCCGCGAATCGACAGCACCATTCGCGACGCATCAGCCACGATCGTGGCTGACATGCCACTGGCATCATCATCAACGTGCCTCACGACGCAGCCAGGCCAGTTGCGCTGGCGGTCGTAAGCATCCAGGGCGAGCGTGGCCAGGAGCCTGAGAGACTCACGCGTTGGTGACGAGCTGATAACCGCGAGCGGTGTGGAAGTCATCGACGATCCTTCGTCTGGGCGGCAACGCGTCCTGCGTCGCCGGAAGTGTGAATCGACGTGCGTTAGCGGCGGTCGTTGAGAGCCTTCTTCAGCTCGCCGAAGTCAGAGCTAAGCTGCTCGACTTTGGTGCGCGTGACTGCGGCATCCGTCTTTGCTGCTGCCACGTCATCGGCAAGCCCCTTGTAGGCAGCGCCCAACGCGAACAAGAGCGTCAAGGCGAACGTGGCCAGGCCGAGCCAATTGCCGACTGTGAGCGACCAACGGTCCTCGGATTTGGTCATCAGGCTGCCCTTCGTTGCTGTGAGGCGACGGCGTCTAAACGCACCTGGTAGACGTCGCCTTGCATCCGCAGCTCGCGGATGTTGCTCAACGCGTAATCTCGCCACTGCACCTGCTTGGCGAGCTGCTGCGTGTTCGATTCCTGTTCCTGCACCAGGAACGGGATGACTTCCCGTGAGGGGATGAGGTGGTTCGTGCGGAGATCGATGTACGTCACCGACAAACCACGGACCTTCTGCACGTCGAGATAGAGCTGGCCACCATGCTCAACGATCGACGCTCGCTTGCCCTTGGCGCGAGCAGATCCGAGGCGTGTGAGCCGCTGGCCCCAGCGACGCCCAGAAGACTCGAAGTTCTGGTAGCCAAGGCCGTCCTGCTTCGCTCGGCGACCGTTGACGGCACCCTGGTAGGTTCCGCCAATCATCACCGTGGTGTGAGCCCGCTTCCGAATGTGCCAGGCGTCGGCATCAGCATCCCACCAGGGGTTGCCGGTCTTGCGCATGGCGGGAATGGTCTCGGTGAAGATCGTCGCGATGGTCGCGCTCTCTATACCGCGAATGATACCCGCCAGCATGCGCAGACTGATCTGCCGCGTGAAGCCGCTCATTCGGTGACGGCCGGTTTCTGCAAGCCGAGATGCTCACGGAACGCGGCATCGCCCATCTGGCGAGGCGAGCCCTCTTTGTCGAGGTACTGCCACTGCTCTTCAGAGTACCGCCGCTGAGGGCACGTGATGACGGCTGACGGTGGACCGATATAGGTCGGTGGCATGCAGCACGCCGGGCCGCAGCACTGACGCGGGCAACTGCAGCCGCTCAGCATGATCAGACCGAAGACGATCATGGCCAGCGGCCACAAGAAACAGAACGATTTACGCATGCGAATCCTTTCGCAGAACGAGATGAAACCCACCCCGAGCCCAGTCATTCATCCGCACTGGGTTCACCGAGCTGCGTTGGCTTCGGTGCAGGGGACGATGGGAGCGCTGGGCTCGGGGGAGCGCCCGCCGCTGTGTTAGCGGGCGCGTCGGGAGGGTAGAGAACCGCAGCCGCTCCACCGGCTGCGTTGAGTTGGTCGCCGACCGGGCCGGATGCCACGGTGCTTTTCACAGTCGCGCCAGAGAGTCCGGCCTTGCCCTCGAAGCGATTGAGGTTCGGACCTGCCGCCGCCGGTTGGGGCGTGGTGATGATCGTGGTGTGAGACCCAATCACGATCGGTGTCCCGTCCGGAGCTGCAGGCGAAACCTTCAAACCGAAGGTCGAACTCTGAAGCTGCGTGCCCGGTTCGAGGTTCATCGCCTTGCAGCCAGCTGCACAAGCCGACGCAAGTAAGACCGCCGAGAGTTGAGAAGGTCGGTACCGGTACCTCATTGGCTCTTCTCCCGTCCGGCCTTGAACGCACACCAGGCACCGACGCAGAGCGCACCAGGCGAGGCGTAACCGCAGGCCGTGGCAAACGTCGTGAGCGATTCGAGTAGCTGCTCTTGATTCACGGTGCCGACGACTCGCTGCATCAGGCAGCCCAGCACGGTCCAGACCAGGACGTTGACCGTGAGCCCTTGATGCTCCCACGACAGCAGCCGCTGCTTCCATGTGGGCAGGTTCGTCGCGACCGTGGCCGGTCCGAATCGCTCCGCCAGCCACGCCTCGTGCTCATCGACCGTCATCACAACGTTGATGGTACCGAGCGGCGCAGCGGAGGATTGCGGCGTTTGGGCGAACAGGCGCGCTGGCGGAGTGACCTCGGTCATCAGGGCTTCCACGAAAAGGCGATCCAACGAACAATGCCGCCCCACCTGAGAGCATCCACTCTGTACAGTGAGGCAGCCGAGGGCATCCTTGCCCCCGCTGTTCGTCGTTCTTCACCCTATAGGCCCGCGCTCAAATGGTTTTTCGCGAGAATGGCGAACCGCTCGAAACTGCGCGTGAAGATCGCGGAACCGCCGCGCTCAAAAGGCTCGAACAGCTGCAGCGCGTACCCATGCGGTTCATCGCCACATTCCTGCTGGTGAAGAAGTACGGCCACAGCTGGCGTCAACGAGCGGAAGAACTCGGCGTCTACCCTGGGACCATCGGATACCAGCTTCGCCAGGTGAAGCTGGCGCTTGAGCGGTTGCTCATTGAGGAACCCGAGCTTTACTGAGCCGATTCTGCCCCTGGCACGCTCACAGTTCGGCCACACGCCGCGCGCGAAAGAAAGTGTGTGTTGTTTTGTGATACTTCCCAACGGGGCAACGGCGCGCGATGGCCGGAAAGGACCCGTTGCCCGTCGCGCCGCTGGTCGCCTCCCCGCCCGCTGTCGCGCCCCAAAGTCGCCGCGATGGGGCGCCGTCACGCATAGGTGCCTCCCGGCATACCGCCGCCGTTTTGGGGCGCGATTGAACGTGCTAGTGACATCCGGTATCTAGGTGCCACGTTTTCACTATCACACCTAAGAGGGCTACAACATGGCGATGCAAGAGGCGACGGGGTTTTGTAAGGCGTGCAAGAAGCAGGTCGCGATCAGACGGCCTGGCACAAATCACCTGCTGCACCTGTTCCTCACACTGTGCACGTTAGGGCTGTGGTCCATCGTCTGGGTCTTCGTGTCGATCAAGATTGGTGGTTGGCGCTGTAGCCAATGCGGCCAGCGTTGCAGCCGCTCGTTGATGCGGTGATCTCACTGCTCGCCGTAGGGCATCTACCTCACAGGCCGTTTGCTTGCATCGGCCTGATTCACACGCCAACATCTCGCCCGTGTCGCACCTGGGTGTTGCACATCGGAAGGATCTCTCCCGAGGTCCTCCCGAACTTGTTTGCCCCTATCGTCTAGAGGCCCAGGATAAAGGATTCTCATTCCTTAGACCGGGGTTCGAATCCCCGTAGGGGTGCCTAAGCCCTGTCCGACGCAATCGGACAGGGCTTTTTTCGTTGGGTTTGTCAGCTCAGGCATGTGGTGATGGATGTGACGTCTTCCGATGATCTTTCGGCCTACGACTATCATCTGCCTGAGCATTTGATCGCGAAGCAGCCTGCCGAACAGCGGGATCAGGCTCGGTTACTGGTCCTGGATCGTGCGACGCAGTCGATCCAGCACAAGACCGTTGCGGACCTGCCCTCGTTCCTGAAACCGGGCGATTGTCTGGTGCTCAATGACACACGAGTTCTGCCAGCCAGATTGCTGGGAACTCGATCGGCAACGGGCGGCAAGTGGGAAGGACTGTTTCTTTCTTCTACGCCGGACGGCGTGTGGCAGTTGATCGCTCAAACGCGCGGCAAGTTGCAGCCGGGAGAGACGATCTCGGTCGCATCGATTCATCATGCGTCAGACCTGCCGCCGCTGGAACTGCGATTAGTGCAGCGATCGGATGAAGGGGTCTGGGATGCAGTGCCCTCTCAGACGGAACCGGCAGAAGTCGTGTTGCAGCAGTATGGAACCTTACCGTTGCCACCGTACATGCAGCGCAAGGTGGCGGATGCCACCGACTGGGAACGCTATCAGACGACCTATTCGGAGCGACTCGGTTCGATTGCTGCTCCGACCGCCGGTCTGCACTTCACGCCCGAGTTGCTCGCTCGTTGTCGAGCAGCAGGTGTCGAGATCGCGCGTGTGACCTTGCACGTCGGCATTGGCACCTTCAAGCCGATTGCCGTTGAGAAACTGTCCGAGCATCAGATGCACTCGGAGTGGTGCGAAGTCAGTGCTGAAGCCGTGCAGCAGATCCGTGCGGCCAAAGCTCGCGGCCGGCGAGTTGTGGTGATCGGAACAACGTCTGTGAGGACTTTGGAATCGGCCAGCCAGTCAGGAACGCTCGAACCGTGGAGCGGGCACACGCGGCTCTTCATTCGACCGCCGTACCAGTTCCGCACGGTCGATTGCCTGCTGACCAATTTTCATCTGCCGAAGTCTACGCTGCTCGTGCTGGTCAGCACGTTGGCAGGTCATGACTTCATTCGCCACGCGTATCAAACCGCGATCGACGAAGGCTACCGCTTCTACAGCTATGGCGACGCGATGCTGATTCTCTGAAGGCGCCGCTTGATCAAGCAGAAGTCTCACGCGAAGGCGCGGAGCCGCGAAGAAAAGAAGTCAATAACTTCGCGGCTCCGCGCCTTCGCGTGAGATCTCATTCGTGTTGCATACGAAAGTGATCAGAACTTCGTTGCCAGGCGGTCCACGATCAGATTGCCAACGTTCAGCGCGGCGGTGGCTGCCGGTGACGGTGCATTGCCGACGTTCACAACGCGCGAAGTGTCCTGAATCAAGAAATCGTCGAGCAGGTTACCGTCGCGGCCCAGCGCCTGAGCGCGTACGCCAGCCGGCGCGTGTTCCAGTTGTTCTGATCGAATCTCAGGGATCAATCGCTGGAGAGCTTTCACGAACGCCTGCTTGCTGAAGGATCGCCACATCTCATGGCACCCAGTTCGCCAATGGCGCGACGCCATTCGCAGGAAGCCCACATAGGTCAACGATTCCACCAAATCGCGAAGGTTGATGTCGCGCTTCGTGTAGCCCTCGCGAGCGAACGCCAGCACCGCGTTCGGACCGCACTCAACGCCGCCCTTGACCAGCTTCGTGAAGTGCACGCCGAGGAACGGGAACTTCGGATCGGGGACGGGATAGATCAAGGCGCGGCACAGGTGCTGAGCATCGGGCTTCAGTTCAAAATACTCACCGCGAAATGGCACGACCTGCGCCTCGGGCCGCTGACCGCTCATGCTAGTGACACGGTCCGCATGCAGGCCGGTGCAGTTCACCACGTATGAGGTCGCAAAGTCACCTTGATTGGTCTGCACGACGACTTCGTCTGTTCCTGTCCGCAAGCCGATCACCTTCGTGGAGAGCCGCACGTCCGCGCCGTGTTGTTGCAGCAGTTCTCCCAGCTTCAGGCAGACGCCGACGTAGTCCACGATGCCTGCTTCAGGCACGTGAATCGCGCGGATCCCGGCGACGTGCGGCTCAATTTCCTTCAACCGCTCGGCACCGATCATGGCGCAGCTCACGCCGTTCGCCTGACCGCGTTCTAAGATCTTTTCCAGATTTGGAATCTCGGAATCGTCCACCGCGACAATGACCTTGCCGCAGATCTCGTAGGCGATGTTCTGTTCGGCGCAGAACTGCTCCATGGCCTGCTTGCCCGTGCGGCAGTTCTTGGCTCGCAGAGTGCTGGGCTTGTAGTAGATGCCCGAGTGCAACACGCCCGAGTTACGGCCGGTCTGATGAAACGCCAGCGACGCTTCTTTCTCGATGAGCCGAATGGACTTGTCCGGGTATCGTTGAGACAGCCGATACGCCGTCGCCAGACCCACAATCCCGCCGCCCAACACAATGACATCCGTGCGATTCATAAAGTCCACGCTCAACTGACCGACGAAGAAGACTCCGAACCGTCAAAGAATAGGAACTGAGCGAACCCTTGCGGAGAGCGGTTTCTGGCAACAAGTCGTAGGGCGGACAATCAGGTCTCCAAGTGAATGTTAAAAGCAGTGGCTTTTCGACTCACCAAACGAAAACGGTTCGAGCAACTAGAGTTGCTCGAACCGTTGATGGGTCCAGATTCATGGACGAAGCGAGTTACGATTTGGCGTCGGAGCTCGAGCTCTTCTCGCTCGCTTCAGGCTTCTTCTTCGTGCGAGTTTCAGCGGCCTTCTTCTTGCCAGCTTCCTGCAACTCGGCGAGTTTCTTCTGTTGATCGGCGGTTAGGACGCCCTTCACCTCGTCGTCCCGCTTTTCTTCCAGCGCGGCGATCTCTTTCCTCAGAGCCGCGATCTTGTCTTCGTAACCGCCCTGGATCGTGTAGATCTTTTTCTTCTGTTCATCGCTGATGCCGACCTGGCCATAGTACTGCGGCACTCGACCTTCGGCCTTCTTGGCAACTTTGGCTTCCGCCTTTGTTTCAGCGGTCTTTTCCTGAGCGAGGCTCGACGGTGAATTCACCTGAGCGCCGATCATCAAACCAGCTAGAACCAACGCTGCCACGGACACATTGCGCAACTTCATACGTTACTCCTGTTGATGGATTCACCAGACAAGATGGCCCAACGGATGACGGCCACAGAGCAACGATAATGCGATTATGAGTGCACATTTGCAAGCATGCGACAGTTGAACCCATTGCTGGTGATTCAACTGTGCTGCTTGTACTTACCAATCAGCTCTTGGCGAGGTCTCGCAAGACCGTGTGCAGGATGCCGCCGTTGCGGTAGTACTTCACTTCGACCGGCGTATCGATGCGGCACGTGGTCACGAAATGCACTTCGCTGCCGTCCGCCTTCTTCGCGGTGACTTCAATCGCTTGGCGCGGCTTCAGACTGTCATCGAGAGCAAATTCAAAGACTTCGGTACCATCGAGATCCAGGGAATCGCGGTTCTCGCCTTCGCGGAATTGCAACGGTAACACGCCCATACCCACGAGGTTCGAACGATGGATGCGTTCAAACGAAGTGGCGATCACCGCGCGAATGCCAAGCAGATAAGTCCCCTTCGCCGCCCAGTCGCGTGATGAACCGGTGCCGTATTCAGCACCGGCCAGCACGACCAGCGGAGTCTGCGTCGCCTTGTACTTAACCGATGCGTCGTAGATCGACATGACCTCGCCCGTTGGCAGGTACTTCGTCACTCCACCTTCGGTGCCCGGAGCGAGCAGATTCTTCAAGCGGATGTTCGCGAAGGTGCCGCGCGTCATCACGCGGTCGTTACCACGGCGAGCTCCGTACTGATTGAAGTCAGACACGGGTACTCCGCTATCCAGCAAGAACTTGCCAGCGGGCGAATCTTTCTTGATGGAGCCTGCGGGGCTGATGTGGTCGGTCGTGACCGAGTCAGCCACCGACACCAGGCAGCGTGCATTGTTGATCGACTTAATCGGGGCGGGAGTCACCGGCATGTCGACGAAGAACGGCGGCTCTTGGATGTAGGTGCTGGCGAGATCCCACTCATAGAGATCGCCCGTTGAACTCGGAATGGATTGCCATTCAACGGTGCCGTTAGTCGCTTGGCCGTACTCTCTGAGGTACGTCTCCGGAGACATGGATTCGTCGATGGTCTTGGCGACTTCCGCTTGGGTCGGCCAAATGTCTTTCAGATAGACGTCCTTGCCATCGCTGCCCTTGCCCAGCGGATCGTTGGTCAGGTCGATGTCCGTCGTTCCGGCGATGGCATAAGCCACGACCAGCGGTGGGCTGGCGAGATAGTTCGCCTTCACCTGCGGATTGACTCGACCTTCGAAATTGCGGTTGCCGGACAACACAGCCGATGCCACCAAGTCGCCTTCGCTGACGGCCTTTGAAACCGCGTCTGGCAACGGTCCGCTGTTACCGATGCACGTCGTGCACCCGTAACCTACCGTGTTGAAACCCAGTTTGTTGAGATACGTGTCGAGTCCTGACTTACTCAGGTAATCAGTCACAACGCGGCTTCCTGGGGCCAAGCTGGTCTTCACCCACGGCTTGCTGCTGAGTCCCTTCTTCACCGCATTGCGAGCCAGCAATCCGGCCGCCATCAGGACGCTGGGGTTGCTGGTGTTGGTGCAACTGGTGATGGCTGCAATCACGACAGCACCGTCGGTAATCGTGCTGTTGCTGGCATCGTTCACCTTAACCGTTGGGCTCGCGCCCGTGCGGTTGAAACCCTTTGAGAGCTGATCGCGCCACGTGCTCTGCATGTCCTTGAGCAACACGCGATCTTGAGGCCGCTTCGGACCAGCCAGCGACGGTTCGACAGTCGCGAGATCCAGGAACAGCGTGCTGCTGAAGCGCGGAGTTGGTGATGCCGACGTGCGGAACAGGCCTTGTTCTTTGTAGTACCGCTCGACGAGATCCACTTCGTTCTCAGTGCGACCGGTGCGGCGCATGTAGTTCAAGGTCTCATCGTCAACGGGGAAGAAGCCCATCGTTGCGCCGTATTCCGGAGCCATGTTGGCAATGGTCGCGCGATCGGCAAGCGACATGTGCTCCAGGCCGTGCCCAAAGAACTCCACGAACTTCCCGACCACACCGTGCTTACGCAGCATCTGAGTGACGGTGAGCACCAGATCGGTCGCCGTCACGCCTTCACGGACAGAACCCTTCAATTCAAAGCCGACGACTTCGGGAGTCAACATATAAATAGGCTGGCCGAGCATCACAGCCTCAGCCTCGATACCACCGACACCCCAACCCACAACGCCCAGACCGTTGATCATGGTGGTGTGCGAATCGGTACCGACCAGCGAGTCCGGAAACGCCACGCCGTCCTTGGTCAACACGCCCTTCGCGAGGTATTCCAGATTGACCTGATGCACGATGCCAGTAGCCGGTGGCACGACGCGGAAGTTGTTGAAGGCTTGCTGCCCCCAACGCAGGAACTTGTAGCGTTCGACGTTGCGTTGGAACTCGAGGTCAATGTTCTCTTGCAAGGCACCTGCGGTACCGAACGAGTCAACCTGCACCGAGTGGTCGATGACCAAATCGCACGGTACCAGCGGATTGATCTTCTTGGGGTCGCCGCCCATGCGAACCATCGCCGCTCGCAGCGCCGCGAGGTCGACGACGGCCGGAACACCGGTGAAGTCCTGCAGCACAACGCGACCGGGCATGAAGGGGATCTCGACTTCCTTCGGCTTGGCCGTCCAGTGCGCGAGTTCCTTCACATCGAAATCGTTCACGATGAAGCCATCGACATTACGCAGGCACGCTTCCAGCAGCACGCGGATCGAATAGGGGAGCGTTTCGATGTCGCCAATCCGGTCGTCGATCAACTTCCGCAGCCGAAAGATTTTGTAGTCACCGCTCTTCGTCTTGAGTGTTCCTTCAGCGCCGAACGGGTTCGCGGAAGCCATGCGAATATCTCCTGTGCGTTAGCAGTGTTGTGTCCGGGCCCGAGCCGCCCGTCAGAGTAGGACGCCCGGAGTGTAATCCTGCCGATCCTGCGCGAAAACCGGCGCCGGGGCTTCTCGCTCTTGAATACTGTCCAACCGGCCGATTACGACTAGACAGTTCTCATTTTCGGGACGCGCGTTTCGATCGATGCACCTGCTCGGAGCCGAGCCATGCTGACGATTGGTGATCTGAGTTCACGCGGCGGACGCAGGGACTTTCTGCAGGTCGGCGGTCTCGCGCTGGGTGGACTGACGCTCGCGGATCTGCTGGCGTCGCAGGCTTCGGGAGCCACCGGAAACCCTTTGACGACGGGCAAGTCGATTATCTTCCTGTTCATGCATGGAGGCCCGTCGCAGGTTGAGCTGTTCGATCCGAAAATGACAGCTCCGTCCGAGATTCGCAGTGCGACAGGAGAACTGGCCACCAAGCTGCCGGGGATCACGTTCGGCGGAACCATGCCGAAGCTGGCCGCTCTGGCCGACAAGTTCTCGATCGTACGTTCGTTCCGCACTGGCGATGGCAATCACGACATCAAGCCGATCGTGGGGCGTGACAGCTTCAATGCGAATCTGGGTTCTCTGTACTCACGCATTGTCGGATCGAACAACCCGACGAATGGCATGCCGACGAACGTCGCGCTGTTTCCGCAGGCCGTGGACGCAACCACTCAGCCCGGAACAGCGGCATTCGGTAACTTCAGTCAGACCGGTTCTTTCGGCAACGTCTTCGCACCCTTCGTTCCCGGTACTGGCGGCGAAGCGCAGGAGAACCTGCGGATGCGGGTGCCTCAAGATCGGCTCGACGATCGCAAGCTCTTGCTGAGTGGTCTCGATCAGGTGAAGTGGGCTTTCGACAAGTTTGGAGACAAAGCACCGCTCGACAAAGTCCGCGAGCAGGCGTTCTCAACCATCTTGGGTGGTGTGGCGGATGCGTTCGACTTGAAGAAGGAGGATCCCGCGACGGTTTCCCGCTACGACACCGCGCCGCTGCTCAAGCCTCAGGACATCAGCCGCCACTGGAACAACTACAAGAACTATGTCGACAACGCGAAGTCGCTCGGCAAGCTGCTGTTGCTGTCGCGAAGGTTGTGTGAACGCGGTGCAGGGTTCGTCACGGTCACAACAAATTTCGTGTGGGATATGCACGCGGATGTGAACAACGCGACGGTCGAAGAGGGCATGCGCTATATGGGAACGCCATTCGACCATGCTGTGTCCGCGTTCATTGAAGATTGCGAAGCCCGCGGCCTCGGCGAAAAAATCTTGCTGGTTTGTTGCGGAGAGATGGGTCGCACACCGCGTATTAATAGCCGGGGCGGTCGAGACCACTGGGGCGGTTTAGCGCCACTGATGCTCTACGGCGGCGGCCTGAAAATGGGACAGGTCATCGGCCAGTCCACGCGCGATGCGGGCGAGCCGCGCACGGAACCCGTCGAGATCAAGCATCTCATCGCCACCATCATGCACACGCTCTTCCACGTCGGCGATCTGCGCATCGCTCAAGGCACGCCGGGTGAAGTTTCCCGCGTCGCCGCCGAATGGATTCCGATTGCCGGACTGACGTAGCTCCAGGCCTCGCGCGGCTCATCCGTGCTGCGGCTCACTCGACTTTCTGGATCTTCCTCCCAACAACCGCGATTTCTGTTCGCGTCGATGTTCGGGGTCATGGCTTCTCTGACATCTTCTGCTTTTTTTGTTTTCCGTCATTACCTGTTCCGTGGTGCGCGGCGGGTTTCGCCCGTAACTTCTTCCGCTCACATTTCACGTCGAACGTGACGTTCAGCAACTCTCGCTGCTCTCACGTAGTTCCCTCTCGAGGAATCGCAGATGAATGCTTCCGATCCTGCGCAGGACGATCTGGAACGAGATGATGCCGTCATTGGTGTGGCCTTGAAGTGGTCCATCGTTGTGATCGCCCTGCTGGTCGTAGCCGCCGTTGGTGGCTGGTATGTGCTCGGGAAGCGCCAAGGCGGGCCGGACATTGTCGAAACGAAGCTGAAAGAAGTCCCCCTCCGGGAGAAGGTGCCGCTGGAACTTCCCTCGGTACCGTTCACCGAGATCGCTCAATCCGCCGGTGTGAACTTCAAGCACGAGAGCGGCGCTGCTGGCGAGAAGCTGCTGCCTGAAACCATGGGCGGCGGTTGTGCCTTCTTCGACTACGACAGCGACGGAGATCAGGATCTGCTGATGATCAATTCACAGCGCTGGCCGTGGGATAAGCGCGAAGCCGCCGAACCTGCCACTCACAAGCTCTACCGCAACGACGGCGGCCAGTTTGTCGATGTGTCCGCCGAGAGTGGACTAGGGGTGTCTCAGTATGGAATGGGCGTCGCAGTGGGTGACTACGACAACGACGGACATGTCGATGTCTTCATCACTTCGGTGGGTTTGAATCGCCTGTTTCGCAACACGGGCGAGAAGAAGTTCGTGGACGTGACGGAAGTTGCCGGTGTCGCAGGTGACGCTTCGCAGTGGTCTACCGGTGCTGGCTGGTTTGACTACGACAACGACGGCGATCTCGACCTGTTCGTCCTGAACTACATCAAATGGACGAAGGAGTTCGACCTCGCGCAGAAGTTCCAGTTGCTGGGTGGTAATGAGCGAGCTTATGGGCGTCCGCAGCCGTTTGAGGGCACATTTCCATACCTCTACCGCAACGAAGGCAATGGCAAGTTCACGGAAGTTGCCGAGTCCGCCGGACTGCAGGTAAAGAATCCCAACACGGGAGTGCCTGCAGCGAAATCGCTGGGCCTGACGTTTGCGGATCTGGACAGCGACGGATGGATGGATGTCGTTGTGGCTAATGACACGGTGCAGAACTTCCTGTTCCACAATCAGCACGGTGGCAAGTTCAAAGAGATTGGTGTTGAGTCTGGCATTGCGTTCGACATGTCTGGCGCGGCTCGCGGTGCGATGGGTATCGACAGTGCTCACTTCCGGAACGATCAGGCGATCGGACTCGCCATTGGCAATTTCTCGAATGAAATGACAGCTCTGTATGTCGCTCCTGATTCGTCGCTGCACTTCTCCGACGAGGCGGTGTCAACGGGATTGGGACCAACATCGCGGCTGGAATTGAAGTTCGGTGTGTGCTTCCTGGATATCGACCTGGATGGGCGTCTGGACCTGTTTGAGGCCAATGGACACCTCGAAGAGGAGATCAACCGGGTTCAGAAGAGCCAGCATTACGAGCAGTCACCGCACCTGTTCTGGAACTGCGGTGCCGAGCATGGAACTGAGTTTTGTCCGCTCACCACCAAAGAATGTGGTGAAAAGTTCTTCGAGCCCACAGTGGGTCGCGGAGCTGCTTTTGCGGACATCGATAACGATGGTGACTTAGACCTGCTGGTTGCGGCCACGGGCCGATCCCCCAAACTGTTGCGTAACGACCAGAAGCTCGGGCATCACTGGCTGCGCCTGAAACTGACGGGCAAGAAGTCCAATCGTGATGCCATCGGGGCGCAGGTTTCAGTCACTGTCGGCGGTCGCACTCTGCATCAGCAGGTGATGCCCACTCGCAGCTATCTGTCTCAGGTCGAACTGCCACTCACGTTCGGGTTGGGTAAGGATCATGAGGTTGAGCAGATCACAGTGGCCTGGCCCAGTGGCGCGAAGACCGAACTCAAGTCACCAGCGATCGACAAGCTGCACGTCATTGAGGAAACGAACTAGCTCCGACGTTTAACTCCTACGCCAACGGCGTGCGCGCGCCGTTGGCGTGGCGGTTAAACATTTTGCTGCCGCTTGCGAGCTTGTTCGCATGACTCAAATAAAAGAGGCGTCGAAATCGGATGGATCTCGACGCCTTTTTGTTGCGCGATCAGCAGACTTGATGCCCAGCGTGAAGCATTACTTCTTCTTAGTCGCAGCCTTCTTTTCTGGCTTGGCAGCGGCGGCGGGTGCAGCAGCAGCGTTCTTGGTGCCAGCAGAGGGCGGGTAGGTCGGATCGGCGGCCAGCGGCAGCTTCACTGGCTTGTTGGTCCATGAGGACTTGTAGATCGCCAGGATGATCTCGACGCTGCGGCGGCCTTCTTCGCCATCCACCAGCGGCTTGCGGCCAGTTTCGATGGACTTGATGAAGTCCTTCAACTGCTCGCGATGACCGATGTGCGAGATCGCCTTTGGATCAGTCGCTCCGCCGGACATCGGCATCATCAGATCGTCGTCGTCTTTGCGCATCAGCTTGTCACGCACGGCGCGATCCTTGGGGGAACTCGTGGCGAATTCCCACTTGATCACTTCATCCTGCTCGACGGTGGCCGAACCCTTGGTGCCGTGAATAGAGACCTGCTTCAGCAATCCGGGGAATGCGGTCGTCGTGGTTTGAATGACGCCCAGAGCACCGCTCTTGAACTTCACGGCCGCGACACCGACGTCTTCAACTTCGATGCGTTCGTGACCGAGCGTGGCGGTGTAAGCCGACACTTCATCGACCTCGCCCATCAGCCAATACAGCAGGTCAACGTTGTGAATGCCCTGGTTCATGTACGATCCGCCGCCGTCCAGAGCGAACGTGCCGCGCCAGCCGCCTTGATCGTAGTACTTCTGGTCGCGGAACCACTTCACGTTGGTGTCGCCCAGCGTGATCTTGCCGAAGCGTTTTTCCTGAATCGCCTCTTTCAGCGCGATGTTCGCCGGGCTGAAGCGCGACGGGAAGATCGTGCAGAGTTTGACATTGGACGCCTTGCACTGCTTGATGATTGCGTCGCAGCGCTTCAGCGTGACTTCCAGCGGCTTCTCGACCACGACGTGCTTGCCGGCCTTGGCGGCCGCGACGGCGGGGTCCATATGAGCGCCGCTCGGAGTGCAGATATTGACGATATGCAAACCCGGATGCTTCAAGAACTCG
>CAYLTY010000009.1:0-74827 GCA_964386705.1 uncultured Planctomycetaceae bacterium
CTGGAAGCTGGGCGAGAACGATATCGAGCACTGGCATGAACTGGATGCCGGGTTCGCCGGGCGGCAACCCATCGCGCCGGACATGTTCCATGCTCCGCCAGAATTAAGTTAGTGGGTTGAGCAACGAGGTTTCCGCCGGGACGGTGGGAAACGGCACGAACTGAAAACGGATATCACGAACTCGGACGAATATGACAGACCTTGTATTCCATTTTGTGCTGTTCACCTTGGCCGGTGTGGGCCTTGTGGCCGCCCCGATGATCCTTGGCAAGCTGCTCCGTCCGACGCTGCCGACGCCGCAGAAGGATTCTGTTTACGAGTGCGGTGAAGCTACCATCGGATCGAGCTTCATTCAGTTCGACTTGCGGTTTTATACGGTTGCTTTGTTATTCATCGTGTTCGACGTGGAAGTTGCGTTCTTCTTCCCGTGGTCGACGATCTATGGCAACTTCATGCAGTTGACGGATACGCGATTGGCAGAATCAGCGCGGTTGATGATCACCGAGAAAGTGCTGAATCAGCCTGCTGGAAGCTTGCCCGCCTCGGAAGCGATCTCGGCGGCAACCGCGCTGCAGTTCGGCTGGTTTGCCTTCGCTGACATCCTGGTGTTCTTCGGCGTGCTGCTCGTGGGCTTTGCCTACGTGTGGAAACGCGGCGATCTGGAATGGGTGAAGGTGATGCCCAGCCATCGTCGCAAGGGTGCTGCCGCAGTCGCGGCGGTGACAGAAGCGACCTGAGTTGCCGCTGTTCGTTTGAGCTTTGGAAGAGGTTTCCTGGCTCCGTGTGTTCGAGAATGTTCCCCAAGCTGTGGATAGTGGAATGACCGCTGAGCAAATTCAGGCTCTGCTGCAAGAACGGTTCGGTGACAAGATCACCGGTGGAAACATGCAGGCGATTGATCCCTGGGTCGAAGTGAGCCCCAGCGCGATTGTCGACGTCTGCCGGTTTGCGAAGACCGATTCACGGCTGCTCATGGAGCATCTCAACGACCTGACGGGCGTGGACTACTTCGAGCCGGACGCCGCGAAGCAGAAGAACTTCGGGCATCAGCCGCATGTTGAGGTGGTCTATCACCTCTCCAGCTACACCCACAAACACAAGATCACGCTGAAGGTCATTCTGCCGCGCTGGCAGAACGACAAGGCCGGTGAATTGCCCGAGGTTCCGTCCGTGTCTGGCGTCTGGGGCATCGCCAACTGGCACGAACGCGAATGCTACGACCTGGTGGGAGTGAAGTTTCTCGGCCATCCCAATCACACACGCATCCTGTGCGATGATGACTGGGTCGGTCATCCGCTCCGCAAAGACTATGAGTTTCCGCTGGAATTCCAGGGGATTCGCGGCAAGTAAGCGTTCGCAGTTTCAGCACGACCGATCACTCTGGCTACCTTTTTTGAGCA
This sequence comes from uncultured Planctomycetaceae bacterium, assembly GCA_964386705.1. GTDB lineage: Bacteria > Planctomycetota > Planctomycetia > Planctomycetales > Planctomycetaceae > AM-0621. The sequence continues at coordinate 1,401 of CAYLTY010000009.1, forward strand.
CGGCGGACTCTCTCCATGTCGCTGACAATTGAAGATCCTCGCGTTGTTGAGTTCGATGTTCGCACCGACGAAATGTTGGTGAACATGGGCCCGCAACACCCTAGTACGCACGGCGTATTGCGTCTGCTGCTCCGTACCGACGGCGAAATCTGCTACGAGGTCACTCCGTTCATCGGTTACCTGCATCGCTGTGCCGAGAAGATTGGTGAGAACCTGACTCCAGTCCAATGGGTGCCGTACACGGACCGCATGGACTATCTCGCCGCCATGAATATGAACCTTGGCATGGCGCTGGCGGCCGAAAAGCTGCTGGGCATGGAAGTGCCGGAGAAAGCCAACTGTCTGCGCGTGATGATTGGCGAACTGAACCGAGTCGCCAGCCACCTCGTGGGCATGGGCGCCTACGGTTTGGACTTGGGCACGTTCAGCCCGTTCCTGTACGCCTTCCGCGAACGTGAAATCATTCTGGACCTCTTCGAAGAGGTTTGCGGCGCACGGCTGACCTACAGCTACATCACCGTTGGTGGCGTGACTCACGATCTGCCGAATCAGATTCCGATTCCGCCAGGTCTCGCAGCGCTGATCGGCAAGAGTCCGAATACCAAGCTGTCGTGGATGGAAGCCTGCACGCTGTTCCTCGACTGGCTGGAGAAGCGTATCAGTGAGTATCACACGCTGCTGACGCGCAATCATATCTTCATCAAGCGTACGGCTGGCTTGGGCGTCCTCACTAAAGAGATGGCGATGGACTACGGCTGCACCGGACCGGTGTTGCGTGGTAGCGGTGTCGATTGGGACCTGCGTCGCGACGGCGATCCGTTCTATACCCGCATGTATCAAGGCTACAACTTCCAGATTCCGGTGGCGCCGTTCAAGGAAGCTCCGAACGAAGCGTTGCTGGGCGATAATTGGTGCCGCTTCTACGTCCGCATGATGGAAGTCGTCCAGTCGATCAGTCTGGTGCGTCAGGCGATGGCCAAGTACCCCACGACCACTGGCACGTACCGCATGCCGCACAAGATGACCACCAAGCTGCCGAAGAACGAGGTCTACCTCGAAACCGAAGCTCCCCGCGGCGCGATGGGCTTCTACTTCGTCGGCAACGGCGACGCGAACCCCTACCGAGCCCGCGCGAAGAGTTCCTGCTTCTGCAATCTCTCCATCACAGAGCCCATGTGCGAAGGCGTTCTGCTGGCCGACATCCCGGCGATCGTCGGTTCTCTCGACATCGTGATGGGCGAGATCGACCGATAGCTGTGGAGCGCCGAGTTCTTGATGCTGTCTCGCAGTGAACTCGAAGCCCTCTGGAACTGGATTTCATTTCACGCGAAGGCGCGGAGCCGCGAAGGATTGAAGCTTTCTTCGCGGCTCCGCGCCTTCGCGTGAGATCTTCCTGATAACCTTGCTCGCGATGCCTATTCCGTGATCTCGCGAATGACTCGGCAAGGGTTTCCGGCGGCGAAGACACCATCAGGAATATCTTTGGTCACGACGCTGCCAGCGCCGATGACGCACTTGGAGCCGATTTTCACTCCGGGGCAGATGATCGCACCGCCGCCGACCCAGACGTTCGAGCCGATTTCAATCGGCTTAGCGAACTCCTGAGAGCGTCGCAGTTCGGCGTTCATGGGATGCGTTGCGGTATAGATCTGCACCGCCGGGCCGAAGAGGGAGAAGTCACCAATTGTGACTTTGCAGACATCCAGCACGACACAGTTGAAGTTGAAGAAACAGCGTCGTCCGAGAAAGATGTTTGAACCGTAGTCGCAGAAGAACGGCGGCTGCATCCAGACCGAATCACCGCCCTGAGCGAACATTTGCTGCAACAACGAGCGGCGAAGCTCGTGGTCTCGTTCACGAGTGGCATTCAAGTCCTGGCAGAGGTCTCTGGCTCGCTCGCGTTCTTGCACGAGTACGGGATCGAGCGGGTCATACAGTTCACCCGCCAGCATCTTTTCCTTCTCGGTTGCCATGAGGCCTCCTGCTCCGGCGCTGATCAATGCTCGGGCAGCAGCATCTGGATGCCGTACCTCGGAGCAATAGTCAGCAGCTTCTCGATTTCTTCTCGGGATGGCGGGACGGCCATCGTCGCGCCTTCGGGGAGTGGTGCACCAAATTCGAAGAACATCTGCTCAAGTCCCGCAGGGGCGACTGAGATCAGCATCTTCGCTGGTTGAGAGCTTTCATTCTTGAAGGAATGCGGCAACCCGACCGGCATGTTGGCGAACGATCCCGCCTTCAGTACGACTCGATCAGCGCCGATTTGAAACGTTATTTCTCCTTCCAACACATAAAAGCCTTCTTCTTCCCGGCTATGCACATGCGGGGGAGGCCCGCCTCCGGGTGGGACAATTGCCTCCCAGAGTGCGTATTTTCCGTTGGTCTCAGCGCCCGTCGCGAGAAAGCGATAGACGTCGCCAACGACCGACACGGTGCGGCCTTGAGCGGCTACTCGAATGCGGGGGCTCGGCGTGTTGCTCATCAGTTTTGATCCTGTTTATTCCACCAAGGACAGGCGATTGTTCTCATCGAACAACTGGACGTGGTAGCTGTTGATTTCGGCCAAGGGATCGAGAGCGAGAAATGGGCAGCATGATAATGAGTTCGAACCGTGGTTCTGAGTGACCCGGAATGAAGGCCGTCGCAGACCCTTCAGATGAACGCATCCGAGGTTGTTGATGACTTGTGCTGAGTTCTCGTTTACACTCCTTCGTGCAAGGTCCGACCGGATGGCGGTGCTGCTGCCGCTCAATCCGATGATTTCGCTCGTCGTGGGATGACGATATGTCAGCACGGTGCAAATCTCTGGTGCCGCTCGTGATGTTGGTCGTTTTGACATGCACCACTCTGGCAGCGTTCGCTTTGGATCCGGCGCAGGAACGTCTGACGCCACGAGATCAGCCACGTACTCAGGCGGTGAACTTCACGCGGGATGTTGTGCCGGCACTCACCAAGGCGGGCTGCAACGCCGGCGCCTGTCATGGATCTTTTCAGGGGCGCGGTGGCTTTCAGTTGTCTCTCCTCGGCTTTGATCCGGCGTTCGACTACGAGGTGCTGACGAAAAGCTCGCGCGGGCGACGCATCAGTGCGTCTGCTCCAGATCAAAGTCTGCTGCTGACGAAGCCGGCGGGGCTGGTACCTCACGGTGGTGGTCGTCGGATTGCTATCGACTCTGAGGTCGCGGCCATTCTCAAAGAGTGGCTGGCGGGTGGCATGTCCGGTCCGAAACTGGAGGATCTGGCGGAGTTTCAGATTAAGGTCGAACCGGCGTCTGTTGTGCTATCAGCGGTTGGAAAGGAACCCGTGTCGACCGACGGAAAGGCCGGTGCCGCTCTGAAGGTCATGGCGTCGTTTGCTGACGGGACCTCGCGGGATGTCACTCCTTGGGCACTCTACGACATCCGCGATAAGACGATTGCTGACGTTTCAAGATCCGGGCTGATTACCGCGAACCGTTCCGGCAAGACATCCGTCAGCGTGCGTTACCTGGGACAGGTGGCGTCCATCAGCGTATCGGTGCCGCACGGACCGGAATCTCAGTTTGAGTTCCCTTCGCAGAACTTCCTGGATTCGCTGGCCGCTGCCGAATGGAAGCGGCTGGGTGTTCAACCCGCTCCGCTCGCTGACGACAGCACGTTCATCCGACGCGTCTATTTGGACTTGATTGGCACCTTACCGACGGCCGACGAGGTCTTGAAGTTTCGAGGGGACACCGCAGCCAACAAGCGGGCCCGAGTCATCGATGAATTGCTCAACCGGGCTGAGTACGTCGACTACTGGTCGTTGAAATGGGGCGACTTGCTGAGGGCACATCGGCGGTACCTGGGTGACAAAGGGCTGGCCAGTTTCAATGGCTGGATCCGCCAGTCAGTGCGCGACAACAAGCCGCTGGATGTGATGACGCGCGAGTTGCTAACAGCGCAGGGCAACCTGTTTACCAACGGCCCTGTGGCCTACTACTTCATTGACGAGAAGGTGGAAGATCTCGCCGAGACGACTGCTCAGGTTTTCCTGGGCGTGCGGTTGCAATGCACCAAGTGCCATCACCATCCGAATGAAGTCTGGAGCCAGCAAGATTACTACGGTCTGGCCGCGTTCTTCTCGAAGCTGGAGACCAAAGACAGCGGGGCTCAGGGCGCGAAATTCGGCGGACCGAAGAGCATCCGCGCGTCGGAGAAAGAGAACCCCAATCGCAAGCCGCAGATGGCGGTCGCTCCGCGCGTGTTCGGAGAGATCGATGCCGTGAAGACAGCTCCGACTTCGCTGTCGGTGCAAGCGATTGAGCCGCAAATCGATCCCCGACAGAAGCTGGCTCAATGGATGACTCGCGCGGACAATCCGTTCTTCGCACGCAACTTCACGAATCGTTATTGGGCGTCTCTGTTCGGCATCGGTCTGGTTGACCCTGTCGATGATATGCGTGCGACGAATCCAGCATCGCTGCCAACTGTGCTCGACGCTCTGGCTACCGACTTTGCTCAGCATCAATTCGATGCCAAGCATCTGCTGCGGACGATCTGCAACTCGCGGATTTATCAACTGGCACCAGAACTCAATGCAACGCGCGATCTTGACGGTGCGTTGTTTACTCATCGAGTTCCCCGCCGGCTGTCGGCTGAGGTGCTGCTCGACGCGATCAATCAGGTAACGGCCAATTCCGAAAACTTCGTCGGTCAACCGGTGGGAACTCGGGCGATCTCTCTGCCGGATCCGACAATCGCGTCGCAGTTCCTGGCGACGTTCGGCAAGCCTGCTCGAAATAGTCCTTGTGACTGTGCACGAGGTTCGAATCCGGATCTGTCACAAGCATTGCATCTCGCCAACAGCACGGCCCTGCATGATAAGATCATCGCCCCGTCCGGCCGATTGATGCTGGCCGTGAAGGCGAACCGCGCCGATAGTGAAATCGCCGACGAATTGTATCTCGCAGCGTTGGCTCGGTATCCAACGGATGAGGAGCGTGCCGCGGTGCAAGAAACGTTGGCCGCGACGGCTTCTCGCGAAGAAGCGTGGCAAGACATTTTGTGGGCGTTGTTGAATTGCTCCGAGTTTGGGTTTGGTCATTGAAACTCGCTGTGTCTGCAGCAACGGGGTTATTGATTCAGGCAAGGAATCCGGTTCATGTTCGAAATCTCCAATCGCTCCAGGACCTGCGAAGGCATCTCGCGCCGAGCGTTGCTGCAGGTCGGCAGCCTGGGCATGTTCGGCCTGACGCTCCCCAAACTGCTGCGGGCCGAGCAGGCTCAATCGGTCGCCAAGAAAGACGTGAACTTCATTCTGCTGTGGACCAACGGAGGCCTCAGCAACATCGATACGCTGGACATGAAGCCGCACGCACCCGTCGAGTATCGCGGCGAGTTCCAGCCAATCTCGACGAACATGCCTGGGTTATCCGTCTGCGAGCATCTGCCGCTGATGAGCCAGCAGATGGATAAGGTCTGCCAGGTGCGCACGATTACGCATCAGGGGACGCAACACTCCGAAGCCACTCACTGGATGCTGACAGGCTATCCACAGGTGCCCGATGTGAACGGTGCTCCGGTCGGTTCGACGGTCTATCCGTGCTTTGGATCTGTCGTTTCTAAAGAGCTTGGATGGAAGAACGGCCTGCCGCCATATGTGCAGTGCGCGTCTGGGCCGATCGGTTACTCCGGGGGTGGCTACCTGGGGTCGGCCTACAATCCGCTGATGGTCCGTCGCAATCCTCAAGACAAAGACTTTTCGGTAGACGACGTCTCCATTCCGACTGCTGTCGGGGCTGAGCGAACGCAACGCCGCCGCCGCATTCTCGAAAAGCTTGACGGCTGGCAGCGGCAAATCGACAAGTCGGGCGGCGCGGTTGCTGATCGGAGCGAGTTCTACCGACAGGCTTACGATCTCATTACTTCGCCAGTGGCCAAACAGGCGTTTGACTTGAGCGCCGAACCGGACGCTCTGCGTGATCGCTACGGTCGCACGCGCGAGGGTCAGGCGACGCTGCTGGCGCGGCGTCTGGTCGAGGCCGGTGTGCGGTTCGTGACGGTGGATTTCACCGGCTACGACACGCACGTCAATAACTTCATCTCCCTCAAGAAGCCACTGCTGCCGACGTTGGATATGGCGTGGTCTGCACTCTTATCGGATCTCTCGGACCGAGGCATGCTGAGTAATACCGTCGTCCTCTGCGCGGGCGAGTTCGGTCGCACACCGCGCGTGAATGGTGGAGCGGGCCGCGATCACTGGCACCTCACCAATGCCATCGGCTTCAGTGGAGCGGGCATTCGCATGGGACACATCGTGGGCCAGACGGATGCCAAGTGCGAGTTCGTGTTGGGGCGAACCAACACCACGCTGGACTATGCCGCCACGATCTTCCGGTTGATGGGCATCGACGATACGCAGGAATACATCTCCAACGACGGTCGTCCGATTCTGATCAACAATGGCGGTCGAGCCATCGAAGAAGTCTTTGCTTAGCCCGTCCGGGTTTGAACCCGCATTCGAATCGACGGTGATCCGTTCAGCGCCGCGCGGAGAGCGATTTCATGGTCCGTACCAATTTCGAAGCCCGTGCCAGTCTCGAACTTGTAAATCGACGGATCTGGAACGTGGCTTTCGCGTGGCTCGGGCTGAGCGCCCTCATTCTTCCCGTTGCTGCTGTCGCTCAGCCCATGGCGCCGTCCTACACCGAATGCCGGCTGGATGCGATCTTTCCCAACGGCGGGCAGCGTGGCACGTCGGTGAAAGTGGAGTTCAAGGGAGTCGGTCACGGGTTGGCTGATCCCAAAGAGATCGTGATCGACGGTCCTGGCGGCATCGCTGTGAAGGAACTGAAGTACGTCAAGATCGGCATCGTGGAAGCCACTTTAGAGATTGCGGCCGATGCTCCTTTGGGACGCCGCTGGCTGCGAGTGCTTAACGAACGCAGCGGGCTGACGAGCTTCGCTCACTTTGTAGTCGGCGGATTGCCCGAGCAGATCGAAGCGGAACCGAACAACGATGTCGCGCACGCGCAACTGGTTGATACCACGCCCACGATTCTCAATGGTCGTATCAACCCTCAAGCAGATCTCGACGTCTTCCGGTTTCGAGGCAAGGCTGGTCAAAAGATCGTGGCGGCCATCGCTGCTCACACGCTGGACGTGCATGGGCAGTACAAGACGTACGGCATCGCGGATTTCAGTCTGGAACTGCTGGATGCGAATGGTCGCACGTTAGCGGCTGCCGAAGATACGTTGGGTTTTGATCCGGTCGTTGAGTACGCCCTTCCCAGTGATGGCGAGTATCTCTTGCGAGTCCAATTGCTGAACTACAGCGGCTTTCCGGAGGCCGTCTATCGACTCACGCTGGGCGAAGTTGGCTATCCCGCGACTGTCTTTCCACCTGGACTGCAGCGAGGAACTTCAATCGATGTCGAACTGGCGGGACCGAATGTTGCACCGGGCACAAAGCAGAGGCTGGCGAACAGTTCAATAAATGATACGTCAGCATTCCCTTTGCAGTTTGTCACATTGCCGGAGAGCAATCATTCCGGGTTAGACGTGCCCGTTGTCATCGGAAGCCACCCCGAGATCATCGAAGCTGAACCGAACAACGAAGCCGCTCAGGCTGCGTTGTTGAGCTTGCCAACCACCGTCAACGCGCGGTTTCAGCAATCGGGCGACGCCGACTGGTACCGAGTGAAGCTGAACACGCAGCAGAAGGTCTGGTTTGAAATCACCGCTCACCGCTTCATTCGCTCGCCCGTGGATACGCTGATTCAAGTCTATGACACGAACGGCAAGCTGCTTGGCGAGAACGATGATGAAGTCTTCGAGCCGGGCTACGAGAGCTATCACGATTTCAAGACGACTGACAGTAAGTTGCTGTTCACGGCGCCGGCCGAGGGTGAGTTCTTCGTGAAAGTCACCGAGCAATCAGGATTACACGGTTCGCGCGCGATGTATCGCCTGTCGGTGGAGGAAGCTCGCCCCGACTTTCGTCTGACGCACTTCCCGGATGTGGTTCCCGTTTGGGGACCTGGGTCCACGGCGTGCGTACTGGTGCGAGTGGATCGCTTTGTCGGCTGCGACGACGACATCGACCTCTCAGTGCAAGGCCTGCCGACAGGCTGGTCGAGCACCGTTGCGACGTCGCTCGGGGGCAAAGGGATTCGCCCCTACAACACCTACCAGTTGAAAGTGTTCGTCACCATCACGGCACCTGCAGATGCTCAACCCGGCACGTGCGTGCCGTTCCGGATCGTGGGGCGGACTCGCCCGCCTGAGGCATCCGCCACCGCTGAAGTCCGCGAACGAACTTCCCTTCCACTAACCCTGTTCTATTCCAGCGATACCGGTTTCTTCCGTGTCAGTCCACAATCGCGAGTCGCCGTTGCCAAGCCGCAAGGTCCGTGGGTCGAAGCGATCACTTCCGAGTTGACTCTGAAGTCTGGCGACAGCGGAACCATTCAAGTGAGGGTGCAAGGAGCGGGTGACGTTAAGGCCATGCCGCTGGTGGTGAACCTCGCCACCGCCGGCGTTGCCTGTGCACTGACAACGCCTCAGATCCTGCCCATCAAAGATGGCATCGTTGAGGTTCCGATCAAAGTCCCGCCGGAAATCTATCCGGGCACCTACGGCATCACCGTCGCCCAAACCTGGAGCAGCGATATCCGCAACGGCATGCCGGGCCCCAGCACGCCGCTCATCAAGCTGACCGTCACGCCAGCCAAGTAGATGTAAGCATGTCTGGATGCGAAACGGGCGCTCTTTTCTTGATCCCACCGTCTGTTGTATGAGACGCCGTGCTCATCTTCTGGCGAGGTCATGGAGGGCCTTGGGATGCGATTGATTGCCGTTCTGTTTCTATTGCTCGTGGGATCTGCTTGTGGAGCCGAACCGGCTTCGAGAACCACGGTTAAGTTTGACCCCGCTCGTATCGACGTCGTCGGCACCAGGTTCATTACGCCCGAACAGCTCGAACGAGAACTGGTGTGGCATTCGGGTATTCGTAGTGCCTGCTACGAGATGACCGATCCGGAAGATCTGGCCAAGTATCTCCACGGAGTGCTGGTTTCCACCTATCAGAAGAAAGGCTTCGTGGACGTTCAGGTCAGCGTGAGCCCAACCGCCGATAGCCGCTTCCAAGTCGAGATCGGGGAAGGTCAACGCTATCGCTACGGAGACATCGAAGTCGTCGGCGCCAATCTCCTCGACACTCAATCCTTGATTCATTGGCTGCAGCGCGACATTCCCAAACCTCCAGCTGATGTCGTGCTGAAGATCGGTGGTGATAACCAGCCAGCCCTGGTGCGTTTGCCGAATGGCGAACTTGAGCAAGCCGACGATGAGAGCAGCCAGAGCGCCGCTGAGGCTCAGCAGAGACCCGAACCTGGGGTTCAGGATAAATCGAAGGGCAAGCCGAGTGTCGGTACCAAACCAGCTTCCCAGAAGACAAATCCTGCACCCGCCACGGCAGGTGTTAACCGGAAATCAGGCCAGAAGACTCAAGACCCGGACGCACCCAAAACCGCACTGTGGATCACGGATGCCCATTTTCTGCCTGATGACAAGATGCAGAATCGCTTGAAGAAATGGTTGCCTCTGGGTTTTGCTCGCCAAGGTTTCCACGACGTGAAGTTTCAAGCTGAGGTGATACCCGACAAATCAACTGCCACGATGAAGTTGCGGCTGATCATTGACGATGAAGGCCCTGTGACGCGGGTCGGAGCCATCACGGTGCGGGGCAACAGTCGCAGTACCGACAAGCAGGTCGTGGACCTGCTGACGCTTGAAGCCGGGCAACCAATTCATGCGGTTCGCATTAGGGAGCTGGAACAGAAGCTGGCTGATTGCGGCCGGTATCTGATTCACCGCGTCACGGTGGCTCCACCTGATCAAGACGGCGTTGCGAAGGTCTACGTGGACCTGCGGGAAGCGCCACGAGTCCCGCCTTTGAACAAGAAGCTTTCTGAGCAACAGCAGTTGTTGGTAAATGCGGCCCAGTGGATCAACCGCTGGAGAGCATCCGGTGAAGATCTGGTGCTTGAATGCCGCTGGCCATACGCCGCGACAGGCACGGATGAGGCTGATCCATCGAAGGTCGAGGCGTCGCGTTCCTCGAAAGATGTGCACGTTGAAGTCGTTAGCCGAGTTATCGCCAGCGCCGACGCTGTTGTGGCGACACTCGAACATCGTGCTGACGACCGCTCGTTGTTTCGGACTGAAACGCTCGCGAAAGGTGGCGAAATCCGATTGTGGAGTTCGAAGCGGCAACTGACTGGCAAAATCCCGACGCGAATGGCGTTGCATACGCATATTCGCCTCGAGGGCATAGCATCAAACCTGGTCGGGACCGAACGTCACATGTCATTTGGCTTCAACTACACCAGTAACGATCACGAAGAGTGTAGCTTTGACTTGTCGATTGAGCCGAGCGCGCTTCTCACTGCCAGCACGATGAATGTTAGAGAACTCGATGGCGATCTGGTTGAGTTCTCTACTGATAATTGGAGTGGGGATGGATCGGTCGCGATCTTTACAGTGCATCGCCCATCTGGCCGACCTCGCCTGGTGAGTATTACGACGCAGAATGAGACCTCCACGCTCTCGTTCCGTCCGAACGCACTACGAGACACGCTTCATGTCATTCAGCAACAAGCTGCGGGGATGCGGAAATTACCGGAGGATGAACTCACGTGGTTGGATACCGGGGAGATCCTGAGCGACGTCGTAGTGCCGTATTTTGATATTCCCTACCTGAACGCGGACCAACGCACTTTCGCGCGGGCCTGGTTGTCGACGTTGGACTTGTCATTCGTCAAAGAGGAGTTGCAGGGCAATCGCGAAAGTCTGCGAAACGAGTCGCTGTTTGGTGGCTTTTTCGGCCAGATGATGGCTGGACTGATCTTTAAGGGGCTTGATCAATCCGCAAAGAGCGACGCTGCGCCCGAGGTAATACGCCCTTGGATTGTGGCAGCTCAAGCACTTTCCTCTTTGACGGGCGCAGATCCGCTGATTGTGGACAGCGCGGCAGGTGAGCTCACCCTCGCGGAGAGCCCCGAGCCGTTTGTGAAGGCGATGGCCTCGACTGGTGCAGACCGTGCCCGTCTGGCGGACTTGCTCTACGAGAGAATTACGCATAGCAAAGGCTATGGTCCACTGACTGGCTGGGCTGCCGCCAACAGCCCCGTCATTACAACGCTGGGATTGCAGAAACGCTTTGCCGTTGAAGCGCTGCACGCCGCGCCAAAGTTTTCTGAGGAACTCGGAGTTTTACTGGCTCCAGAGACCAGCTCTCGGGCTGTGGCGCTGGCTTTACTTGACCAGTTACGGGTGTTGACGCCCGAGGCTCGTGAGTCGCTGCCGCGCGCCCTGTCCCTTTCGGAAGTACAGGCTGCTCAACTGAAGCTGCTCTGGCCACTACTCGATAGTATGAAAGCGAAGTCCAGCAGCGATCTGCTACCGATCCTGCTGACGACGTACTGGGAGACCACTCTGCGGTCGGCAGTCGTCGAGTCGCTGGAGAACGTCATCTTGGAAGGAGTCGCTCCTGAGAAACAGCATGACGCATTATTGGCGATCGCGAAGCCATACATCGAAGCACGCAATCCGGTGGCGACGCGTTTCTGGCTGGATCGCGCTGAGCGTCGCCTTGAAAATCACGTTCGCGCGAGCGAGACCAGGCCTGGTCAACGGGAGAGAGTCCATGCCATCGAACTCGAAGCAAGACCGATATTATGGGGGCTTCGCGGGGGGGTGGAGTACGCGGAAGGCAATTTCAAGGCGTCTCGTGCTGCTTACCTCAACTGCATAGATTACCTGCGGCAGCAGTTGAACTCGTTGGGAGATGGCCCGAGTGTCGATGGATTTCTAGGCTCGCTGACTCGACGAGGTAAGATCGTGCGGCGACTGTCAATTACATACTCAGCGCTTTCGGGTGTCGAATGGGAACTCGCCGGGCGGGAAGCGGCTCTGCAGGCAGCTGCGCATGCTGAGCAACTGATTGACACCCTGTCAGAAGCCGCTGAAATCGAGACGGCCGATGTGGACCTCGCTCTGCCGATCTGCCATCAGTCGAGATACTGGTCGTGTGCTGATAAGGACGGTTCACGCGATGCTGAGCGAGCGATGACGCTCGCAAAGAAGGCGCTAAATGCGGGTGGTGAGCAGCACGTCGAAGCCTTGGATGCTTATGCCTGCGCTCTCGCTGCCACCGGAAACTTCGCAGAAGCTGACATAGTCATTGCGAAGGCGGCGAAGTATGCAACGGGCCGCCATGTGCGGTTCATTGCTACACGACAACGGCACCTCACCGCTCGAAAAATGCCGGTCAAAATCGAGCGTCGACAGATTGAGGAAACACTCGCTGCAGAGGAACCGGTGAAGGCCCGGCGATAAGGCGCCCGGAGAAGCTGCTGGGCCTCTCGTTACAGCTCATCGAGCTGGCGTCTTAAAGCGCGTCCACCCAAGTGGGGACGAGCGAGAAGAAATCCGACACTAACGTGGCACCGGCACCAGTGACTTTGGTGTCTGCGGAATCATTTTCAAGGACATCTGAGCCGACGCCGCCATTGAGAGAATCAACACCATCACTGCCTGCGACAGTGGAATCGTTGCGGCTACCGCCACTCAACGAATCAGCACCAGAACCGCCGAGTAAGGTGTCATTGCCGGCGGCGCCCAGCAGGATAACCGGAATGGATGCCAGGCTGGCATCCAACTTGTTCGCACCGGCTCCGCCAATCAAAACGATACGCTCAATCGTGGTCGGAGTATCGGTTCCAGTCGCGGATGATGTAATTGTCACGCCGTTTACGGTGAAGTCCGCGTTTGCCTTCTCGATGATATAGTCCGTCCCCGCGCCGCCATCGAGGACATCGCCACCTGCGCCGCCTGAGAGTACGTCGTCACCATCGCCGCCGGTGATGCCATCTGCTTTGGATCCACCCAAGAGGGTGTCGTTGCCCGCAGCGCCTGCCAGAAAAACGGCAACCGTCGCTTGACGTGCATCGAAAAAGTTATCCGCTGCTCCGCCGCTGACCTGGATGCGTTCGACAGCAACGACAGAATCGGTACCGAAGCTCGGCGTGCTGAGTGTGCTGCCCACGATCGTCAGATTAGTGTCGAAGACTTCGTTGATACGATCAAAGTCGGCGCCGCCATCCAGCGTGTCGCTGCCCAAGTCACCTTGCAGTGTGTCTGCACCAGTTCCGCCCGTCAGTGAGTCGGCACCGACGGCTCCGATCAGCGAATCCGCCCCATCACCACCGTCCAAATCATCGTCGCCTTGCAGCCCAAAGAGGCGGTCGTCTCCGGCTTCGCCGAACAAGAGATCCCTGAGGCCACCACCTTGCAAGGTGTCATTGCCTTCGTTTCCAAACAGTTGATTGACGCCGTCTTGTCCGCTCAAGAAATCGTTGCCGACATTCCCGGAGAGCGTGTCATGACCAGCACCTCCAATCAGGATGTCGTTATCGGCGTCTCCAACAATTGAATCGTTGCCGTTCTGGCCGTTGAGATTGTCAGCTCCTGCACCACCGCTGATGGTGTCATTGCCGCTACCCGAAAAGACTGAATCGCTGCCGCCGCCACCCAGGATCGAATCTGCTCCCGTCAGAGTGAATATCATGTCCGCACCGGCAGTCCCCACGATGACATCGTTGCCGCCGCCGCCGTTGATCGTCGTGACACCTGTGTTGGTGAAACCCGAGGCGTTGATCAGATCACGCATACCACCGCCGGTGATATCGGCCACCTCGAACCCCAGCAGCGAGTCCGCCGAAAGTGTCCCTGGTCCGACCTTCACGAGGAATGATGAGTTCGTCAGCGTGAGGTTTCGAATCTCGCCGGGCACAAAATCGCTATAGGCAACGTCGCGGAAGACATCGGTCCCCGCCGCTCCATTCAGCGTGTCATTCCCCTCCCTGGCCGAAAGAGTGTCATTGCCACCTTGGCCGTCGACATAGTCAGCTTGAGGTCCACCGATGAGCACGTCGTTGCCGCCACCGCCGAACAACGATACGGGAATGTCAGCGCTAGAGGCAGTCATCACGTTGGCCCCACCGCCACCCAGCAGAATCGCCTTCTCAAAGTTGACAAAGTCGTCGACCTCGCTGCCATCGCCTTGGCCGATCGTCAATTGACTGGATGACAGCGCGAGGTTCGTCGTCGTGGACTCCATCAGGACGTCCGCAGTGCCATCCCCGCCGTCCAGTAGGTCAAAGCCCGCGCCGCTCGTGATTGTGTCGTTGCCGTTGCCTCCCATGAGTTGATCGCCCCCCGCACCGCTCACGAGGGAGTCTTGACCGTCATCACCACCCAGCAGGTCGCTGCCGGCGCCGGTCGTCAACGAGTCGTTACCACTTCCACCAAAGACAGTGACCGGCAAGTTCACTATCGAGGAATCGAAGCGGTCGTTAAGAGGTCCTAACGTCGCTTCCAGTCCGACAGTGACGGACGCCACTGGAAAGCGGGACTCGGTGGTCGCCATTCCCGGCATCCGAGATGCGACGACATACTCAGAAGTGCCCGTATCCAGCGTTACCAGCAAGTCCAAGGCAACGGACGACGGGGCATTAATCAGTATCTTGCCGCCGACCACCGAAGCAGACATCGCGGGGTCTGGCAGGCTTGTATCAAGCACCCACAATTCGTTGCCGTTAATGCCATCATCGGCTGTAAAGAAGAGTTTATTATTAACTCGAGTCAACTGTTGAGGTCCAAGGCCCATATCTCCCGGTTCAACATCGCTCACCAGTAGCGTTCCGTCTGAAGTGCCATTGCTGCGCCACAAACCCACTCCGTTCCTGCCGTCATCGGCGTTGACGTAGAGCTTGCCATTCACGGAAGCAAAAAACTGATGCTCGTCTCTGATATTGCTGAATGCCCCCTGCACACCGGGGAACATGTCTTTGATAACTCCCGTTCCTGCTGCGGTTCCATCGCTCTTAAACAACTCGTTGCCGAATTCCCCATCTTCTCCAATGAAAAACAGAGTATTGCCCACCACGGTCAGGAATGTCGGACCGAAGCCTGTAAACCCGACAGCAATGTCTTTGACGAGGACCGTTCCTTCAGGTGTGCCATCGCTCTTCCACAACTCATTTCCGCTCACGGGGTTATCTGCAGTGGTACCACCATTCGCCGAGAAGTAGAGCACACCGTTGAAATCTACCATGTATCTGAGGTCAGATGGCCGTGGCTCGGTGCTACCAGGGAAAAAAGTGGGCCTGATGTCTTTGACTAACACCGTTCCCTCAGGGGTGCCGTTGCTTTTCCACAATTCCCTGGAATGTTCCGGATCAACCGCCGAGAAAAACAGAGTACCGTTGACGTTCGTTAGCCCGGAGGGCGACGAATCCATCTCGCCCGGATAGATGTCCTTGAGCTGTGACACGAGGCCGCTGACAGCATCCACCTTATAGAGCTCGAGTCCCGTGTTCTGATCGGTTGCGACAAAGAATAAGGTGCCGTCTACATTGGTTAAGGCTTGTGGAAACGAGCTTTCTACTCCCGACGGGTTCTGTTCTTCTTGAGCGATATTGGAAACCCGTACTGTCCCTAACTCTGTTCCGTCGCTTACCCACAATTCCTTACCAAACTCATCGGAAGCCGAAAAGTAGAGCTTGTTACCTACCGCCGTGAGTTCACTAATCGATGAGATATTTCCATCCTGCCCAGGGGTGATGTCCTTGACCATGCTGGTACCTCCGGGAGTGCCATCACTCTTCCAGAGTTCGAATCCGTGAATGTCGTCATTGGCGACGAAGAACAAAGTACCATGCACATTCGTCAGCCCAAACGGCAGGGAACCAAACGGGTTGCTCGGTTCGGCACTGATGTCTTTAACGATCACGGTTCCAGACACCGTGCCATCGCTCATCCAAAGCTCTCGTTTCGCTCCCGGCGTGAATGCTGTGAAAAACAGCGTGCCATTGACGTCAGTCAACTCCGCTGGAAACGAGCCTTCTCCCAGCACGCTATTGATGTTGAGCAATTGGGTCGCGACCGACAGCAACGCTCGATCTTCCAGCCACTCAACCGCCGGTCGCAGATCACTCCGTCTGCGTGTCGGGCACTGATTGATCCGCCGAGTCCTCGACGCGCTTCGCAGTGCAGACCGATTCAAAAAACGTCGAACGCGGGCGAGCCAATGATTGACAATCATGAAGATGCCGACCTCACAGGACGTGAATAAATAGAAAGCCCTGATTGCATAACAACTGAGGAAGGTAAGTGAAAGCGCCTGTACGCTTTCATCGCGAAGATTTCACTTGGTCAAATTCGACAAAGCGATTTTCACTCGGCCACTCTTTGACGGCGCCTGCGGCGGCGTGGAGGAGGGCGTCGAGGTCACGGCTGAGCTGAGGGGACGCGGGGCTGACTCGAGAATTGAGCAAGGCCACAAAATTCTTACCGTCGTTGCGGCGGATGAGGGTAGTCGCGGTGCCGGAAAGTGAGCCTGTGTGCCAGTGATTGATTTTGTCTGGACCGACCACACGGTTCTGCCAGCCGAGCGAATAGAAGACATCCAGCGGCTTGTTGTTGGCGTCGTGGCCAGCCAATCCCGGCGGGCGACCGTACATGAGGTCGATGCTTTGACGGGAAAGAATCTTGCAGTGATCGGGATCGTCGAACGCGGTACCGAAGCGGGCGAGATCCACTGCGGAAGCGATCCAGCCGCCGTGCGAATCCATCGCCTCCAGGTGCCAGCCGCCGTAGGCCCAGGGTACTTGCTGGCCCAAGTCTGTTTGAAAAACCGATCTTGCGCTGCCGGGTTGGTAGTAACGGACCTCTTGAGGCGACCGACCTTCCAATCGCGACGCGCCGATGCGCATCGAGCGAATTCCAATCGGCGCCAGCACGTGCTCTTGCACATATTTTTCATAAGTCGCGCCGGTGAGTTTTTCGATAGCGCGGCCCAGCAGGCAATAACCGAAGTTCGAATACGCGTAGCGCTCGCCGGGATCAAAGTCGAGCTTCTGACGGAACATGGCTCGAATGACTTCCTGAGGACCGGCCGGCGCCGGGGTTTCAAACATCTGTGCGAAACGCACTGAGTTGAACATCGCGTCGAAGGACTTGTCTCGATCCCAACCGCCGCGATGTTCCAGCAGGTGCCGAACGGTGATGTCGTTCCAGCGGGTATCAAACGCGGCTCCGGCTATCTCAATCTCGGCCTTGTAATCCAGCACTTCGAGGATCTTGTCGTCGAGCTTCAGCTTGCCCTGTTCGATGAGCTGCAGAATCGCGACCGCTGTGACAGGCTTCGAGATGCTGGCGATACGGAACAGGCTGGTCGGTTCGACCAGTTCACGGGCTCCGATGTCCGCGTAGCCGTAACCACGAGCCAGCATCAACTTACTCTTGTTAGTTACCGCCAGCGCGAAACCGGGCACGCAATTCTTCTCCATGAACTCCGCGACCTGCTTGTCAAAACTGGCCAAGCGCTCGTCCTGCTTGCCGGTCGAGACGGCGAAC
Source organism: uncultured Planctomycetaceae bacterium (assembly GCA_964386705.1). Classification (GTDB taxonomy): domain Bacteria; phylum Planctomycetota; class Planctomycetia; order Planctomycetales; family Planctomycetaceae; genus AM-0621. The sequence goes on from CAYLTY010000009.1 coordinate 18,842, forward strand.
GGTGCCTTGCTCTTCTGATAGCCAGGACCGCGCAGCACTCGTCCCGGACGCTTGCCCGTGAACTTGCCATCCTCCAGCACGAGCGAGCCATTCACGACAACATGCTTCATACCTTCTGACAGAGCCTTCGGTTGGGCGAAGTTGGCCTTATCAACGATCTTCTCAAAATCGAAGACGCAGATATCCGCAGCCAAGCCCTCGACGATGCGGCCTCGGTCCTTGGCAAGGACTTCGGCAGCCGCGGCGGAACTCGCCTGAGCCACCGCTTGTTCGAGCGTGATCGCCTTCATGTCGCGGACGTACTTCGCCAGCAACCGAGGAAACGCGCCGGACGCTCGCGGGTGAGACGTCGACGAGTCTGAGCTGATCGGTCCCACGTCAGTACAAAACGAAACGAAGTCCTGCCGCATCGCGAGGACTTTGTTGTCCTCCGACATGCTCTGCGGCAAGGCGAACGCACCGGCTTTCACGAGTGCGAAGAACGTGTTCCACGGATCTTCAGTCTTTGCCTTGGCCATCGCAGCAACACTCTGGCCGACGACATCGCGGTAGCGCGCATCATTGGTTTGCCCGATGACGACTCGATCCCAATCGTGACCGACATGCCGGAACCAGTTCTCCCAACCGCTGCTGGATTCCATCTCCTTGCGGATCTCGGCCCGGAACTCGGCATCCTCCAGTCGGCGCCGGAATGCCTCTCTTCCTGCTGCGAAGTGACGCGGATGGACCAGCGCTGAGATCTCCAGCCCGTTATTGACGTACGGATAGATATCAGCCGCGACATGCCGACCAGCAGCGCGGGCCGCTTTGATCTTCTCAATCGCCAGCGGCATCTTGGGCCAGTTCTGTTGGCCAGCCGTCTTGAGATGGAAGATGTGCACGGGAGCATTGCCGAGCCGTCCAATCTCCAAAGCCTCGTCAATCGCTTCGAGAAGCTGATCGCCCTCATTCCGCATGTGCGTGTAGTAGCGGCCACCGTGGTCACCGGCGACTTTCGCCAGCGCCCCGATTTCTTCTGTCGTTGCGTAAACGGCTGGCGGATAGATCAAGGCCGTTGAAACACCAATGGCACCCGCTTCCATGCCTTCGCGAACAAGAGCCTGCATCTTGCTGAGCTCATCAGCCGTCGGCCGACGCTCGACATCGCCAATGATCATCTGCCGCACTTGGGAGTGGCCGACTGTCTGCACCACATTCACCGGCAGACCGTTGAGATCCAGCAACGTGAAGTACTCGGCCATCGTCGTCCAGCCTTGCCGAGTTCCCTCCGCTTTGCTCAGCGGTGCCGCTGATGCACCCTCGCCCGCGTTGATGGTCGTGATCCCCTGCGTGAGCAGATTCATGGCGTTGCGAGGATCGTCCACCATCGGCGACGCCGTCTGGCCCATCATGTCGATGAAGCCCGGAGCGACAATCAAACCCTTGGCATCCAGGACAGTAGTACCAGAGTCCAACTCGAGTTCGCCAATCTTGACGATCTTCCCGTTGCGAATGCCGACGTCTGAAACAAATCCCGGCTTGCCCGTTCCATCAACGATGCGTCCGCCGCGAATGACGAGATCAAACTTAGGCTCGGCGGCCTGAGCTTGAGCCATCATCATTCCAACCGCGAGCACCGAAAGTTTTACTCTTGGCCACATGGCAGCCTGGCTTTCTACGAGCATGCGGGATGCTCAGGACTGAGTTGAAGTCGCGAGGCGAGAAGCAAAATTACTCGGTCTCAGATGATGCTGGTTCCGACTTTGCCGAGGACTCCGAAGTCCGCGACGATGCGACTGCCGATTTGGATCGCGAAGGGGATCACGCTCGTCCCCGTTGTCACGATGTGGCCGGCTTCCAATGTGATGCCGTGCGATCGCAATTCGTTGGCCAGCCACGTCAGCGCAATGCGCGGATCGCCGAGTACGTTGGCACCCAAACCTTCGCGAGCCTCGACACCATCCAACTGCACTTTGACGACGTGAGCCTTGAGATCGATCTCGCGCCAGTTGGCCGTCGTGGCATTACCCAGAACGAAGTGATGAGCGCAAGCATTGTCGGCGATGAGTTGCGGCGAGCCGACAATGCAGAAGTCGCTGTAGCGAGAGTCCGGAATCTCAATGGCGGGGTGCAGCGTCGCCACGGCTGCCATGACTTCCGCTTGCTCATAGGGAGTATCACGCGGCTGCAGATCCTGGCCCATGCGGAAGCAGAATTCGGCCTCGCCCACACGCATGCCGTTGTTGCCTAGAACGATGGCCGTGCCGTCGGGATGAACTCGATTCTTCAGCAATCGGCCAGCCAGTGGACCATCGACTTTTAGATGGGCCTGACCTGCGGAACTCGTCGCCGCGATCTTCCAACCCACGGTGGGTTGGCCAGAAAGTTCCCCCACGTGACGTTGAATGACATAACCATCAGCCCGTGAGGCCGGACGGTTCGCTTCGGGAATTGCGTCGATATGACGGTCTGCGTTCCAGGCATTCAAGAGGAAGTCGGCAGCGCTGCGGGCTTGGTCCTGATTCATGAACGGATCTTCTCCATTATCAAATGTTCGACGGAAATGTATTGAGGATGAATTGTCGGGCGCGTTGAACGTTGAGTAGCTGCGCCTCAAGGTGACTTGAAGACAACGCCTTCCTTCATCACGAATACGACTTCATGCATGGCTTTGATGTCAGTCAGCGGGTTGCCTTTAACAGCGACGATATCCGCCAGTTTCTGGGGTTCCAGCGTGCCCAGCTTGTCTTCAATCTTGAGCAACTGCGATGCAACCAGAGTCGCTGACTGAATGGCTTTCATGGGTGGCATACCACCTTCGACCATCAGTTCAAATTCGCGAGCGTTCTCGCCGTGCGGTGACACGCCGGTATCCGTGCCGAAGGCAATTTTTACTCCAGCAGCATGAGCCTTCCGGAACGTGTCTTTGATCACCGGACCCATTGAGGCCGCTTTAGGACGCACGACTTCCGGAAAGTAACCCGGCTTCTTCGCTTGCTCGGCAACCCATTCTCCGGCCAGATTCGTGGGCACGAAGTAGGTGCCGCGCTGTTTCATCAGGCCCATGATTTCGTCGGTCATGAACGTACCGTGCTCGATGGAATCAACGCCCGCCAGCACGGCTCGCTTCATGCCCTCGGTGCCGTGAGCGTGAACCGCGACGATCATGCCATAGTCGTGAGCCGTCTCGACAATCGCCTTCAGTTCTTCGTTGGTGAACTGTGGATTCTGACCGTTCGTGGCGAGGCTTAGCACGCCCCCCGTCGCAGTAATCTTGATGAGGTCCGCGCCGTCCTTGTAACGCTGACGTACCGCCTTGCGGGCATCGTCAGGTCCGTTGATCACTCCTTCGAGCGGTCCCGGATCGCGTTTGTAGTCGCCTCGCAGGCTGTTGGTGGGATCGGCATGTCCGCCCGTGGTGGCGATCGACTTCCCCGACGTGTAAATCCGCGGCCCGATAACCCAGCCTTCGTTGATCGCCTTACGAAGCGCGATCGAATTCACACCGTTGTCACCGAGGTCGCGCACGGTGGTGAAGCCAGCCATCAACGTCTTGCGAGCGTACACCGTGGACCGCAGCGCGTAGTCCGCCTGGTCCATGAAGAATCGTTCTGTGTACGAGTCTTTGGAGTGCTGCGACTGCAGGTGCGTGTGCATGTCCATCAGGCCGGGCATCACGGTGTGATCGGCCAGCGAGATGACTTTGTCTCCCGCCTGAGGAGCCATGAAGCCATCGACCAGCTTCGTGATGCGACCATCCTCAACGACGATGGACGTCTTGCCGCGTGGTTCATCGTTGCGACCGTCGATGACTCGCCCAGCATGAATGATCGTCGCGGCTTGAGCGGCCACGGAGAGCACAGAGAACGCGACCCACACGCAGAGACAACGCCGCAACATGATGAGTAACTCCGCAGCCTGTGATTGGACTAGAGCACTAACGAGCGAGCCCTTGGTTGGCCCCCGAGAGTTCCGGCCACCTGACACGATGAGTAAACAATAGCGAAGTGAGGCGCAGGCTCACGTCTGAGGCGGCTTTCATTTTGAATCTTGTCGACTTGCGGGGTCGACAGGCTGCTGCCAGAACTTGGTACCGCGATCGAGCATCCATCCGGATCGACGAGTTTTCCTTGAGCCCACCAAGGAGTTGCCATGTTGCGAACAAAGATTGCTCTGTGGTTAGTCATCTGTGGAATGCTGCTGCGTGATGCGCGAGCGGACGAGCTGCAACCGGTACGGATCGCGAAACCCACGGGCGGTCACATTCATCCTGCGGTGTGCATCAGCCCGAAAGGGACGCTCGTAGTGATCTACGGGCAGGTCAATCATCGTGACCTGAGGCTGACTCGTTCAGTGGATGGTGGCCGCACGTGGTCTGAAACGGTGCCGTTTGAGCACACCGTTCAAAAAACCTACTACCCCGGCTCGCTGACGACGTTGCGCGATGGTCGCCTGTTGCATGCGTGGAATCGCTGGAGTGAAGACACCAACGAAAAGGAACCGCGATCGGTGCTGTATTCACTCTCCAGTGACGAAGGCGTGACTTGGACGGCGCCGCAACCGTTTCCGCGCGATCCGAAGGTGATGAGTGTCATTCGCCATCCCATCGTTGAGCTATCCCCAAACAAGTGGCTGGGAGGACTGAGCGATCGCACGTTGATCTTCAACCCGACAACGGGCGATGCGACCAGCTTCGGCGACGGCCGAAATCACGGACTGGTGCCGATCGTGCGCACTCGGAAAGGCACATTCATCAGCGGCGCCGGTTTGAGATCGACTGACGACGGACAAACGTGGCAAGCGATTCCAAAGTTCCCCAACCTGAAAGAGCAAGGCTGGCGCCACGAAATGGTTTGTCTTTCCAACGGGCTGCTACTGGCGTCCGAGATCCTCGGCCCCGGAGTTGGTGGCGAGCGAATTCGTTACGTAATCTCGCGCGACGACGGCCTCACATGGAACGACACCTTCGAGTACCACCATCCTGGCCGCCCCATCGGCGGCCGCGCCTGCCCTCGAACAGTAGAACTCGATACTCAGACAATCGGAGTCGTCTACTACGATGTGAGCGAAGACCAACCCGGGGGCCCCGGTCTGTTCTTTCTACAGATTTCGCACTCGGTGCTAATGCGCTGAGGTCAGTTTTCGCCGAGAAAGCTCGATATCGACGGCGACTTGAATAGCACTCCGCGCCGCGCTGCTGCCTATAACGTGATTATGCACGGTGGAGATTATGGCACGCTGACCACTCCGGGGACGTTCGACTACGAACCGTAAAGTCGCGCTTGGCAAGAGGGGTGGGCGAACTGGGTTCCCCCGGAGGAGACTCCTTCCTGGATCGGCGGTCCAGGGGTGTGGGAGAACCTCTGGAGTGCAGGCGCCAGCTTGGACCGCTGGTCACGCTGGCTCTACACAGGCAGTCCAGGAACGCCTGACGACGTCTACGGAGAGGCGCTCAATGCGGCTGGCTCTTCCTATACGGCGAATGCGGGGCTCGCTCATCAGGCCCTGAGAAATCTTGGAAGTCTCGGTGCCTTGACGAGTTCTGCGCTGGCTTTGATTGAAGGTGACGAGCTTCATTATCAGATCATGAATGCCCAGGCCGACGCTGACGTCGCTGCCCTCGAAAATGGCGCGCCTAATAGTGAGCCGTGGAATACATCTCTACTGCGCGCCGTTCGAGATAACAGCAGTAAGGTCATGATGGCCGTGCAACTTCTTGACGGGCCCAAAGACGAAGCTGGTTTGCGACAGTTAGCCGATGGCCTGATGGCTCAAGCACGCAGCAGGGTTCTGGGAGAGTTACAGACTTACGCTGTGAACGTCGTTCGCGACAAGAATGAAAATCGCCTCGGGGAAATCGATGAACTACTCAAGAGTGGGCAACTAACTGCCGCGCAGGAAACGGAACTGCTTGCGCAGGAAGCCTTCCTGTTGCAGCTCGAAGACGACATTCTCAATTTCTGCGCCGGCACTCGAGATCTTGATCCTGCCACCAGTATCGCCAATCTGCTGACGGCAATCGAGGGTACGGTGACTGCGGAGTTGGCGCGACTGGATACAGTCCCGCCAGCGGTGCTTGATGGTGTCGGTGCAGCGCCGCTCGCCATCAACATGCCCGCCCAGAGAATACTGCTGCAAGGACTGGCCGCAATTATCCCTAACCTGAGGGGAGCATTGCCCAAGATCGTACTGGTGTCAGATATTGTCCGCTTCTACAAGGACGACCTGCAGCAGGCGATCGAGCAGGCACAACAGGAGGCGGCTAACCCCGTTATGATGGGGACAGGAAATCAGATTATCCTCCGCCCGGAGATTCCCCATGCTGTGGCTGAGAATGGCACTCATGTCTATGGATCAGCTCAAAACACAACTGGAGCCCTTGACGACCCCCACGCCCTGGCGATCAATGCGAAAGTTCAGGAACTGATCGATTCGGGTGAGTACGAAAGTGTAGGGATGAATCTATCATGGAGGACCATGACGGGGAGACAAAACACTTGCCGAAATAGGCCGGATATCATTGCGGTAAAGAGGGACGGATCGATTCTGGCGATTGAGTTCAAGTCCGTTGGGCAACAAAATAGCGTTCTTCAGAGCCGGCTCGATGCTGCGGAAAATACTTGGGTGGGTGGGCAAGGCCCTTCCATAGCAACTGACATACGTGACGTGCCGTAAACTGATGTCTGCTGTTGCGTTGTAGCATAAGATGAGGCTGGTATCATTGATTGCCAGCTCCATCTTTAAATTGTGTCATGATCTCAACTATGAATAATCCTGATCTCGAATATGCAGTCTTGGCATTCCATGGTATCCCGAATGACTCTCTAGCTCTCGTGCAGTTCTACGCGGCCGCCTGCGAGTTGTCGGTTGAAGTAAAGCAGGTTCCCGCAGAGGGAGGATATATTGCCGACGGTAAAGCGACCAAGTATCTGCCTTTCGAGGAATTCTCTCGCAAGATCGGCAGGATCGGGCTTGAGAAGCTAAGTTCTTTCAGCATTGCGTGCGCAGATGAGTACAATTTGTCTAATGGGTCTTCGTCAGCGGCGGGATTCTCGATTAATCTAGAGAATCGGAACACTGCTATATTTGCGACTGCGAAAACAGAGGTTAACTGGCTAGTCGCTGCGTCGCGGCTGCTGGTTTCGGCGGCTCGTCCTTCATACGGATATTTGTACTTTCGCCTGGCTAGACATTGTCCCTGGCTCTGGGCGACTGGATTAGGGTATGACCATCCCGATAACAGAGGAATCTACGAACGTCCCAAAGAGCGTCACTCGTTAGGGCTGTGGTCTAGCCCATGGCTCAGATTTGGGGTGTTCAATCGGGGATTCATGCGTGACGTTTTTGAGCTAAATTTTCTTTCAGATGTTGTGTTGCTTAAGCAGGTTGAGGGGCTCGCGTTGCGTGAATGGATTCGGGCTGACGGTGCCAGAGGATATTTGGAGCCGTTTCCTGGTGATCTTTGGTTGTGGCGTGTTCCCAAAGATCAGCTGCTGAGTATCGCGGACAGGTTGCAGGCTGCGAAGTTGCTGTTGTCAGACGACAATGAAGAAGCGATGGCAATTGGTAAGGCGGCTCAGCGTGAATGTAGCATTCGGTATCAGGCGGAGGAGGCCGCTCGGCAAGCGGCCAAGAAGCGGAAGGCTTCGCGGACAAAACTGATTGAACTGCTGCGATTGCTTGATGAGCGTCAGGAACGCAGTCAGGGAGCCGCTGTGGCAGTCACGCTCGAAGAATTTTTCGAGGGTAACCCGTTCGAGGAATCGATCGCAGTGAATCTGGACGAGCATCCTGGAACCAAAAAGTTCTATAGTGAACTGAAGAAGATTCGCGCCAAGAAGACGGTTCAAGATGTGCTCGTCGGAATCGTGGATCGGCCTGCGTCTCCAGAAGGTGAGGACGACGAATTTGAGGATGACGACTGGCCCTACAGCGACGAGGTCTATGTCTTCACGTCTTCGCCGCCCGAGGATGTTGCCAAGTGGGCGGCCAAGCTGGAGCCGGATCAAGTCTCGTATGCAGAATGGAATGGGCGCGCTCCGATCAACGCTCCAGAACTTCTGCCCGGCATGCGATTAGTGCGATTGTGGTGGGACTGATGGTCCATTCGGCGATATCTTGAAACACGGATTTGCTCGAGGGAGTTTCTCATCGTCTGTTGTTAGAGACCGCAATGCTGCCGATTGTGATATCTCGTGATGAAGTGCGGCGGGTGGATGAGCGTGCCATCAACGAATACGGCCTGCCGGGTGTGGTCTTGATGGAGAACGCCGCGCGCGGGTGCGTTGAATGGTTGTGCGAGCAGGGTGTCAGCGGTCCCGTCGTGATCTGTGCGGGGAAGGGGAACAACGGCGGTGACGGCTCTGTCATGGCGCGGCATCTGGCCAATCGCGGGGTGGACGTCAGGCTGCTGCTGTTTTGCGATCCCCAGGACTTGCGTGGCGATGCGGCCATCAACTTCAACGTGTTGGTACACGCAAAGGCCAATATCAAGACGTTTACGCAGGCTCCTGCGGAAGACGAACTAGTTGCCGAGTTTCGTGACGCGGATTGGATCGTGGATGCACTGCTGGGGACGGGGACTCAAGGGGTGTTGAAGGAGCCGTTCGTCACGGTCATCAGTGCGATCAATGCTGCTAAAGCCAAAGTGTTTGCTGTCGACTTGCCCTCGGGCATGGACTGCGACACGGGTGAGCCTTGCGATCCTCAGCGCGGGCTGTGTGTGCGAGCCGACTGCACAGCGACGTTCGTGGCTCGCAAGTTAGGTTTTGAGAATCCGGCGTCGCGAGTCTGGACGGGTGAAGTTCGCGTCATCGACATTGGTGTTCCGCATGCGATGTTCGCGGACATTCGGCACGCATCGCAAAGTTAGATCAACCCGTCACGGCGGGGTCGGCAGCGGCGATGATTTCGATCACTTCTTCGGGCGTCTGGGCTCGGCACAATCGCTCGCGAACCAGTTCGCTACCGACGACTTGCGCAACCTGCGACAGGAAGAAGACCTGCAAGTTTGGGCGTTCGGCAGGTGTCACCAGCAGGAAGACCAGCCGCGCGGGAGTTGTGCTTTCAGGACCGAAAGAAACTCCTTCGCTGAGTCGGCCAAACACCATTAACGGTTTGATGGCACCAGGACAGCGCGCGTGAGGGATCGCCACGCCATGACCGACATCGGTGGAGAGCAGGCGCTCGCGCTCCATCGCCAAGGCGGCAATGTCCGCTTCGGCGGGTAGCCACTTGCGGGGTAGGGCGGTTGCCAGCGCGCTGATGACGCCTTCCACTGAGTCTGCTTCAACATCCAGCACAACTGCTCCCGATTCCAGGGCATCCTTCAGGAAGCAGCGAGGCAGGCGCGGATACTCGTCCTCAATCCGCCCGACGACTTCTTCCAGGATGTCTTCCAGTGTGATCAGGCCAATCGGCTTATCCTGGTCCATGACGACGGCCATATTCGCCCCGTCTTGCTGGAGCATGTGCATCGTCGGTTCGAGACTGTCGGTCGGTCGGACGACTCGTAACGGACGCAGCACGCGCTGCCAGTCCTCGCCCTGATGCACGACCAAGTCCTTCATCAGCAGGTAGGCATCGAGTTGGTACGTGGCCGGATTCAGCACGGGGTAACGGGAGAACTTGTGCTCGGTGAGCACCCGCATGACTTCGTATCGTGAATTGCTGCGCGACAGTGAAATCACGTGGTTCCACGGAATCATGGCGTCGCGCACGGTCTGGCGACCGAGATCAAAGATGTTCTCCAGCATGAACAGCCGGCTCATCGAGAAATCCTGATCGATCTCGACATGCGCCAGCAGCATTCGCATTTCCTGCTCGGTGTGCGCCATCTCGTGCGAACCCGCTGAGAGCCCGAAGAGCTTTAAGATCAGCGTGCAGGCACCGTTCAAGGCGAGCATCGGCAGATAGAACAGCCGGTACGACCACAGCATCGGGTACGCGACCATCAGCGTCGACGCTTCGGCGTTCTTGATGGCAAAGATCTTCGGCACCTGCTCGCCAAACAGGATGTGCAGGAATGTGATCACCAGAAAGGACACCACCAGCGAGACCGTGTGGGTCGTCCTTTGCGACAAGCCCAAGCCATCGAACAGGCCACTGAACAGGCTCTCGAAGGCCGGTTCGCCGACCCAGCCTAGCGCGAGACTGGCAATCGTGATGCCCAGTTGCGTCGCGGTGAGATAAGCATCGAGCTTGGTGACCATCTCTTTGGCGACCTGCGCGCGGCGCTGTCCGGTGCGCGCCAATTCCTCAATGCGTGTCGCCCGTACTTTGACGAGAGCGAACTCCGCGAGCACAAAGAACCCGTTCAGCAGAACCAGCAGGATTGCCAGCAGCAGGTACAGCACCGAGTTCCAATCCATAATTATTGCAGCCCTGAAACAGCACAGCCCGGCTGGGACGTCCAGTCGGGCTGTGTCAATCAATTCAGCTCACGGTAGACGATTTACTTCTCTGCCTTGGCAAACTGTGGCAGTTTAGCAGTGTACTTCGCGGGCTCCTTCGTGAAGGCGTCCGGGCAGCCACCACAGCAGAAGTAAACCTTCTTGCCGTCGTGCTCAACGACTTTCGACACGTCCAGTGGCTTGCCGCTCACGGGGCAAGACGTCTGCAGCGTGAAGCCCTTGTCGAAATTGCCAAAGACCAGCTTGGCCTTGTCATCAGCTTTGTCCACCGCGCCTTTGCACTTCTCGCAGCAGAACGCGACGGTGGCCTTGCCCAGTTGCGAGGTCTCCTTCGCGTTGACTGGACCGCCAGACAGCGGGCAGGCAACCTGAGTGATCTGCTTGGTCTCAAGCCATTGCGCCTTGGCCTTCAGATCAAACTTCTTGGGATCGGCCTTGAACGCCTTGGGGCAGTTCTGGCAGCAGAAGTAAACCTCTTTGCCCATGTACTTCTCGGCGTTTTCCTTCTTCGCCGGAGCACCCGAAACGACGCAGGTCGCTTCGAATGGCTTATCGGTTTCCTTGTCAGCGACTGCGCTGGCCACGAATACGCCGCTAACGACGGCAAGCAATGTTACAACGCTCAACAAACGACGGATCATGTTTGACTCCACTGAATAAACTCAGAACTAAGAAACTCGACTGCAAATCCAACCGCAGCGAACTTCTCACGCGAGCCACGAGCAATGCCTCAATCTGACATCTCGCCCAGAGAGGGATTCAGGTTGCTCAACCGTCACTTGAACTCGTTGAGGAAACAGATCCGGCGCAACCGTAGTCGCGCGCGGCAAACGTACCGCCATCGGCTTGTCGACCGACCACTTGCGAGCGACCAGCACCGCTGGCTTAGCTTCAGTGCGGCACTCGCATTTCTTGGTGAGCGTTCCAGTTTGATTCTGCCTGGAGGCTTCGGCTTGTGCCTCACGGCATCGCGGACAGCGAACGGGTTTGGATTCGGCAGAAGCTTCGGCTTCTGCCTTCGCGGCTATCCCCGCTTGAGCGACGCAGCAGCAACCTTGCGCCATCGCCCAAATGGGCTGACAGCACACAAGCAGCGCGAGCACGATGCACAGGATCGGCGATCTTCGCGACATGGTTGGCTGGGTCACTGGAATGAGGATACTCAAACACCACGTTCAACAAACTCAGACAGATGCTAAACGACTTTCGGCAACTGCGGGAAGACAAACGTGGCGAAAGCCGCGAGATTTCGTTTCGCCCGAAGTAGTATGTCAGGCTTGGAGATAAGTCGTTGGGACCGTCGAAAGGACAGATCTTGGCTGTGAAATGGATTGTGTTTGATGCCGTGGGCACGCTGCTCTACCCGACTCCCGATGTGGCCACGGCTTACCATTCTGTCGGCCAGAAACACGGTTCACAGCAGTCTTTAGAACTCGTTCGCAGCCGATTTCGCGCCGCATTTCGCGAGGCCGAGCATGCGGAGCGTCGCGTTGGCGGCAGTACTGATCTGACGAATGAGGCTCACGAAGAAGACTATTGGCGCGGCATCGTGCGAGCCGTGTTCACCGACTTGGTAGACTCCGAAGCGTGCTTTCGCGAACTCTTTGAGCACTTCAGCCGCCCGTCGGCCTGGGCGTGTTTTGAGGACGTCGGTGCCGCACTGGATCGCTTGATGCAGCGTGGTTATCAGGTCGCGGTGGCTTCGAACTTCGACCAGCGGCTGCGAGAGGTCATGGACGGGCTGCCCGCCGTGAGCGGAATTCAGTGCCGGATCATTTCCTCGGAAGTCGGGTTCCGGAAACCATCGCGCGGGTTCTATGAGGCGGTGCTACGGATGACGGGAGCGTCAGCAGATGAAGTGCTGTTCGTCGGGGACGATGAAGTTAACGACGTGCAGGGAGCGACCAATGCGGGGCTGACCGCGTTGCATCTGTATCGCAGCGCCGAACTGGCTCATCTCGACCGGCCGCTGCTCGAACGTCCTTTCATTCAGTCGTTGCGAGAACTGGAAGTCATGTGAGTCAACATGAACCCGCCGCGACCGAGCCTCGAAGTGTCACCTCGCCGCGACGCCTTTGCGAATCTGCACCGGCACCGTATTGGACTGAGGCTGCCCCGGCGTGCTACGTCCCTTCATGACATAGTCTTCGAGCATGTTGGTCAGACGCATGACGACCTCGGGGTTGTCAGCGGCGACGTTGGTCTGCTCGCCGATGTCCTTTGATAAATCAAACAGTTGCATCTGAGGAGCCGTGCGGTCGGTTTTGCCTGGACGCGGTTCGCTCCATCCGCCGGAGTCAGGACAAAGTGCCAGCTTCCAGTGGCCATCACGGATGGCGAATGATCCGTTAATCGAATGATGGACGATCGCCTGACGTGCGAGCGGCGCGACCTTGGCCTGCATCGCCGGTAGAAAACTGATGCTGTCCTCGGCAGTATTGTCTGATAACTGGATGCCGGTGATTTCAGCCGCGGTGGCCATGAAGTCGGTGAGGCAAACCAGTTGTTCGCTGCGCGTTCCGGCCTGCACGTGTCCCGGCCAACGAACGATGAAGGGGACTCGATGTCCGCCTTCGTAAATGTCCGCCTTATGTCCGCGAAAGACGTGGCTGGGTTGATGTCCCTTGTCCTGTAGTTCGCTGAACTGAGCTTGTGGTGAGCAGCCGTTGTCGCTGGTGAAAACCACCAGCGTGTTATCGGACAACTCGTGTTTCTTGATCGCTTCGAGGACTTCGCCCAGGCAGGCGTCCTGATGCATCACGAAGTCCGCGTATGCGTTGAGTTCACTCTTACCAAGCCACTCTTTTGTCGGGAGGATCGGCGTGTGCGGCGACGCGAACGGCAAGTAGAGGAAGAACGGTTTACCGGCCTTGGCGTCCTTTGCGCGTTGGCCGATGTAGTCAATCGCCTTGCGTGTGAGATCGGGCAGGACGTCAGCGGCATCGAACTTCGGAGCCGCCGGGCCGAGGCGTGTCTTGCCGGTCTTGCGTCCCCACATCATCGCGAATTCACGGTCCTCAGTCGGCAGAACCGTGACGCGATCGTTCTCAATGTAGGTGTACGGCACCATGTCGAGCGACGCGGAGATGCCGTAGTAGTAATCGAAGCCGACGCTGTTCGGGCCGTTCTGAATGGGTTGCGAGTAATCGACGTTTCGCACTTGGGCAGCCGTCTCAATCGACAGCTCACTCACCTGTTTGCCGGGCAGCTTGACCCAGTCCATGCCGAGATGCCATTTGCCGACGCAGGCGGTGTGATAACCGTGACGCTTCAGCATCTCGGCGACCGTCAACCGACCCGGCTCAATCAGACGTGGACTTAAGCCACCGAGAACGCCGCTCTGCAGACGGCTGCGCCAGTTGTAGCGACCGGTCATCAAACCATAACGCGTCGGTGAGCACACCGAGGAACTGGTATGTGCGTCCGTGAACAACATGCCGTCGCGAGCCAGTTGATCCATGTGCGGCGTCGCGATCTTGCCGTTGGGGTTGAAGCACTTCACGTCGCCGTAGCCCAGATCGTCGCAGAGCACGAACACGATGTTCGGACGATCGACCGCAACGGCGGTTCGAGCCGTCCACTGGCCACACAGGACGACGAACAACAGTGTTAGAAACTGGACATACAGGCTGCGACTGGGCTGCATGGTGAACCTCTCATCTGAAGCGGCTTCTGAGGATGACATCCGGCAGCGCTGCGAACTCGTGCCATTTCGCTGCTGATGACGTCATGGACGCCACTCTGAAGACTCACGGCCAATCGTCAACTCCGCAGAGCCCGCCGGACAAGGTGATCGCCGGGTTGCCGCATTGGGAGGCGGCCGCCTGAGAGATGAATCCATCTGTACCACCTATGCCAACCGGGCCAACCGATGACGTCTGGCGGGCGGCATCCCGCCGTGGATCGTGTTGCGCGACGCTGCCGCTTCTGCCGATGGCTGTTGCGTTTCCGTCTTATCCTCGATGACAGTGCGACCCGGGCCATGAAACTGCTCAGACAGCGACCGACGTTCCGGCTGCGGTTTCAAATTGCGTTCATCGCAGTGCTGCTGAGCCTGTTGGCAACGGAGTCGATGGCCGGCCACTTTCGCCGCTATCCGCGTCTCGCCAACGGCGCCAAAGCGGATGCGGTGGGGGGGCTGGAAAAATCTGCGGACGGTCTTCCGCCAAAGCCCCCGCGCGATCCGGGTGAGCCTGCAGAAAAGCCTGAGACGCCAGAAGGGGCCGGAAACGATAAGGGTGAAGGTTCCCAGTCGCAGGATGAATCTGAAGGCGAGAACGGTGAGGCGGACGGCGAAGAAGAGGAACCCAAATCCGAGTTCGAGCAGTATCTCGATCAGTTTCGTGGCAATGAATGGATCAAGCTGGAATACGTCTACACCGGCGATTCATTTTCAAACGTGCGTGGCGGTCTGAATTCCAACAGCAACTTTTCGTACCGCGGCAATCTGGACATCACGCTGACGGCGGATCTTAACCAGTTGGAGTCCGGTCCCGGCGGCACGTTCTTTTTCTACTTTGAGCAGACTCACGGTCGCGGGCCGACGCGGTTCGATACGGGCGACTTTCAATTCATCACCAATCTCGACTCGCAGGACTTTACCCACTTGCAGGAACTGTGGTGGGAACGGCAGGTCTTTGATGACTTCCTGCGAGTGCGTTTGGGAAAGATCGATGGTAGCGCCGAGTTCGGTGTCTGCGACCTCGGTGGCGATTTCATCAATGCGTCGTATGGCATCACGCCGACCCTCGGGTTCCTGCCGCAGTTTCCCTACAACACATTCGGAGCCGTCACGTACTGGCAACTGACCGAGCAATTGGAATTGCGAGTGGGTGTCTTCAACAATGCCGGGCCGATTGAGGCGTTACCACAACCGACGCAACGTTACTTTGGCGCGAGCAACGGCTACGCCTTCACGGTCGCTCAACTGACGTCGCGTCACGAGATCGCCGATCTGCCGGGTGATGTGCACGGTGGCGTGTGGTACGACGGTTCGCCGTACACGAGCCTGGCCGACGGCATTGAGCGCAAGGGCAATCATGGAGCCTTCGTGGGAATCGATCAGATGATCTGGAAAGAGAACCCCGAGGACGACGAAGACAATCAGGGGCTCGGTGTCTTTGTCCATTACGGCTGGAATCCTCAAGACATCAACCTGCTGCGATATCACGTCGGCGCGGGACTGGTCTATCGAGGCCTGATTGATTGCCGCGACGGTGACACCGCCGGCATCGGCGTCGAGCGCGTTGAGTTCAGCCGCTACCTCGTTGGTCAGGGTGCTGAAACCGCGTTCGAACTGTTCTACAAGGCGCCGATCAACGATCACCTGACGCTGCAACCTGACATTCAATATGTGGCGTCGCCGAGCGGCATGTATCGCGACGCGCTGCTGTTTGGTCTGCGGTTTGAACTTGCGCTGTGATTTGGGTTGCTGGCGGCGTGACGATGGTTGATGTTTCGCATGGCGAGGCCACTGCATTCGGTGGTTTCGTGAAACGCAACAACCTGTCACAGGCTTCTTGATGTCAGCAGCTTCTCCCTCTCAATGTCGTACCGTGCGGTATGCGACTCTGGATGATCTTCTAAGCGATGCGGAAACGCTCGCGGCGGGGGAAACGCAAACTGTCGGCGCCTGGTCCTACAGCCAGATTCTGGAACACATCGCAACGGCGATGAATTCATACTTCGACGGTTTTGGATTCAAAGCTCCGTGGTTCGCAAGAGTGTTCTTTGCGCCGCTGATGAAGAACTATCTCCTGACCAAACCGCACAAGCCGGGCTTCAAGCTGCCCGAGCAGGGGCGAGTGTTGCTGCCTCAAGGCGGGCTCTCCGTCGAAGACGCCTTGGACAAGCTTCGCCGGGCGATTCAACGGTTCAACGAAGAGATGCCGACCCATCCGCATCCGTTTTTGGGCAAGCTGACGCGCGAGGAAACCGTAGCGTTGAATCTGCGACACGCGGAGCTGCACATGGGCTTTGTGAAGCCGCGCGGCGAATGAGCTTCTTGAGAATCTGACTACGGAATCATGCCGACAATGAACGCACCTCTCTCACGTCGGGAACTGCTCTGGCAACTGGGCGGCGGTTTAGGAGGCGTCTCGCTGGCGGCATTGCTCGCTGATGAGCAACTTCTCGCCCGCGAGAGCAGCACGGCGACCCAGGCTCGGCCTCATTACGCTGCTAGAGCGAAGGCCGTGGTGCAGATCTTTTGCCCAGGCGGCGCAAGCCATGTGGACCTGTGGGACTATCGTCCTGTGCTGGAGAGTCGAGCCGGCAAGCCGTTCGATCCTGACGGCAAGCTGACGTTCTTTGCCTCGAAGCCCGGCAACTGTCAGCCGAGCTATTGGAAGTTTCGTCAGCACGGTGAGTGTGGCCGCTGGATCAGCGATCTGTTGCCGAAGCTCGCTCAGCAGGTGGACGACATCGCGTTCATCCATTCGATGCAGAGCAAGACGGCTCTGCATGGTCCGGCGATGTTCATGGCGAACAGTGGCTTCATTCGCCCAGGCTTCCCGTGCATGGGCGCGTGGGTAACTTACGGACTGGGCTGCGAAACGGACGACCTGCCGGCCTTTGTCGTGCTGCCGGATTCACGCGGTCTGCCGCCCGGCGGAGCTGTGAATTGGGGAGCTGGTTTTCTGCCAGCCGTGCATCAGGGCACGATCATCGAGACCGCGGCGGGCAAGGCTCCGATTGCGGATCTGTTTCCACCGCAGGAAATTGGCGGTGGGGCTCAGTCGGAGCGTGATGGCCTGAGCTTCCTCAAGCAGTTGAATGAGCAGCATGCTCGCGAGCGTGCGGGAGACAGCCAACTGGACGCACGCATTGCCGCGTACGAACTCGCCGGGCGGCTGCAGCTGAGCACGCCGGAAGTGACAGACCTCAGCGGCGAGTCGGCTGCGACACGGCAGATGTATCAACTCGATCACGAAGACATCGGGACGTTTGGACGTCAGTGTCTGCTCGCTCGACGCATGATCGAACGCGGAGTCCGCTTCGTGCAGATTTATTGTGGCGCCGAGAACACCGTCGCCAAGAAGATTCGCCCCAACTGGGACAGCCACGAGGACCTCGTCCGCGATCACGGTTACTGGGGACCGATTCTCGATACCGGAGCCAGCGCGCTGCTGACGGATCTCAAGCAACGCGGACTGCTGGACTCCACGTTAGTGATCTGCACCAGTGAGTTCGGACGCCAACCGGCGGCTCAAGGCAAAGGTCGCGATCATAACCCCGGAGCATTCACGGCATGGCTGGCCGGTGGCGGCATCCGAGGCGGCACGAGCTACGGGACCAGTGACGAACTGGGATATCAAGCTGCCGAGAACCCGACCTACTGCTACGACCTGCACGCCACCGCGCTGCATCTGCTCGGCCTGAATCACGAAAAGCTGTCGTTCTATCACAACGGCATCCAGCGCCGCCTGACCGACGTGCACGGACACGTCATTCAGGAAATCCTTGCGTAGACCGGCGCAGAAAAAGAGCCACGGATGAAACACTGATTGAACACGGATAAGGCCGATCAGAGAAGACTCTGAAAGAGATATCCCCTATCCGTGTTTCACCTGTGTTCGATCCGTGGCTGAACAATCCGAATCAGATTGATAGCTCATCACGTTTCGAGTTCGACGTTCCAGTAGACCTCGCTGATGAACTTCGCCCAACTGTCGATGCGGGCTCCGTGCGATGCGTAGAACGGCTTCCAGCGTGGTTGAGCCGGCTTGCGACGCAGGGGCATACGCGCCTCGTCCGGAGTGCGGTTGGCCTTCCGGGCGTTGCAGTCAATGCACGCTACGACGCAGTTCTCCCACGTGGTCGCGCCACCGCGTGACTTTGGCAGCACATGGTCGATCGTGAGTTCCTCGCTCCCCGGCTTATGCTGGCAATACTGGCAGGTGAAGCTGTCCCGCTTGAAAATGTTACGGCGGCTGAACGCGACAGTGCGCGACGGTAGCCGATCGTAATGAGTCAGCGTGATGACTTCCGGGACTCGCAGCCGGAAGTGCGGAGTCTGAATGAAGGGCTCGCCGTCATCCGGAGCTAGTCGCGCCCAATCGGACCACTCGTAGAGCTGGTAACTGTTTGGGTCGACAACGCGGGCGGAGCCATTCCACAGCTTCACCAGCGTGCGGGCGACACTCTGCACTCCAACGGGCTGCCAATTCCGATTCAGGATCAGAGTTGGCCGACTGAGAACCTCCGCAACCATAAGCGATCTCCCGAACTGGCAGTTAACGAGCGAATGACTCGCGACGTCGCTTTGCCTCTCCGAAGACTCAGCCCTCGGATTCGGTTTGGCAGATCGTCGCACTGGTATTCAAAGAGCGAGAAGACCCGCTCATGCGCATTACGCCTGACTCAATCCCTGACCGCAGGCCAAAAAGATAGTGGGAGCATTCCCGCTTGAGGAGTGCCACCAGCGTCTTGTCAGGCATGTTCTTCAGGAATTCATGAGTCGGCATTTTGTGCCCGTTTGGACACGCGTGCCGAGGTTTCGGTGCGCATGCCTTTCTTCTTATCCGTGCGATTGCCGCGACGAATTACCTGCAAAGCGGTATGACACGCCCGCGAACAAGCCTGTTACGGGACTTGTCAGCTTTGACTTGAACTCATCGTGCGGGGCGGCTGATGCCTGTTTCAGCCTCCGTCCGCGTTTCTGCGGTTGCGGATCTTCAGAACGGAGTCACTGGATCGATGAATCGGGCTTACACCGTCAATGAACTGCGCCAGGCACTGGAACGAGTGCCGCGCTATCCACTCGCCCACCTGCCGACGCCGCTGGAGCCGCTGCGACGTGTCTCACAGTCTGCGGGTGGTCCGACGATCTGGATCAAACGAGATGACTGCACCGGCCTCGTCTTTGGAGGCAACAAGGCACGCCACAATGAATATCTGATGGGGGCGGCACTGGCGCGCGGTGCCGATGTTTTCGTGTGGGGCGCGACGGTACAAAGCAATAACTGCCGGCAAACCGCAGCCGCGTGTGCCAAGGCCGGAATTGATTGTGAGCTGTACCTCAGCAAGGCGAACTCCGCTGGAAAGATTGAAGTGCAGGGCAACTTGTTGCTCGACCATCTGGTCGGGGCGAAGGTCACTTTGGTTGACGCCGTTATCGGCCCGGAACTGGACGCCTTGATGGCGGCGCGAGCGAACGAACTCAGGCAGGCCGGTCACCATCCGTTCGAGTGGCGGCGCGACGTCGTGACGCCTCTGGCCGCGATCGGTTACGTGCCCTGCGTGCTGGAGATCGTCGAGCAGTGTCGCCAGAACGGTGTGGAACCGTCCGCGATTTACCTGAGTTCGGCAGGTTCGACCGGTGCGGGAGTCGCCCTCGCCGCCAAAGCCTTGGGATTGAAGTGCGCCGTGCGGTGCATCGCCCCCATGACATGGCCTTGGGACACTGCGACGGACATGGCTCAAACGGCCACTGCCGCCGCGCGGCTGTTGGGACTGCCAATTACGCTGGAGCGGTCGGATATCAGCTTGATTGAGGACTACATCGCCCCAAAATATGGAGTGCCAGGGCCGGATTGCTTTGCTGCCATGAACCTGTTGGCACGCCAGGAAGCAATTCTGCTTGATCCAATTTACACGGGAAAAGCGATGGCGGGCTTGCTGGACCACGTGCGGCGCGGCATGTTTCAATCCGACGAGCACGTGGTTTTCATCCATACGGGCGGCACTCCAGTTTTGTTCGCCATGCGTGATCAATTGGGGCTGCAGGTGTAGCTGATGAAGCCGGGCGGGTTCGCGGTAACGAGGACTCATGATGCGCAGAGCGTCGGCGGCACACACATTCCGAGCGGCAACCAGCTTGCTGGCGGTCTGCCTGTGCCTGCTTTGCGCCGGAAGTTCGCCTGCCGACGACTCTGCTGATGCGACTGCGCTGATCATCAAGCTGGGCGATCCTCAATTCGCTATTCGGGAGCAGGCAGAGAGTGATCTGATCGCGCTGGGGGCAAAAGCGACGGCCGCTTTGCAGGAAGGTGTTCGGAGTCCCGATCTGGAAGTCTCCCGCCGCTCTCGTCGCATCGTGCGATCTGTGCTGGAGCAAGATCTGTTCTCGCGGCTGCAGCGTTTTGAAAACGGCGACCAACAGGAAAGCTCGTTGCCGGGTTGGCAGCGATTCGCAGACGTCGTTGGGACCGATGCTGTATCGAGAGGCCTCTACGCGCCGATGCTTCGGTTAGAGCCGGGGCTGTTTTTGGCTGCCGAGAGTACCGGCGAAGAACTGCAGAACGCGTTGCAGCATCGCATTCAGCAGTTCATTCTCGCTCAAAATATGTCTGACCCGGCTCGCCGCGCCGTCCCCGCTCCAATCGCCGTTCTGGCGATGGTGTTTCACGCGACTGATCCGCGCATTGTCAGTTCATTACCCGTTAACGAGCAGAGCTATCTGAGGTCGTGGTTGTACCGGCAGGAATTGCAGACCTTGGTGAAGTCAGCGCCGATGAATCGGCCCGCCACGAAGATTCTGCTGGAGTGGTTGTACGCGGGGATGGCACCGGGAGTGCAACCACTGGATCGGTTCAGCGAAGTGCTCGCGTTCGAGTTGTCCGATGCACTGCCGCTGGCCGTGGAAGCGCTGCGAAGAGAAAAGGTGACGCCGACCGCAATCGAAGTCGTCGCGCGACTTGGGGGCAAGGATTATCTCGAATCCTTCCTGCCGGTGCTTAAGGACGAGACGAAGGTTGTCACCTTCCAGATGAACAACAACAAGCAGTTGTCAGTTGAAACTCGCGACATCGCCCTGGCGTGGATCGTGCACTTCACCGGGCAGGACCTGAAGGGCTACTTCTTTGCTTCACGCCCCGACTGGTACAACCAGCTGAGAAAAACTCCGTCGTTCAACGTTTCCAACTATCGTTTCAACAGCGACGAGGATCGGCCGAAAGCTCACCAGAAGTTAGTCGACTGGCTGAAGACGCACCGCATTCCTCCCTCCCCGGTACCTACTCCCGAACTGCGCCGACGAACGATCGCTCTGACCGCTCCCGCTCTCAAGCCGGCGCCAGCTCCTGTCGAACCGACGCCGGAAGATAACGAGACCAAATCGCTCGGACTGAACTTCGCCGACACCTTTGAACTGCAGCGGTTCAACCGCGCGCGACAGATGATTCACGATGAACGCTTTGCCGAGGCGGCCATTCTGCTGGCAGACATGGTTCGTCAGGCCAATGAAAAATGGTTCCAACCGCAACGCGGCGTGCCTCAGTTCCGTGAGCTGCGGGCTGAGGCTGAGCGGCTGATCTCCACGCTTCCACCGGAGGGATTTGCGGCGATTGAGCAGCAGTTCGGGGCGGTGGCTCAGCAGATGCTGGGCGCCGCACGCAGTTCGGGCAGCACCGCTGGTTTGCTGGAAGTTTCGAAGTCCTACTTCTCGACCAAAGCCGGAGCCGAAGCGACTTATCTGCTGGGTGTCATGGACCTTGATGCTGGTCACTTGCTGGCCGCGGCGATGCACTTTGAGCGGCTGGCCACATCGTCACATGAGCGCGGTGAGTATGAACCGCAGCTTTCCCTCAAGCGTTCCCTCTGTTGGTCCCGGCTGGGTGAGGTACGCCAGGCAAAACGGGTCCTCGATGAACTGAATCGCGCCTATCCCGGACAAGCGGCGGCCTCCGATGCATTCCGGTTGCGAGGGCATTCGGGCTCGGAGAACAAACAGTCTGAGAACTGGTTGAATTCCTGGGGTAAGCCGCCTTCGGCCTTGCTGAATGGCTGGCTGATGCATCGCGGGCAGTCGGATCGCAACGCCGAGAGTGCGGCGATCATCCCGTGGCTGGAAGGGCAGCCGATCGCCCCGGTGATCACGCACCCGTCGTTGGAAACTGTTATCAAGGACATGGCTCGCGAAGTCAGCACGAACCGGCTGGGCCGTTTGCCGAGCGTTCATCCGCTGGTCGTGGGCGAAACAATCGTCATGCGTACGATGACGGAACTGCGGGCCGTGAGCGCCAATGGCGATCTGCTGTGGGCTGCCCCGCAAGAAGACACGCTGTGGCATGTGCTGCAGCCATCCCGCGACTCGCAACGCAATAACCAGCAGGCTGTCTTGTCTGACTTTGTGCGTGATCGGCTCTGGGATGATTCCACTTACGGTACGCTCTCCAGCGATGGTCGTCTGGTATTCGTGGTGGAAGGTGATCGATTTGATGCGACCCCGGATTACCAGCGTTTCACCGTCGGGCCTGACGGTCATCTGCGAGTTGCTGCGCCGCTCAATAACCGCGTTAGCGCGCTGGTGGCATACGATCTGAAGACCGGCAAGGTGGTCTGGGAATCAGGCCAGAGCCCGTCATCAGATGAGGCTCGGCGGCAGACCCTGCGATACATCGGGGCTCCGCTTAGCATTGGCGGAGTACTCTTCGTCGTGACAGTGCAGGGTGATGAAGTTGTGCTGAGAGAGTTGGAGTCGGCCACTGGCGCGGTGCGTCGCCAATGGCCGCTGCAGACGGAGATTCAACCCGCCGCGAATAACCTGATCTGGGGCCTGCGCAATTCCCGCTCGCGATCAAGCGAGCATCCGGCAGCCAGCAGTCCGTCCTACATCGCGGGCGTAGTCGTCTGCCGTACTCCCGGCAATCGCATCGTGGCTGTTGATCTCACTTCGGGTTCGCTGCGCTGGGCGTATCAAACCCCGAGGCCGGAGGTCGCTGCCGGGTTGCCGTTCAATCCTGGCCTGCGGCTGAATCTCGACGTTCAACGCCGCCTGAGCGTCGATCGCTGGGTCGATGCTGCTCTGGTGGTGGCCGATGGTCGTGTGCTGGCGGCATTGCCAGATACAAACGTGCTGACTTGCATCGATCTGGAAAGCGGAGCCGTTCGTTGGACGAATTCGCGCTTCGACGGCCTCTACGTGCAGGGCGTTCAAGACGGCAAAGTTCTGGTTGTTGGACGAACGGGTTTGCGCGCCTATCAACTTGCGGACGGATCGCCTGCCTGGTCGACCGATCAAGTGGATTGGCCTGCGGCGGCGGTTCCGTCTGGTATGGGAGTGCTCATGCCCGGGCTTTGCATGACGCCGCTGAGTTCCGGTGAGATCGTTGCGATTGAAACCAGCACAGGGCGAGTCACTACTCGGTCGCGATCCACGAGCGCAGTGGTTCCCGGGAATCTGGTCGTGAGCGCCGATCGTGTTTACTCGCTGGGACTGGATGGACTGCGGAAACTGCAACCCGTCGAAACGGTTATCGAACAACTGGCGAAGACTTCGACTGATTCGAAGGACGTGGCGCACCGACTGGACTATGCGCACGCATTGCAGTCGGCCGGTCGCGTGACTGATGCCGTCGATGAACTGCTAGCGACAATGAAGCAGGAAGGCGCTGATGGCAGTTTGAGTAAGCAGCGACTTGCAGGCTTGTTGACCGAGGTGAGCAGCCTGTCAGCTGCTGATCGCGAACGGGTTTTCAACTTGCTGGAACCAAAAACTTTCAACGCCGACCAGCGGTTGCAGATCAGTCTGCGGACTGCTCTGGCTTATGAGAACGAAGGTCAATACGCGACAGCGATCGACCGGTTTGTGGACTTTCACAGGACCTTTCAAACTCATCCGACGTTCGCCAGTCCGTTGCACTTGCAACGCGAATCCGCCGCCTGGTCCGTTCGGCTGGATCGCTGGACTCGAAGTAAACTGGCGGTGCTGCCGACTCGACTGAAGGCCGATGAACGAGCAGCCTACGAGGTACGATTGCAGGGGTTCAGGAAGTCGGAGACGCCTGAGCACTTCCTGGCCTGCTATGGCACTTCTGAACTTGCTCGAGCGGCACGCCGCGAGTTCGCTCAGGAGTTGCTCGACAAGGATCGGTTTGCTGAAGCCGAACTGCAATTGCGAACCAGTGTGGATACCAGTCGTACCGACCGGCAGAACGAGTTGCTGCTGGCGCTCTTGAAGACGGTCGGGCCGGTCGCGGGCCGACGAGGCGAGCACTGGCTGCGCCAACTTCAGCAGCGCAGCTCAGGCGATGACCTCGAAAATGGCGGGCGAAATCTGCAACTGTTGGCGGCGTCTCTGAAGGGCAGCAACCGCCGTATTGGAGCGACTGAAGCCGCCGCCTGGCCGGCCATCACACCGCGTCAGTTGACGGAGTCTCCGAAAGCACCGCCGCAACTCGAGGGCAGTACCTATGACGCGTTTGCTCCCGTGTTGCGTCAGCAGTCCGACATCGACGCTCCGTACTGGATTGGCTGCGAGCAAGGCAAACATAAGTGGAACTTGCTGGATGAATTCGGTCGCGCACGCGGTGAATTGACCGGCGATGCAACCTTGAATTCGTCCAACTTCCGTCAGGGTATTGTGCAGGCCCGCCAGCTTGGTCCCGCGTTCTTCCTGTGGACGGGGGCCGGCCTGCACGCGTTTGAATTTGGTGAGAACGAGCATCGGTCACTGTGGTCCATCCAGCTGAATGACAACAATTCGCAAACGTGGTCGTCTCGAATTGCGGTGCGGCGTATCAATCGCCTGCAAGTTGTCTTTGTGGGGCGAGGTGGCTCACGACAGGACAACCGCTGGTGGCCGTTCATCGCGCAGCCATCGTATGTGTGTTATCAACGCGGTCGCGAATTGCAGGCGGTTGAACCGTTGACGGGTCAGTTGCTCTGGAAACGAGATGATGACTCAGCTCTGGACTGCGATCTTGTGGGCGACGAGTCCACCGTGTGTGCCATTGACGCCGAGAACGGAACCGTACGCATTCTGGACGCTGTCGATGGACGCCTGCTCGGCCGCCGCCAACTGCCGCCGCGCAATCAATGGCTGGCTTTCTCTGGCCGGAATCTGATCCTGCTGGATGAGGCCACACGCGAGATTCGCAGCATTGATCTACGGTCTGAGCAGGAGAATTGGAAGATCGCCCAATCGGGTCGCACCTGGCAGATCAATGAAACGGATGTGGCGACGCTGGATGGTCAGGGGCGTTTCGCTGTCGTTGACCTGCGAAATGGTCGCGAGACCTTCAACGCTCAGGTGGAGCTTGCGACGCAGAAGCTGGAAGATGTTGTCGTTCTGGAGTCGTTCGATCGCTACCTGGTTTTCACCAGCTTGCCGAGCGATCAAACTCTGGGATTCATGCAATTCTACCGAGGTCAGGTTGTCGTCAATGGCCCGTGCTTCGCGATCAATCGACGAACCGGCAAGACCGACTGGACCCGTACTCTCAACGATCAGGTCATCACTGTGGCACGGCCCAACAACCTGCCCGCTATGACCGCGTTCCGTTCGTTCCAGGAACAGGTGCCTGCTCCCAATGGCCAGGGAACTACGCCAACTCCCAAGTTTCATTTGCAGATTCTCAACACGCGCAATGGGGCTCTTGAAGTGGAAGAATCGGGAACCACTTTCTTTCAGCCCGCGCTTGTTCTGAATCCACCGAAACATACGATTGAGTTTCGCAGCGGCAACAAATCGCTGAAGCTGAACTTCTCAGAGGAATGAGACAACGGAGTCCCGTCGGCACGAAGCCCGCTTCGAGTTTGAGACTGATCCTCGACTGGTGAGTGCTCGTCCGGCGAATCGAACCAGTAGCGTTTTTGCGGATCCGTTCGTTCGGTCGCGAGCCAGTTCACGCGAGTTCGGCTAGGCTATCGTTCCGTTCTGGTCCACTTTCTCCCCTCTCTGCGAGCCTCATCATGTCTGACACAGCTCCCGATGCGAGTGCGCCACAAAAACCGAAGCGAAACCCCGTCGAACGCGTGGTTGTTTGGGGATTGATCCTTGTTCTCCTTGGCGTTCTCGGCTTTGAAGCCAAGCAACAGTATGCCTACGGCGCGGCGCTGAAGAGCTTGCAGGATGCCTTCAAGGCGGATGATGCCAACTCATACCACAAGCTCAGCGATGTCAGAAAGATGATGGGAAGCAGCCCCAAAGAGACTGCCTTGCCAGTGAAAACCAAGCTGCATCGTTCACTTGAGTTTCAATGGGCTAGCCTCTTCAAGGAGTACAAGCTGGTTTTGCAGACGGAGAGCATCGGGGACGATCCGCTGGTGCTGAGCTTCGAGACCCCCAACGCGGAAGAGCCCGCGCAGCCAACGGCTTCTCCTGCGAGCAGTGCTCCAGTGGCCGCTGGTCCCACTACCATGCCCGGAATGGGTGGCGGCGGTCCGGCGATGGGCCCACCAGGAGGCGGCCCTGGCGGTCCCGGAGGTCAAGGTGGCGGTCAGCAGCGCCCCCGGAACTTGCAGGGAATGGCTGAGCGTGAAGATGTCATTGCTGAGTTGAAACTTACCGAAGAGCAAGTGGAAAAGGTCAAGACCGCTGGCCGGATGATGTCCGGCGCGATGATGAATCTTCAAAGCGTTCCCCAGGCGGAGCGTGGTGCCGCCCGGCTGAAAGCGATTGCTGATTCGGAGACGTCAGTCAAAGACGCATTGCAGTCGGATCAGTATTCTCGGCTCATGCAACTTTATTGGCGCGACGCCGGACTGGTCGCCTTGGAACGTGAAGACGCCGCTGCAGCTGTCAGCCTGACGGACGAGCAAAAGACCAAACTGCGTGAAGTTTTGGACGAACGCAGAAAAGATCTGGCTGGTATGCGTGAGGCTCCTCGGGAAGAGGTCGACAAGAAACGGAAGGCATGGGATGAGAAGCTCACCGCCGTTTTGACCGAAGAGCAGGTGAAGAAGTGGGAAGAGGCCCTCGGTGCTCCTTTGCCGGAAACGAAGAAGGCTGACAAATAAGTCTTCCGCGCGCCAGTCTCCCTCAACGAGACTTTCGTGCGGTTGCAGCGGACTGGCTTGAAAATCTGGTTCAAGCACAGTCCGCTGGCGTCAGGCGCGTTGCTTTTCTTGAGGCGTAACATGTTGACGTTGAATGATCTCCGCAGAGGCGTATGGGCTCTGGCGTGCATCTTCGCGCTGCACGCGGCTCAATCGCCTGCGGCGGATCAATCTGTGTTTCAGTGGAAGACAGACGAGAAGGCCGGGACCGCTGATCTCTACCTGGGTGATCAACCCGTCCTGCGGTACATGTTCGCGTATGACACCTCGTCGCCCGAACGTGTCCATGACACCTACAAGGTGTTTCATCACGTCTACGGTCCTGGTACCCAGACCATCATCACCAAGGGGCCGGGTGGAAAGTACACGCACCATCGCGGCTTGTATGTCGGCTGGAACAAGACCAGCTACGAAGGGGGCATGTCGGACTTCTGGCACTGCACGAAGGGTGCTCACCTGCGACATGCCAAGTTCGTTGAACAAACTGGCGACGCGAATACAGGGCGCATGACCGCCGAAATTCATTGGAACGAAGCCGACGGTAAGCCCGTAATCGTTGAGACCCGGACTGTTGTCGTGCGTAAAGAGCCCACAACGGGCGGATGGCAAATCGACTGGTCTTCAAAGCTCGAAAGCCGTCGCGGCGAGATCAGCCTCGAGGGCGATCGTCAGCATTCCGGCTTCCAGTACCGAGCGGATCAAGCGGTTGCGGAGAAAGAGACGGCTCGCTTCATTCGACCCGTGAACTTCCCGCAGCAGCCAGCAGCGATTCAGGTCGGCGATTCCGGCAACCCGCCGCCGCATTCCGACCTAGGA
Source organism: uncultured Planctomycetaceae bacterium (assembly GCA_964386705.1). GTDB lineage: Bacteria > Planctomycetota > Planctomycetia > Planctomycetales > Planctomycetaceae > AM-0621. Next base: position 46,768 of record CAYLTY010000009.1, read on the forward strand.
TGGTTCGGCATGACGTACGAACTGGGCGACAAGCGATTCAACGTGGAGTATTTCGACAATCCCAACTTGCCGAAGCCATCGCTGTTCTCCGAACGTCCCTATGGTCGCTTCGGCACATTCTTCAAAACGAAGCTCAGTCCCAGCAAGCCGCTCGAACTGAAGTACCGGGTGATCGTTTCGGCGGGAGATGCTCCGTCTGTTGAAGCGATCCAGACGCGCTATCAGCAGTTTCTCACCGATTTGAAGAAGTAGGTGAATTGCTGCGGCATCGGGCTCGCTCCTGCTATCATGCCGCCTTTGGATGGCAAACCGAGAATACCCGCGCTTGCCAGCCACCCCGCTGGCTCTGTGCGGAGCGCCGGGTTTCTTGCTTAGTAGCGTCCGCGTGAGGATTGTTTTGCTGTGTCTGTGAAGCCTGAACTACTCGCGCCGGCCGGAGACTGGGATTGCGTTCGAGCGGCCATTGAGAATGGTGCCGACGCGATCTACTTTGGGTTAGACGCGGGTTTCAACGCGCGGGCTCGTGCGACCAACTTTGCTCCCGACGACCTGCCGGAAGTGATGGCGTTGCTCCATCAGCGTGGCCTGCGTGGATACGTTACCTTCAACACGCTGGTGTTCCCGAGTGAACTGCCGCAAGCCGAAGTTCTGATTCGCCAGATCGCCGCGTCCGGAGTGGATGCGGTGCTGGTCCAGGATCTGGGGCTCGTCAGGCTGATTCGAGCCATCTGCCCCGACCTGCCGATTCACGCGTCAACCCAGATGACGATGACGAGCGCCGAGTGCATCGCGGCAGCCGAACAACTGGGTGTTGAGCGAGTCGTTCTGGCGCGTGAGCTTTCGGTGTCAGAGATTGGCGATATCAACAAGCTGACCTCGATGCCGCTGGAAGCTTTCGTGCATGGCGCCTTGTGCGTCGCGTATTCCGGTCAGTGCCTGACGAGTGAGTCTTTGGGCGGTCGCAGCGCGAATCGAGGGCAATGTGCTCAGGCATGCCGGTTACCCTATGAACTGATCTGCGATGGCGAACACATCGACTTGGGCGATCAAAAGTATCTGCTCAGCCCGCAAGATCTTGCTGCCTACGCATTGATTCCGGAACTGCTGGCCGCGGGCGTTTGCTCGTTCAAGATTGAAGGGCGGCTGAAGACTGCTGAATACGTCGCGAACATCACTCGACACTACCGGCAGGCGATCGATGCAGCTTTGGCCGGGCGGGCGGTTGAACTTGGCCCGGGCGCCGTGCGTGAGATGGAGTTATCCTTCTCGCGTGGCTTCTCGCCCGGCTGGCTGAACGGTTGTGATCACAAGATGCTGGTACCTGCAAAGAGTTCGACCAAGCGCGGCGTGTTTGTGGGCACAGTCAAAGATGTTCGCGGTCAGCGAGTCGAAATCATGCTGGCTTCACCGCTGGCTGCCGGTGACGGCGTTGTCTTCGAAGGTGATCGAGCCAATAACCGCGAGCAGGGCGGACGCATCTACGGAGTGTTCCGCAATGGGCAACGGCAGCAACAGCCGGTATCAATTGGATTGGCAGAGATTGAGTTCGGCCGGGACAGCATTCACTTTGAAGACCTGTGGCCCGGGCAGCTGCTCTGGAAGACCGACGATCCGCAACTGACGAAGCGACTGCGCGAATCCTTCAGTGGACCAGATCCGATTCGCAAGGTGTTGCTGGAGCTGAACGTCGTGGCTCGTGTTGGTGAGCCGCTGCTGGTGCAGGGCAGGGCGGCATCCGGGGCTCTGTGTGAGGTACGAACAGACACGCCGCTTGAAGAGGCTCGCAAGCATGCGCTGACGGCCGATGTCTTACGCGAGCAATTGGGACGTCTCGGCGGTTCGGTCTACGAGTTGTCGAACTTGAGTGCCGAACTGGTCGGCGATCCCATGGTGCCGTTGAGCGTGCTGGGCAAAGTTCGGCACGAGATCGTCCGGCAGCTCGATGAGTCAATCCGCAAATTGCAACCGCGCCGGATTTCAGAGGACTCAGCGCTGGCCGCTTTGCGATCAACGTTGCCTATGCGAACTGTCGATACGAGCGAGCCGCCGACGTTGCGTGTTCTGTGCCGCACTCTTCTTCAGCTGGAAGCGACACTTGATGTCGGGCTCAAAAGCGTGCTGGTGGATTTTCAGGATATCCGCGAATACCGCGAAGCAGTTGCCTCGGCTCATCAACGCGGCGCGAAAATCTGGATCGCGACACCCCGTATTCAGAAGCCGGATGAAGCTCCGCTGTTTCGAGCCCTATCGAAGCACGGTGCGGATGGCATTCTCGTACGAAACATGGCTGGCCTGTTGCACTACGTGTCGCTGGGAGTGCCGGTCATCGCGGACTTTTCACTGAACGTCGCGAATGAGCTGACTGCTCAGTACCTCATTGAACAAGGTGCGCGGCGCGTCACGGCGTCGTATGACCTCAACAGCGAACAGTTGCTCGAACTGGTCAGCGCCACGCCGCCGGACTGGATGGAAGTCGTCATTCACCAGCACATGCCGATGTTCCATATGGAGCACTGCGTGTTCTGTTCGGTGCTTTCTCCGGGTACTAACAAATCCAACTGTGGGCGTCCCTGCGATCGGCACGATGTCAAACTGCGTGATCGCATTGGCATGGACCATCCGCTGAAGGCTGACGTCGGGTGTCGCAACACGCTGTTCAACGCGGTGCCTCAAAGTGCTGCCGAGGTTGTGCCGTCCCTGATTGATCAGGGAGTGAAAAATTTCCGCATTGAGTTTCTCGACCATCCACCGGCGCAGGTCGCTCCCCTGATCGCCATGTATCAGGAATTGCTGGCTGGCCGCGTGACTGGTCGAGACGTTTGGACCAAACTGAAAGCCTCGAATCGTGTCGGCGTCACACGCGGCACGTTCGAAGAGCGACGAAATCCGTTAGCGATCTTGTGACGATGAATGATGCAGCCTTGATCTGGCTGCTTGAGAAACGTGAGAGATCTGTATGCAAACATCGCCTTGGACAACACTGCGTTCCTGGTTGGGGATTACTGCGTTCGGAGTGCTGGCAAGTGTTGCTCACGCCGGAACGCAGCAGGGAAGTAATGACGCCCAGAACGACACTGGCGACGCCGGTAACGCAGTCGCGAAGCCTCTCGTGAAATGGACTTTCGACAACGATGAGGCCGGCAAGTGGCACGGTTCCAAGGGCAGTTTTGGCGAGGGACCTCAGCCGCCGGTATTCCCCACCTTTAAGAAAGACAATCGCGCGGCGGTGTTTGGTACAGCTGGTGCGTCTGTCGTGGTTAAAGAGGGTGACCTTCCCGGCGTCAATTTGAAGTTTGATGCCGGTGACAGCATCACGATTGAAGCGTGGCTGAACGTCTCGGACATCAAGGACGGCGAGTACCGTTACATCATCGGGAAGGGGCGAAACAGGAACTCGAAGTTTCAGTCCGAGAATCAGAACTACGCGTTACGCGTGAAGGGCGAACGTGACGAAGCACGACCGACCTTTCTGTTTCGCAGTCAGTCCGAAAAGGTGGATTCAGCGAAGGACTATCACCGCTGGACCGCGACCGAAGGCTTTGGCCCGGCGACCGGCTGGCATCACATCGCGGTGACGTACACCTTCGGCAAGGCCGACAGTCTGCGTAGCTACGTGGATGGCAAGGAGGTCAAAGGCACTTGGGACATGGGCGGCAAGACGGATCGGCCGCCAGTCTCGGACGGAGATGACCTTGTGATCGGCACTGGCAACGGTGGTGGTGCCGGAAACTCATTCAGCGGTTCAATCGATGAAGTCGCCATCTACCGCGAAGCCCTCCCCGAAGGCGTGCTCGCGCAGCGATTCCAGTTCGTCGCTCCTCCACCCGTAGTTGCGGTGTCTGATCTGTTGCCCGGCAAGGTGCTGGTCCAGATCTGCGAAGAAGGGGTACCGGAAAAGAACGCCTGGCCGACTCAGTCACCGAAGGCGTCCGAGCAGTTCTCGGTCGATGCATTCGGCCTGGTTGAAGTTCCTCACAAGTACGTGGACACCGGCGTGCGCGGCGACCGTCCGATTCCGTACATCCTGCGGGCGGCGGCCAAAGTGACATTGCCCCCGGGTAAGCATCGGCTGCTGTTGCGCAGTCGTGGAGCGTCGCATCTGCACGTGGACGGCAAGAAGGTGCTCAACATTCCGTTCCCGAAAGGCGATGCCGGCGGGCACGGACATGTTTCTGAGCAGGACGACTATTTGAATCTCGGTCCCGACTTCCGATTCGCCCCACCGGGAAGCCAGGAATCCTGGACCGAGTTCTCATCGTCGGGCGGTGAGCACGTGGTACTCGTCGAACAACTTGTCGGTGGCGTGATGGGGAAAGCCAAGCGACGTCCGGAACTGGGTGAGTTCGTCGTGGCCTGGTCGCGCGAAGGGACTTCTGCGTGGGAACTCCTCACAGCCAGCGACCGGACGATTGCTTACACGGACTCAGGTTGGGCGAGTTATCAAGCTGAGCAACAGGCACGACTCAACCAACTGAACTCCGCGCGGCGAGCTGAAGTGCGGGCAACGCAAGCGGCTTACTGGGAACGTCGGCGACAGGCCGCCAGTGAATGGTTAGCGACGACGAAGGACGAGCCTGTTCCCGAATTGCCGAACGTGACTGGTCCAATTGATCGTTTCCTGCAGGCGAAACTGACCGGCGTGCTGTCTCAAAACGTGGATGCGCAGCAGAGTTCGGTGAACTACTTCCGCGATATTCAGCCGCTACTCGAAGCGAAGTGCTATGACTGTCACCGCGGCGTCAAAGCGAAGGGTGGCTTACGACTTGATAGTCGTGCTGACGCAATCAAAGGTGGCGATTCCGGGGATGCGGCCGTTGCTCCGCGCAAGGCAGCAGCCAGCGAGCTTCTGAATCGCGTGACCTCGACCGACAAAGATCTGGTAATGCCGCCGAAAGGCGACCCGCTGACTGTTGAGCAGATCAAGCTTCTGACGACTTGGATCAACGATGGAGCAGCATGGCCGGAATACAACGTTGATCAAGTTCGTAACATGGGCCCCGCGAGTGACCTTTCGTTCCTGCGGCGAGTGACGCTCGATACCGTCGGCGTCGTTCCGTCGCTCAAGGAGATTGAAGAGTCGGCGAAACAGTCCCGTTCGGAAATCATCGATCGACTGCTGGCAGATCCTCGTTGGGCGGATCACTGGATGGGCTATTGGCAGGACGTGCTCGCTGAAAATCCCAACATGCTGAATCCGACGCTCAACAACACCGGGCCATTCCGCTGGTGGGTGTACGAATCACTGCTCGACAATAAGCCGATGGATCTGTTTGTGACCGAGTTGTTGCGGATGCGCGGCAGCGAGCGTTTTGGCGGGCCGGCGGGCTTTGCGGTGGCTAGTCAGAACGATGTGCCGATGGCTGCCAAGGGGACCATCGTCAGCGCTGCATTCCTGGGAGTCGAAATGAAGTGCGCCCGCTGTCACGACTCACCGTCGCACGTCAGCAGCCAACGCGATTTGTTTGAACTGGCCGCCATGCTGGGAAAGCAGCCGGTTACGGTGCCGGTGACGAGTAGTGTTTCCGCTGAGAAGCTGACTGCAGGAGGCCGCAAGCCGCTGATTCAGGTCACCTTGAAGACCGGCACGAAGGTGGAACCACGTTGGCCATTTGATCGCTTTGCGACTGAGGACGTCGCGGCAGGTCTTGTTCAGGACGCGAATGATCCTCGCGATCGTCTGGCCGCGTTGATGACCGCTCCGCAGAACGAACGCTTCGCGCAAGTGATTGCCAATCGCGCCTGGAAACGCCTGATGGGGCGCGGCATTGTCGAACCGGTTGACGATTGGGAGAAAGGGCAACCGTCGCATCCTGAACTCTTGCGCTGGCTGGGTCGCGAACTGGTCCGCAGCGGGTACGACGTAAAGCACCTGGCCCGGCTGATTCTCAACTCCGGGGCGTATCAGCGAGCTACTGATCCATTGCTGAAGGAGACTCACCCCTTGTTCGCATCGCCCGCGCCGCGTCGGCTGGGCGCCGAACAGATTGTGGACTCCGTGTTCGCCGCGATGGGCAAGCAATTCGATGTGGAGGAAATCAGCCTCGACATCGATGGCCGCCGCGACCTCGGCAATTCCATTTCGCTGGGGCATGCGCGACGCAGTTGGATGCTGACAACATCCTCCAACGAGCGCGATCGACCGAGCCTCAACCTGCCGCGTATGCAAGCGGTCACCGACGTGTTGTCCGCGTTTGGCTGGCGCGGAGCACGGCAGGATCCGACGAGCACCCGTGAGACTTCTCCGAACGCGCTCCAGCCGGCAATCCTGTCGAACGGGACGATGAGTATCTGGCTGACTCGCTTGAGCGACGATCACGGTCTCACGCAACTTGCACTTGAGGATCAGTCGGCCGAACAGTTGCTCGACAAGCTGTTCCTGAGGTTGTTGACTCGCCACCCCACCGACGCCGAGCGAACACGCTATCTGGAACACCTGAAACCGGGCTTCGATACACGCCTCGTCAAGCAGGACGAAGCGGAGCGAAACCGTGCGAAGACTAGTGCTGCACGGCGTCCGGCCAAGTACGTGTCCTGGTCCAACCACCTTGATCCAGTGGCAACCCTGGTTCGACAAGAACAGGAAGTCGCCGCGCGGCGAGGCGATCCGCCAACGACGCAGCTAACTCCCGAATGGCGCGAGCGCATGGAGAACGTACTCTGGGCACTGCTCAACGCGCCGGAATGGGTGTATTCGCCATAACAATCGATAACACGTTGGTAGGATGGCCGCCCTCGGCCGTCCTGTAATTCGCTGCACTCAGCTTCCGTCAAACGGACGGCCGAGGCCGGCCATCCTACGGCATATTTAAGAGCATTCGAAATCCCAGCCGGCTTGTTGCCATGACGGGTCGATCCAGCGAAACCATGTGGACTGCGGCAGTCCGGCTTGAGCGGGATTTCGTCCGATGTATTGGATAACTCGGTGCAGGTGTTCGGTGTTGCGGATGATGCGGTCGTAGGATTCTTGTTGCCACAAGTCTCCGTGCTGCTTCAACGCCGTGGTGATGTGCCTGGCCGTTACAGATTTCATACCGCCGATCAGCTCTTCAAGATCTGCACCATCAAACGGGCGGATCACGAGATGACAGTGATTCGGCATAATGGTCCAGCAACCGATGTGATATCGCTCATTTTGAAAATGGTGTAGTCGGTCACGCAGGTCGCTGGCCCAGCGTGTTTCGCGGAAGTGGCACGCACCGTGTCCTTGATCCAACCAGGCCTCGGTACGGCGCGTGACTTCGCGAGCGTACTCTTCCCAATCCTTTTCCCAACGTGGTTCTGGATGTTCGTATTCCCATGCTGCTCGTAGGTTTCCGATTTCGATGAGCTTGGCTTCGGGCAATGAATCCGCCAGACGAAACGTGACGAAGTACGTGGCTCCGTCCTGCCGCCAATGTGGTAAGTGTCGCGTGTAGATGCGAACCGTCTTGTCCGGGGCTTACCCGCGAAACCCCGGCGGTGGCGGCAACTCCAACATGACGAGGTCACCACTTGTAGGATGGCTGCCCTCAGCCGTACGCGTTTGGCGTTGAGAGCGGAAGGCGGCAAGTTGTGAAATGCAGGACGGCCGAGGGCGGCCATCCTACTTCGTTGCAGATGCCGTTAGATCTGTGAGTAGGCGGCTGGGGTCAACAGGGTGTTGGTGATGCGAGAAACGATCTTCTTGTCTTCGTATTCCGGGATGGCTTTGAGCTTTTGCCATTCGGGATCGCCACGGAACTTGTTCCAGGCGTCGGTGCGCGCTTTGTCATCGTCGAAGGCCAGCAAGTACGTGAGGTTGGGCATCCGCTGACCGGCGATGGTTTCACCAAACAGCACGGGAGTCAGGCCGACTCGCCGGAAGATCGCAATCTCGCCTTGATTGAACATCTCGATCTTCTTTTGACCGGCGGCTTCGTTGTGACTCTCGTAGATGCGTAAGTTATAGACCTGTGCTTTGCTCTTGGGCTTTTCGACCTTGGGCATGGTTTCAAAGGCACGCAACAACGAACTCTCGATGCGGTCATAAATCGGGTCTGTTGCTTGGGCGGCCAGATAACTCGCAGCAGCCTTTTGGTGCTCTGCGTCAGTAGCAAGCTTCGCTGATGTGGTTGCCCATTGCTCAATGCTGTCGTAGGGCACTAGCACATAGTAGGTCAGCGGCTTGGGCTGTTGATCTGCCGGTTGAGTCTCCACATACACACCCACCGCCTTGGCTCCCAAACGATTGAGCGACGGGATCAAGGCTTTCTCGGCGTACTCATCGAACAGCTTATGCTTATCTGCTTTGAGCCGAATCGTCCTCAACTCAAACACCTGCCGACCACCTTTCGCATCGTCTGCCGCCGAAGTCATGTCAGCCAATGCGACCACGCCGGCACCAGCGATCGTCGAGCTCAAGAAGGTACGTCGCTCCATGGGGCGATCTCCGAAGAAGGATTGTCGAGGGAGTGATGAGTTACGGGGCTTCGGCCTTGGATCTCACTGGTGCATCCAACTCTCGCACCACGCGAAAGCCGTGGTCGTTGTTGCGGTTGGCCGGATGGTCGTGGTAGCGATAGGCGCTCCGGCAGTAGGCCGGGTCCGTGTTCCAGTGACCACCGCGTATCACGCGGTCGACCCCGGCGGATGGCCCCTTGGGATCGTTCAGCGGCGACTTCTCATACCACTTCTCGTCATAGAAATCGCCGCACCATTCCTGCAGGTTGCCGTGCATGTCGAACAATCCAAATCCGTTCGACAGCTTCGTTCCGACCGACCGGGGCTTGCCGCCCGGCTTGTTGTGCCAACCGTACTTCTCCAGTTCGCTGTTGCTGTCACCAAACGAGTACAGCGTTGTCGTGCCGGCCCGGCAGGAGTACTCCCACTCGGCCTCAGTTGGCAGACGGTACGTGGCCTTTTCTTGATCGCTGAGCCACTTGCAGTACGCCACTGCGTCATTCCAGGTAATCGCGGCGGCCGGAGAATCATCCGTAACGGCGTAGAGCGGATTGAGGTACGTCTGCAGCGGTTTCGGTGGCTGATTGGAATCAGCGGACTGCGCTGCTTTGGCTTCCGCTGCGGCCTTCTCACCCTGTGTGATATAGGCCGTCGCCGAGAACTTCTTGAACTGGCCGATGGTGACCTCCGTGGCACTCATCAGGAATGGGCTGGTGATGACGACTTTGTGTTCCGGTCGTTCCAAGTTCGGATTCTGACCTTTGCCCCCTTGATTGGCCTTGGATTCAGCAACCAATTTCAAAGCCGCAGCAACCTGCTCCTCAGTGCTACCCATGAGGAACTCACCCGGTGGGATTAGGACCATCTTCGCGCCGGCCGAGTTGGTCGTCTCGACCGTCGTGCCGAGATGCTTGGCCCACGCCTCTTGATGCGCGCGAGCTTGCTTCGCGTCGAAGGGGGCGACCGCAGTCACCGGAGCCGGACGCGCGAGGGCTTCTTTAACGGCGTCTACGGGCAGTGAGACACGGAATCCGATGTATGGCACGCGATCGACTGTGGCCTGCCACGCACGATTCGACGAATAAGAAAACTCCGGTCCTCCGTCGTAGAGTCCACAACGGGCGATGTGGTAAGGCTGTCCGGTAGCGGATCCGCGCGGATTCACCGCCGGTTCCTTAGCAAACTGCTGATAGTAGTCGGGTTGATACTCGTCATCGCACCACTCGCGCAAATTGCCGTGGATGTCGAACAGGCCGAAGGGGTTCGACTTGAGTCTTCCGACAGGTCGCGGTGCGCCTCCAGTATTCCGGATAAACCACGCCACAGTTGGTAGCAGCGAAACGTCGTCGCCGAACCAGAATCGAGTGGTCGAACCTGCGCGACAGGCAAACTCCCATTGCGCTTCCGAGGGCAACTGATATCCAGAGCCTTTAAGCAACTTGACCGCGCCATCGCTACGTGCATACCAAGGCCTGAACAGTTCCTTCTCACTCAACTTCGCGCAGAACTCTGCGGCGTCAAGCCAACTCACAGAGTCAACTGGCAGATTGCCTTTCTCGGAGCCCCCAAAACTAGCCGGATTGGAGCCGAGTACAGCCTGCCATTGATCCTGAGTGACCTTGGTCGTTGCTAGATAAAACGGTTGCGTGAGCGTAACGGTATGCTGTGGCAACTGGCTTCTAGCCATCGTGTGCCAACTCTGGTTCTCCCCGTACGCACGCAGAGTCTCGTCCACTTCCTGTTGAGTGCTGCCCATCAGAAACTCGCCCGGTGGTATCAGGACGAACTTCATGCCAATGCTGTTGGTGTACTCAACCGGCACGCCGAGATGCGTGGCCCACGCCTCTTGATGCTCACGGGCTTGCTGGGCGTTGAAAGGGGCGACTGCGGGCTTGGGGACGTTCTTCAACGCCTCTCGCACGGCATCCGCCGGTAGTGCTACTCGAAACCCAATCATATTAGCACGGTTCGCTGGATAGTTATCGAGGCGAGCCGCGGACCAGCAAACAGTAGCCGGGTTGAGCCAATTGCCGCCGCGCATCACGCGATTGGCTTCGGCGGAAGCTGGGCTGCCTGGATTGATCGCTGGCTTCTCCGTGAATGGGCCATAGGATGTGAGCTCCCACGCATCCTCCACCAATTCCCACACGTTGCCGTGAATGTCATGCAACCCGAGGGGGTTCGCTTTTAGCTCACCCTTGGCATGCGTCCGACCGCCCGAATTCGTGCCGTACCAGCCGGCCTGCGCCAGTCCGTCGTCCTTGTCACCGATCCAGTATTTTGTCGTAGTCCCAGCCCGGCAGGCGAACTCCCATTCCGCCTCAGTGGGTAACCGGTAGCCCGTGCCGTCCAAGTGCGTGATCACCTCACCGGCCCGGAAGTAAAACGGTTTCAGCTTGTCAGTCTGACTCAACTTCGAGCAGAACTCCGCGGCGTCGTTCCAACTCACCGTTTCCACCGGATGTTTGGTAGTGTCCATGCCGGCTATGACGTCCTTACCCAACCCCATCGCGGAGAAGTGCGACGGATTGCTTCCCATGACTTTTTCATACTCGCCCTGAGTGACCTCGTTCACTCCCAGATAGATCGCTTGCGTCAGAACTACCTTGTGTTGTGGAGCTTCACTTTGAACATATTTCTGCCATGGCTTAGCTTCGCTGACCTCTTGGAGATGTGCCTCAAGTGCCACTAGTGAGCTTCCCATCATGAACTCGCCGGGTGGGACGAGCATGAACTTCATACCGATGCCGTTGGTGTACTCAACCGGCACGCCAAGATGCTTCGCCCACGCCTCTTGATGCGCACGGGCTTGCTTGGCGTCGAAAGGCGCGACGGCCATCGGTGGTACTTTGGCGGGTGGCGGAACTGGATTGAGACCGTTGGCACGCGATGTCGCCAGACCGGTCAGTTTGCGAATGACTCGAAACGTGCTGGAGTATATCGGAACGTCGAAAGTGTGTGCGGCTCGACTGGCACTACGGCCGAGTAACGGCGAATTGAAGAAATTTCCGCCGCGCACGACGCGATTGACATTGATCGGAGGGGCGACAGGATCAACGGCGGGGGATGTTTTGTAATAGTCAGGGTCCACACAATCGAGACACCATTCTTCAGCGTTGCCGTGCATGTCGTAGAGGCCAAAAGGATTGGGACGCTTGCGGGCGACAACACTGATCGCGCTGACGTTGCCTCCGGGGAATGCGGCTTCATCAGTCCCTTTGGCCTCCAAGTTGCCATACCAAAACGCAGTCTCCGTCCCGGCTCGGCAGGCGTATTCCCATTGGGCTTCGCTTGGCAGACTATAGGCGACGGGCAACTGAGCGGCCGTGCGATTTTCCGGGGGGACGGCCTGCTCGTGGTCGCTGAGCCAGCGGCAAAACTCTCCCGCATCGTTCCATGTCACCTGCAAGACGGGGACGTCATCACTGTCATCGCTGCCAGTCGGTGCGAAGGGGATGCCGGGATGGCGCCAGTTCACGCTCGACTTGCGGACGAATTGCCCGTTCTCCATGACTGTGCCTCCTGGTCCACGCTCCGCTTCGGTTTTGTAAGATGCGTGTTCCGCGAACTTTCGAAACTGTCCTCTCGTCAGTTCCGTGGCTGATACATAAAACGGTTCGGAAATGGTCACACGGTGGCGTGGTGACTCTAACTTCGGCACGCCCGTATCCCATTTCCAATTCTGAAATGCTTCGACGACCGTGTTGATCTCTTCGTCACGGCTGCCCATCCAAAATTCGCCGGGCGGGATCAGCACCATCTTCATGCCGATCGGATTCGTGTACTCGGCCGGCACGCCGAGATACCTGGCCCACGCCTCTTGATGCGCGCGGGCTTGCGTGGCGTCGAAGGGAGCGATCGCTGCCGGTGGCGTCTTCGCTCCCTCGACAATCTTGCCGTCCCAATTGATCTTGCACTGCGGCAAGGCTTTACTCAGCTCGGCGACTCCGCCTGCGGTCACGCTCGTTAATCGGAGCTCAAGCTCGGTCAGACTCTTGCAGTCCTTGAGTCGCGCCAGGCTGTTATCATTAGTGTTCGCTCCGTGGAGTAGGATTTTCGATAATGCTTTGAAATCCTTTAGGCTGGCAAATCCTGCCTCCGTCAAGTTTGCAGACGCCAACTCTAGCGCGGTCAAATTCGTGCAGCCCCTGAAGTGCGATAACCCCACGTCGCTTAGCCCGAAGTCGAGACTCAAGTATGTCAGTTCCGTGCAGTTCTCGAAGCGGGCCAACCCCGGCTCAGCAGCCTTGGGGAGGTGGGAAATTCCAAGGTCTTTTAGCTGTTTGCAGTCCTTGAAGACGGCCAGCCCTTGTGCCGTCACCATGCCGCATTCCAGCCTGAGGCCCTGCAAGTCCTTGCAGTCCTCGAAATTGGCCAGTCCGGTATCGGTCACTCCTTGGTACAACAGCCCAAGCCGATTCAGTTTCTTGCAGTCCTTGAAACTGGCAAGGCCCGCATCGGTGACCGACATGTTATAGCCGAGGATGAGTTCCTGGAGGTTCTTGCAGTCCCTGAAATTGGCGAGGCCTGCATCTGTTACCTTCGTGCCTGCTAGTTCCAGGGCGACGAGGTTCTTGCAGTCCTTGAAATAGGCCAGACAAGCGTCGCCCGGCACGTGTAACTTGAGATGAAGTAGATCCTTGCAGTCCTTGAAGTGGACCAGGCCGACGTCACTCACCGGGGTATTCTGCAGAAGATCGACTTCCCGCAACTGGAATTTCTCGCGCGGCAACTCGGCGACCGCCGTAATCCACGGAGTGTCTGCCTTGATGCGCACGCTTCCACGAATCGACAGCACGTATTCGGCGGCACGCCGATCGGGGTCGCTGGCCAGCATCGTGTTTGCTGATCCGTCCGATTTGACCCACTTCGCCCCGACGATCTTGCCGTGATGGTTGTTGCCGGACGAATCCTTGAGCACATCGCCCTGGCCTTCGTCGAAGCGATAGAGCGCGAGTGTGTCTTTGTCGGGCGTGAAGCGCGGCTGGGGCGAAAAGTTCTGGGTATAACGCGCACTCGTCGAGATGCGGACTGGGCCGATATCGCCATCGAAAAAGCGGTCGAAGCCACCATTGGTGGCGATCGGTGAACCGCCGATCGTCAGCACTTCACCCGCCTGCGGTACGGAGTAGGAGTTCGCCGGCGCCTGTTGGGCTTGCCCATTCACGAACAGCGTCGATTTCTGGCCGTCCCACACGCCGGCGATGTGACACCAATCGCGCGATGGTGGTGGCGAATCTTCTCGCTGAGCCACCCAGTGGTCGCCAGCATAGCGCCAGAGTGCCCAGGCATTCTCGACCGGACCAATGTTGAAGCCCCGTGGGCCGGGCATGATCACCACCTGCGAATCGCGTGGTGTGGCGACCTTGGCCCAGGCCTCGATCGTCAGCGGATCGAGCGAGCTTTTGGCCTTCAGTGTCGGCACGTCGACGAGGCAGTCTTTTCCGTTGAAGTGCAGAAAGGTCTTCGGCAATTGGCTCGGCTGCGGCAGAACAGGTACCCATTTCGCGCCCACGATCTTGCCGTGATGGTTGTTGCCGGACGAGTCCTTGAGAACGTCACCACTCCCTTCATCGAAGTGATAGAGCACCACGGTGTCGGCGTCAGGCACAAAGCGTTGTGTTCGCGGCGGGGGCGTAAAAGTATCTTTGTATCTCGCGACGCGTGAGACGCGCACATTTCTCATGGCGCCGCTGAAGAAGGCGAACTTTGCATCCTGCTGTCCACAGCCAAGTAGTAAACCCGCGAACGAATGGGGCTGGGTAATCGATGAGATGTTGTCACTGGCAAGCACACCATTGGAATAGACTCGCACGCTTTCCTTGGTTCGAACAGCGGCCAGGTGGACCCACTGGCCATGCTCAGCGCGAGTCGCGTGCGAATACACGAATTTGCCGGGGTCAATGGCTCCCCCAGAGGGCGAATCATGTCCGAACCAGATGCCCCGATACGCCCCTTCATTGACGCTGTTGACTGCCGCAACGACGCCAGTGTCATTCGCGTCCTGTCGCGCCCAGGCTTCAATTGTGATTTCCTGATCGCGCGTCAGCGGAACCGATTTCGCTTCGACATAGTCGTCACCGTCGAATTGCAATGCGTAGCCTGATCCATTGGATGGCGTCTCATTCGACTTGCCTCCCGGGCTAGCCACCCACTTCGCCCCGACGATCTTGCCGTGATGATTGTTGCCAGAGGAGTCGATGAGCTTGTCCCCTTGACCTTCGTCAAAATGGTAGAGCGCGAGCGTGTGCTCATCTGGTGCAAAGCGATCGGCCTGAGCAGAAGCGAAACGTGTCTTGTAGCGAGCGACTCGCGAGACGCGCAGCTCATCAATCGTGCCCAAGAAATTGAAACTCGGTTGGCGGTCTGTTGGGCTCAGCCGAGCCCCAATGTTGAAATGCTGAGTCGCGGCTGGCATGTCGTTGTTAGTGGCATGCTCGGCTACAGGTTCCCCGTTCACGTAAAGTTGAACTCGCGAATCACTCCAGACTGCGGCCAGATGGGTCTGCTCGCTGTTCGCTGCGGCATCCGTGTGAGCAATTGAATGCTGTCCCGCAGCGCCCGCCACAAATGTTCGTTTCCAAACCCATTCCCCACCCATGCGGCTGAGATACAGAAGTTCGGACTCAGCAATCGTCGCACTCTTGTCGTTCGCATAGGGGCGAACCAGACATTCGATCGTGAGCTCTGGTAGATCCTTCGTGACCAGCGTGGAGACATCGACAAAGCTCTTCTGGTCGTTGAACTCCAAGGCGTAGTTGGTTGGTGGTAACGCTTCCGCAGCGCTCGGCGAGACGGCAGTCTTCGGGTTCGCATCTTCCGAATTGCTAAGCTGCGTTCCCGGTTTCTCGCGTACTGCGAAAAAGATCCCCAACAACACCGCAACAACTGCTGCGACCGAGCCGAGCAGCAGTGGCTTCTTTTTCTTTGCGATGGGCGAGAGGGATCGTTCCAGAGTCAGCGACTGCTCGGTGTGCGGGTCAGTGCCCACTTCGCCAGCAGACGAGATCATCGTTTCGGAGAATTCGGACTCAGCAGCAACCTCTGCCTTCGGACTCACAATCGTCGGGCTACCGACATCGGCCGAACTATTGCCAGACAACTCCTTTTTGAGTTGTGGCATAGTCGCACTGCTCCCGGCCGTCGAACCGCTGACGAACGTGACGGTGCGCGAACCGCCGGGTAGGCAGCGTTCCAACTCCGCGATGACTTCGGTCATTGACTGCGGTCGGTCTTCCGGTCGCTTGGCCACCATGCGACGAAAAACCGCTTCGAGCGCCGGAAAGGATTCGTCGGGCGTATCGAATTCAGGCAGGCTGGCGAGGTCGATTTCTGTCACCGTCTCGGTGGTGGCGTTCTTTCCTCGATTGACCTTCCGCGACTCTTCCACCAGCGAAGGGATGGCACCATTCTGATGAGCCATCAGCTTCTTCATCATGGTGTCGCCGTCGTACACGACCTTGCCGGTGAGCAGGTAGTACAACGAACAACCCAGCGAATAGATGTCGCTCCGCGCATCGGCGTGCTTGGTATCCATCGCTTGCTCGGGGGACATGTAGTCCACAGTCCCCATGATGGTGCCGGTATTGGTCAGTCCCGCACCTTCCGAACTGCCGCCGATCGCGCCATCAATGCGTGCCAAGCCCATGTCGAGGATCTTGACGTTGCCCTTGGCATCCATCAGCAGATTGGCAGGCTTGATGTCGCGGTGGATGACACCTTGCTCGTGAGCGAACTCAAGTCCTCGCGCAGCCTGAATGATGCAGCGAATCGCTTGCTCAATCGGCAGTGGGCCCTGCTTCTTGACGCGGACCGCCAGATCGCTGCCGTCTACGTACTCCATCACCAGGAAGTGAGTGCCCTTGGCCTCGTCTGCATCGTCAGCGGCGACAATGTTGGGATGCCGCAACTTCGCAGCGGCTTCCACTTCGCGATGGAAGCGTTTCAGCGCATCCGGAGTTTGTACGGCCGCGGGTGACATGACCTTGATCGCCACCAGGCGTTTCATCCGCTTGTGCTCGGCCTTCAGCACCATCCCCATGCCACCCTGACCCAGCTTGTCGAGGACGACATAGTTGCCGAGGACCAGCGTCTTCCCTTTGCCGGCGTAGATCTGCTCGGCTTGGTACTTCGTCAGCTTCTTCTGCTTGACCAACTCCTTTGCCAGTTGCTCGCCATCCTTGGGCTGTTTGTCCTCGGGAAGCCCCGCCAGCAGCGCAGACACGTCTTCCGCAGACAGCAACCCGCTGGCGGTCAGATGATCGCGAAATTGATCGGTCGATAACGCCATATTGAGTCATGAACTTCAAGACACGCAGCGAATCTTGAAGAGCTAATCTCGCCAGCCAGGTTTTCAGAAGAGCCCGCAGCAGTAAGCCTACGAATCCTGCTGCTGAAATGCACTCTAATCGTTCATCTGTGGCCGTAGCTCAAACAATCCTGCCCGCCATTTCTTCGGCGGACAGGATTGTCCGCCCTCCACCCGTACTGCAGGTTGCTAAGGCAGCCTTGTTGGCTTCAACGTGCGGGCCAGGCGAAATCCGGTGTAGTACGACGAGGTGTGTCGCGGGTACGAACGACGAATGGCCGAACGCAACTCGATACGATTATCCGTCCATCCGCCGCCGCGAAGAACTCCCTCGGCTCCCCTTTGATCGTGGAACGGGTCGGCCTTGGGAGCACGGCCATACCAGGTGGTGTCGAAGTAATCGCAGCACCATTCCTGGGCATTGCCATGCATGTCGTATAGGCCAAACGGATTGGCCTGTTTCGTTGCGACATCGCTCGGCTGTCGCTTCTTGGTGGAGCCGGAAAAGACCGCCCAGCTACCCACTTGCTTGAGGTCATTGCCGAACGAATACCACGTGTCCGTTCCCGCGCGGCACGCGAACTCCCATTCCGCTTCGGTCGGCAGACGGTAGCCGTCAGCGGTGGGATCGTAGGAATCTCCGTTCGGAGTCATCGTGAATGCAGGCTGCAGTCCTTCTTGCTCACTGAGCCAATTGCAGAACTTTCCGGCCTGCATGTAACTCAGCGCAACGACCGGTGTATTGGGTCCGAACGCTTCTCCGCACTCGCGCCAAGTTTTGCTCTGGCCCTCGTTCCGTTGCTGTCGAGCCGCTGGATCGCGTGCCAACAATTGCTCTTCGCCCGAACGATAGCCCGTTGCATCAGCGAACTTACGGAACTGAGCGTAAGTGACTTCGGTTGCGCCGATGAGGAACGGTCGCGTCAGTTGAACTGGGTGTTGCGAGGCTTCGACTGCAAGTTGCCCTCGCGCGCGATCCTCGGACATGTTGTTCTTCGCACATTCTGCGACGATCGCATTGGCCTGCTCGGGGGTTGTTCCCATCAAGAACTCGCCCGGCGGAATGATGACCATCTTCCCGCCGACCGAGTTGGTGATCTCGACCGTCGTGCCGAGATGCTTGGCCCAGGCCTCTTGATGGGCGCGAGCTTGCTTCGCGTCGAATGGTGCTTTGGCGGGCGGCGGAGCATCAGCGCCGGTGACAGCTTTCCGCAATGGCCGCGCGGAGCCCTCCAGCACTCGCAGCGTGGGCGAGGTGAAGGCGAAGGAGTCGCGGAAGCAGAAGAGAGACAGGACGCGTTCGCCGGGGAAGTCGGGGTGAAACTCGAGCGTTTTACCCATTTGTGAGAGTGGACCGTCCCAGGTCGCGGCGGGCTGTCCATCGACGGTGACGACGACTCTCCCCTTTCCGTCCGGGCGAAACCGGACGGAGGCCTTGAGCAGGCCTTCCGCACCCAGCCCCATCGGCCATTGCCCGATGCCCTGCCGCTTGCCCTCTTGCAGGCCGAGTTCGATCCGGCCGGCGGGGAAGAGGTCGAGTCCGCTTTGAAGGCCTCCCGAGACCGGTAGGTCGATCGTGAAGACGCCATTCCCGGACAGACGTTTCACCCACATCTCGACTTCAAAGGCTCGCACGTCGTTGAGCGAAATGGGGAACATCACTTTGCCGGACTTGCCGTCGCTGGCGTAGGTCAGCGTCGATCCCTCGACGGACCAGTTGTTCGCACCGACGAGGTTTCCGGCTGGGACGCGGTCTTTCTTCAGATCGAGCAACGTGAGCAGGTCAAATGTTGCCGGCGCGGTGGATGAACCATTCTCGGTGCCCGGCGGGGGAATAGGGTTTGTTGGTTTCAACTCGCGGATCAACAGGTTGCGAAACTGCAGCGGCGACCCGTACTTCTGGAGTTCGATCGGACCACTGGGGTAGATCGGTTTGTCGGGTTCAAGAAAGTTCTCGAAGGTCACGTCATCGACGACCAGCTTGCCGTTCAGACTCACCGTGACCTTCTCACCCACCATCCGAATGAACATGGCGTTCCACTCGCCAATTGGCTTGTCCACCTTCAGCAGTGGACGCGCGGGATTCTTGCGGTTGTTGTACAGACCGCCCGAGCCCATGTTCTTGCCAGACGGCTTGGAATCGCTGTCCCAGATCTGCACCTGCGGCGTACCGCGAAGATAGATGCCACTGTCACCGCCCGCCGTGATGTTCCATTCGAGATACAGCTCGAAATCGGTGTAGTCCTTGGACGTACACAGGTTGTCACCTCGGCCATCGAACGTGAGCACGCCGTTGGCCGCGCTCCAATGGGCTCGCATGTGCTCGTCTGCCTTAGCCTGTGCAGCCGCCAGATCCCCCGGTGCCATCTGTGCGCGTTTCTTCGGATCGCCCACCTCGCCCTTCCAACCGGCGAGGTCTTTGCCATTGAATAGCGGGATGAACCCTGGCGGTAGATCTTTAGGCGTCGTAGGCAGTGGCAGAACAGACGATAGTGTGGGTTCCTTTGGCAACGCGGATTCGGATGGCGAGGGCTGCGGCTCGACTTTGGCCAAGGATGTGTCAGTTGGCGTGCCTTTGACCGGCTCTTTATTCGCAGGAACCGTGTCAGGAACGGCAGCAGCAGTCTGTGCATCATCCTTCTTCATGACTGCGAACACGATCGCCACCAGCAACAGAACTGTTGCCACGCCCCCGCCGATCTGGATGCGGCGATCCTGCCACCAGGACGATGAGGCGTCGGACTTGGATGAACGACGTTTCTTTCGGCCACCCGGTGTGGAGACCGAAGCGAGTGAGTGCGGATCGGTCGCCTCGGACATGTTGCCGGTCAGTAGCGTGGCCTCAGCCGCGACGTCCGGTTGCGCGTAGGTCACCGTTGGTTCGGCTTGATACGTAGCAGTGATAGGCTGAGAAGCAGCGTCTGGACTGCTGCGAAACGACAACGTGTTCGACTCTGGCAGCACGCTCGTTGCGGAGACGCTGGATGCTGAAGCCGAGGACGTTCCGCTTTGACAAGCTTCCAGATCGTTGATGACCTCAGTCATCGTCTGGTAGCGGTCCTTCGCCTGCTTGGCGACCATCTTCTGAAAGACGGCATCGACCGATGCGGGCACGTCACTTCGTATGGCACAGAGCGACGGAATCGGTGAATCGCGATGAGCCAGCAGCTTGGCCATTAGCGTGTCGCCGTCGTACGCACACTTTCCGGCCAGCAGATACCACAGCGAGATACCCAAACTGTAGACATCGCTACGTGCGTCCGCGCTCTTGGTGCTCATGGCTTGTTCGGGCGCCATGTAGTCCACGGTTCCCATCACCGCACCGGTGCTGGTGAGTTCCGCCTGTCCGCTGGTTGCTCCTTCGATACGTGCCAGACCCATGTCGAGAATCTTGACCGTGCCTTTAGCGTCCATGAGCAGATTCGCGGGCTTGATATCGCGATGCACGACACCCTGCTGATGAGCGAACTCCAGACCTCGCGCCGCTTGAACGATGCATTGCACCGCCTGTGCGACCGGCAACGGCCCCTTCCTCTTAACAAGCGCAGAGAGGTCACTGCCTTCGACGTACTCCATCACCAAAAAGTGAGTGCCCTTCGCTTCGTCCGCGTCATCGGTGGCCACGACATTCGGATGCCGCAGCTTGGCTGCAGCTTCCACTTCACGATGAAAGCGTTTCAACGCATCGGGCGTTTTGACTGCGGCTGGCGACATAACCTTGATCGCAACCAGACGCTTCAAACGCTTGTGCTCGGCTTTCAGCACCATCCCCATACCGCCCTGACCGAGCTTCTCAAGGATCGTGTAGTTACCGAGGACCAGCCCCTTGCCTTTGCCAGCGTAGATCTGCTCGGCCTGATACTTCGTCAGCTTCTTCTGCTTCACCAATTCGCGAGCGAGCTGCTCGCCATCCTTCGGCAGCTTGTCTTCCGGAAGCGATGCCAGCAGCGCAGACACATCCTCCGCAGTTAGCAATCCGCTGGCGGTCAGGTGATCACGAAATTGGTCGGTCGATAACGCCATGCATGGTTCCAGAAACGATGAGCGAACAGCGTACTGTCTCAGCTCGCGATGTCAGCGAGCTTCATGTTCACTTTGACGCGCTATTTGATCCTTCAGTCCCAGCCTTGGACGATGCACCGCGCAGCAGCTTGGTGGTGCCTTTCGTTGTCGTCAGGCTGGCTTCCAAAAGCGTGGCAGAGGTGTCTGGAATGGGCAGGAACACGCCGACAATCAGCGACCGCTCCGAGCCATACCGGCCGCCGATCTTCTGGAGTTGCTCGCGGGTGCCTTTCCATTCCAGCGCGAGTTCGTTGTCCACCGTGAGCCGGAGATTCGCCTCTTGATTCGTGGTCCTGGCCACTTCAATCAGTACTTCGTGACGTTTGCCATCATTCATCGAACTGGGAAGTGGCGCACGAGGGTTCGAGGGATTGTTGAGCCCGTGCTGTAGCACATGCACGTTGCCCCCCGAGAGAAAGATCTCCAGCCCCTGGGATTCGAACGGCACAACGAATGACACGTTCCCTCGCTTGCTCACGAATGCCGCTCGCAGTGTGTATTCCTCACCGGGCTCAACCGGCAGCCTGAGTTGGCTGTCAACTCTGGTCGGAGTCGTGGCAAAGCCGGAGCCATCCTTGGTCCAAGTACCAGCCGCAACATCCTGGCTGAGATCCACCAGCGAGAGCAGATTGATCGTGCCAGCGGCTGATCCTGAAACAGACGTTGGCGCAGCTAGCTTTCCAATCTCCGGGCCGAGCGTGTCCCATTCGACGAGGAAGTAGAAGTACCGATTCTGGTCGTCGTCGATGTTCACCTGATTCCAGCTCGTCTCGGACCTCCAGGCCAGTCCCTGATTGGGAGTCTTGTTGAGTCGTATCAGAATCAATGCTGGATCAACGGGCTCACCTGTGACCCAGCGCCACTCGCCACTGGTATTGGTCGCTCCGAGGAACATGCGAGAGCCAACCTCCATCGGAGGTCTCTTCCGCTTGTTCCAGACGTTCTCGAAGATCCAGTCTCGTTCTTCGCGGCTGTTAATGGCGACTAGATGGCCTCCCATTTTCTCGGCAGCAGTCTTGGCCTGGCTCCAGGTTCTAAAAGAGTCAACCAGCAGATAGCGATGCCCGCCAAACGTGAGTGCCTCGGCGGGAATCGGCGGCGATTTGAGACTTGAGATGGGCGATGTCGAATTGCTGGCTGGTGTCAGCCGTGCATCTGTCAGCAGAACGTGGCTAGAGGCAGTCGTCTTATCGGCGTTGATCACGATCTCGAGTTCATTGACTCCACGGACATCGACCGTCAGCGGAGCACCACTGTCTTTCACCGTCGATAAGCTCACCGTTTTGGCCAGCAATTGACCATCGCCGAAAATCTCCACGGTCAGCGAGTTGCCTCGGTTACGGTTGTGACTGCACCGAGCGGTTGCGTTGAAGGTCGCGTATCGACCGCCGAGTTCATAGACGATCCGGCCTTCCTGCTGAGGGGCAGGGTGAATGATCAAACCATGGGCCGGCGGGTCGCCAGCCTGGTTAAATGTTTTGGAGAACTCTCCCGCAAATTGTTCCGTCCCGGGTTTACGCAACGAGCCAAGTCCCAGGAATGATTTCTCCGTCAGCGCATCGAGATAGACCACATTCGCTGGCAGAGTTGCATTCTTGAGCACGCGACGCGATTGCCAGATGGACCTGGTTCCTTGCCCTCCCGGCCGATCTTTTGGAACGAACCAAAGCGTTTGGCCATCGGACGAAACGTGGACGTCTTCATCCCTGTGCTTGGTATTGAATTGCCCTCCCAGATTCAAAGGCACTGACCACGGAGCGGCAGCATGATCTCGCGTTGCCAACCAGATGTCCGTCTCGCCGAAACCACCCTCGCGATCTGAAAACAGCAACAACGTGGCTTCATCGGCGGAGATCCAAGTGGGGCTGTCGTCGGAACTGCTGTTGAGCGGCGCGGGTAACGGTGCCGGTTTAGACCACGAATCACTCACGGTGGTGCGATGCGTCACCAGAACATCACGCTTGCCCGCACCATTTGGAGTCGGCGCCGAGAAGTACAACGTCAACCCGTCAGCAGAAATGACCGGCTTCCGAACACCACCCGGCAGGCCGGGCACGCTCGTTGGTACCGACCACGGTTGATCCAACCCGGTGCGAGACGAGAATGAAATCCCCGGCCTACTGTCACTCCTGAAGAACAAAGACAGTCGGTCTGCGGTCAGGGATGGTTCAGAATCAACACGCTGGGTGTTGATCGGTGGACCCGCATTGACCGGCGCTTCCCAGGGAGCGTCCAGTGACTTCCGTTTTGTGATCCAAAGATTGTCATCGTCGCCCTGTACCGCCTTGGGTGTGTTCACGACGTACCACATCTCCAAGCCATCCTCTGAGACGCGCGGGCAGTGGTTGTAAGCACCAAAGTTCACGTCAGGCCCAAGGTTCGTCGGCTCGCTCCATTCGTACTCTTTCCCATCCTTCGGATCGAACGGCCAGCGCGGCGCGGCGATTTGCTTCTTCACCACGCGGCGGGTGACCCAGAGATCGAGTTCTCCCTGACCTCCCGGAATCTCCCTGGAGTGGAAATACAGACGCTGACCGTCAACGGAAAGGCGCGCGCCTCCCGCCTGAGTCTTGTCGAAGGGAGGTCCCAATGGTTCTCCCTTGCCAAACGGTTCCGCCTCGGAAGATCGACGATACCACAGAGTCCGGAAGGGATTGGAAATCATGGGCGTGACGACCAGGAATCTGCGGTCATTGCTGATCCAGTTCGGGGTAATCATTCCGGCAGTATTCACTTCGCGGCCGAGGTTCTGCTCGTTGCCGAAGCTGGCCGTTGCTGACGAGCGGGTAAACAAGTAGCCGTCCGAACTTGCAAAACTGCCCGCGCGGGCCGAGGAAACGCACATCGCCAAACCATCGGGGGAAAAGATCGCGGAGTATTCATTGGCAGGAGAATTCATCGGATGTGTCAGTCGTTCGGGCGGTCCAAACTGATCATTCGTGGTCGCCCGGCGGCTGATCCAGAGTTCATCGTTTCCCTCACGGACAACAAAAACGAGTTGCAACCCATCTCCAGACATGCAGGCATTTTCGCGCCGGCCCTCGTGGTTATTAATCACATCCGGGAGTGGTTCCACTTTTGAAAACTGCGCTTCCCGATTTCCACGCTGCCCGATCATGAACCGGTTTGTTGAGTAGAAAACGATGGTCCGCTCATCGTCGCTCAGCGACGGATTCAATTCGCGGCCACCAGTGTTGATGTCCGACCCCAGATTGACCGGGGCACTCCATTCGTACTCGTTCCCGTCGCTCGGATCGAACGGCCAACGCACGTAGGCTTCAGTCGCGACTCCCGGCTTTGGTGTCGATGGCTTCGATGGCTGCGGGACGATGACGGGGAGGTCTTCGAACTTCTTGTTGCCGTCGCCGATCGCGCTCGTGAAGCCTTTTCGCGGAATCTTCTTCTTAGTGTGAACGCGACCATCGACATGGACCATCAGGTTGTCGTCAATCAAATCGACTTTGACCTTGGCTTCTTTGCCCTTCTGGATCAGCAGTGAATCGGTCTCAAAGGTGACGTCGCCGCGAGTCACAACCAGTGTTTGCTCACCCGCTTTCACCGAGACGGGTTTGATTCCGCCGCCTTTGAACTTGAGCTCTGTCCCTTTGAGCTTCATCTCAACGGCAGGGTCGAGAATCTCGATGACTAATGTTCCTTCAGACGTTGGCCACAGAAAGGTCACTCCCAAGAGCACTGCGATCACACCGACGGCTGCAGCGATTAACGTCTGCTTCGGTCGCCCGCCTGAAGACTTGGTTGAGCCCTCAACGCCTTGTACGGGTGCCGATGTTCGCAGTGTGTTCTGAGTTTGTGGATCCGTACCGACTTCGCCGTTCGAGGTCAGTAGGGTCGCGTCCATGCCGGCGTTCGTTGGAGCACTCGGATCCAGCGGTAGACTGACCGCGCTTTCTGCCGAGATACCGGCAAGGAAATCTTGCAGTGGCACCTCACCCATTTCGGCCGGACGGTTCGCAAAGCTGACGGTTGGTGATTCGGCGGAGCGACAGCTCTCCAGAGCAGCGATGACTTCGGTCATCGTCTGAAAGCGATCTTCGGGTCGCTTGGCGATCAGGCGATGAAAGACTTCATCCAGCGTCTTGAGCCGCGCATCAACAACCAGCGTGCTCACGGACTTGCCCTCAGGTTCGCGGACAATCATCAGATCGCGACTCAGGATGGGCAGCGGCGCATTACGGTGGGCCAGCAGCTTCTTCATCACCGTCGCGCCTTCGTAGGTGCAACGTCCGGTCAGGAGGGCATAGAGCGAACAACCCAAGCTGTAGATATCGCTGCGAGCGTCGGCGTGCTTGGTGTCCTCGGCCTGCTCGGGAGACATGTAGTCGATGGTCCCCATGATAGCGCCGGTGCTGGTCAACTCGGCTTGCTCACCGCCAAGTTCGCTGGCGTCAATGCGCGCCAGGCCCATGTCCAGAATCTTGACGACACCTTCTCGATCCAGCAGCAAGTTCGCTGGCTTGATGTCGCGATGCACGATGCCGCGTTTGTGAGCGAACTCCAGTCCGCGAGCCGCCTGCAAGATGCAGTCAATCACGAAGTCGAGCTGTAAAGGACCGTTCCTCTTGACGAGCGCCGAAAGGTCGCTGCCCTCGACGTATTCCATCACTAGGAAATGCTTGCCGTTGGCTTCGTCGGCGTCGAAGGCCATCACGATGTTCGGGTGCGTCAGCTTGGCCGCCGCCTGCACTTCGCGTTGAAACCGTTTGACCGCATCCGGCGCCTTCATCGCCGCAGGAGACATCACCTTCAGCGCGACCGTGCGATCCATACGCCGATGATGAGCCTTCAACACCATGCCCATGCCGCCCTGGCCAAGCTTCTCCATGATGGTGTAGCTGCCCATCACCAGGGCCTTGGCTTTGCCCGCGTAAATCTGCTCGGCCTGGTACTTAGTCAGCTTCTTTTGCTTGACCAGCTCGCGCGCGAGTTGTTCGCCATCCTTCGGCTGTTTGCCATCTGGAAGCGATACCAGCAACGCATCGACATCGTCAGTGGTCAGCAACCCGCTGGCGACGAGATTGTCTCGGAACTGATCGATTGATTGCGGCATGCATGGCTCCATGAACAATGAGCAACAAGCGTACTGTCTTAACTCGCGATGTCATCGAGTCTGGCCATCATTTTGCCTTGTCGCGCTGCCCAGCAGCCTGATCGTTCGCATGGTCGTCTTCACTCTGGCATTGGGGCGGTTTGGCACAACTGTCAGGACGCGGCAGGAAGACGCCGACAACCAGCCGGATCGGATCGAGCGGGCCGCCGGTGGGAACATGATCTCACGGTGCCAGCCGGGCGTCGATGAGGAGCACGTGACTCGCCGCATTCGTCTTTTCGGCGTTGACGACGATCGTGAGTTCTTTGACCCCACTGACGTCGACCATCAGCAGGGATCCGCCTTCTTTCGCCGTCGCGAGGTTCACCGTCTTCGCCAACGATTGGCCATCGCCGAGTACTTCAACAGTCAATGAGTTGCCGCGGTTGCGTTTGGGGCTGCACAGAACGGTCGCCGTGAAGGTCGCATACCGACCGCCGAGGTCATACGCCACGCGACCATCCTGCTGATTGGTGGGATGAATGATGACGCCATGAGCGGGCGGGTCGCCGGTTTGGTTCAGCGCTTTTTCGAAATCTTTAGCGAACGGCTCAGTCCCAGCCTTGCGCAACTGACCGACGGTCATTGACGGCTTTTCGGTCAGCGTATCGAGATAGACAACATTCCCGGAATTGCCCGACGGCACACCGCTCTTCGCCACACGGCGGCTGAACCAGATGTCGACCTGACCCTGGCCGCCGGGAATCTTCGCCGAGCAGAAATAGATGCTGCGACCGTCGCCGGACAGTCGAAAGCCGCCGTTGGAGTCGTGTGTCTCCGCGTCGCCCAGTGGAATGCCGAGCGGCTGCCCGGTACCGAATGGCTCCTGCGCGCTGTTCCTCGTGAAGAACCGCACTTCACGCACCGGACTAGAACCTGACCCACGCTGACTCGCAGCGATCAGAAACTTGCGGTCATTGGAGATGTAGAAGGGCATGTCCCAGTCAGCCGTGTTGACTTCGCCGGGCAACGCTTCCGACGCCCCCCATTCTTCATCCAGCGTCTTGCGGGTCAGCATCCGAATATCCGCTTTTCGTGATTCGCGATAGGTGGAGCAGACCAGTAACGTCAGCCCATCTGCTGACAGAAGCGGATGTCGCGACGCGGCTTCAACTCCGTTCACATCAACCTTGGCATACTTTGGTGAGCCGAATGGAGCGAAGGGCGTCGGTCGAGCGGCCACCCAAACCTCGTCAGCGTTCTTCTGCGACTTCATCACGAACGCAGCCACCAGACCATTGCTCGAAATAGATGCCGAACTTCGCCCGGCATCTGAACTCGCGAAACCGTCTAGTTTCGTGGCCTTAGGGAAGTCCACGTCCCGGCTCTGGCGCACACTGACGCGAGCATCGCCCTTCGGAAAATGAACAAAAATCCTGCGTTCATCATCACTGATCCCCGCCAAAAAATCTGCTCCCGGTCCGTTGACGCCAGATCCGAGGTTTTCCGGTTTACTCCACTCGTACTCTTTCCCGTCCGCAGGATCGAACGGCCAATGCACAGAAGGCTGATCGGACGCAGGTGGCTGCGAGGATTTGGTGAGCGATGTGGATGTGTCTTCGATTGCCTGCTTGCCGCCTGAGACTGCGCTGACGAAACCCTTCTTCGAAACCTTACGCTGCGAAAGCAATCGGCCATCGGCGCGGACGGTCAGGTTGTCGCCAACGAGTTCAACTGTGACTTTGGTGTCTTTGCCCTTCTTGATGACCAGCGAGTCGGTCTCAAAAGCCAGATTTCCACGAGTCACGACGAACTTCGTCTCGCCCACCTTCAATGAGGCTGGCTTGATTCCTTCGCCCTTGAATGCGAACTCCGTCCCTTTGACTTTCAGCTCGACTTCAGGATCAAGAATCTGCACGAGCAGCGTGCCACTGGGAGCCGGCCAGAGAAACAGCACGCCTAGGACGAACGTGATCGCGCCAACAGCCGCCGCGAGTGACTTCTGGTTGGCGCCCCAGCCGGCAGGCTTCGCCTTACCGTGTCTCACGTGCTCTTCGACAGACAGTTTCAGAGTGTTCTGAGTTTGCGGGTCCGTACCAACCTCAACACTCGAAGTCAGCAGCGTGGCCTCCATCGCCGGGCCTGCGGGAGCGCGAGGATCCAACGGTTGGCTGATCCCGCTATCTCCAGAGATACCGGCGAGGAAATCTTGCAGTGGAACCTCA
>CAYLTY010000010.1:0-73075 GCA_964386705.1 uncultured Planctomycetaceae bacterium
GTTCAAGGAGGATGATCATGGATCAAAATTTGCCACCGTTTACTTCCGAGCAATTGTTGCTTCAACTGGTTCGCGATGTTGTGACTCGTCGAACCAACGGGACGATCTACAACTTGGAAGTGTCACTCGACGAAGGAGTTGTCGTCATCCAGGGTCGGACGACACGCTACTACCACAAACAACTCGCGACGAGCGCCGTGCTGGACGAACTGTCGGACTCGCAGATCGAAGTCCGTAACGGAATCTGCGTGACCTGCTGAAGCCGTCGCAGGTCTGAATTCGTGAACGCGGGAAATTCTGTTCAACGCGCATCAATTCGCGCGTTAATCCGGTCGTCGCGCTGGCGGTTCTGCTGACCTTTGGGATAGACCATAGCAGCACTCCGTAAATCGCCCGCTGTCGACCGAGGAACGTCATGAAGACCGTCAAACTGGTTCGCGAACAAGTCATCGATCAACCTGTCGAGACCGTGTTTGCATTCTTCTCCAGTGCTCAGAACCTGCAAGTTCTGACGCCCAAGTGGCTCAATTTTGAGATCCTCACGCCACTGCCGATTGAGATGCACGTTGGCACCATCATTCAGTATGCGCTACGGGTTCGCGGCGTTCCGGTGCAATGGACTAGCGCGATTTCCACATGGCGTCCGCCGTTCGAGTTCGTGGACGTCCAGTTGAGCGGTCCGTACGCACTGTGGCATCACCGACACAGCTTTGAACCGCGTGGAAACTCGACGGTCGTGCGGGACGAAATCCACTATCGCCTGCCGTTTGGCTGGCTGGGATCGCTCGTGCATGCTGCGATTGTCAAACATGACCTGGAGAAGATCTTCGCTCACAGGTTCGAGGTTATCGCTCAGCAGTTTGTCACGGCAGCTCCGTAGGCGCTGCCGGATGACGTTGGCTGTGAAGCTTCCCGCCGCACGCGACTGCTTACCGCCGAGCCTTACTGCTCAGCCGCGCTCAGAGCCCATTCAATCTCATCCAGTTGCTGGCGCTCCAGTAGCTGCCGGCGGCGAACGCCGAGAAACTCCTGCGTGGCCCGATGAATCAAGTCCTCACGGGCTCGAAACTCACCAGCATCCACGACACGGTCGATCTCGTTGGCAAGATCATCTGAGAGTTCAATGGTGACGGAGTTCATAAATACCTCCAGCAAATACGACCCGCACGCAACGCGAATCATACGGCGCCGAAGGGCGTGGATGAAAAGTACCTGAAAGAGACTCAGGCTCTGCTTTGCGGGTTACCCGCAGATTCGCGAGGACGTCGCGAAACTTGCCGACATGCGTGCGCGGACAGGTCGCGTTGCCACCGCAGGCTTCAGGGGGTGAGGTTTTCCGTCTGGAAGACGACGGGAACCCAGCCGGTTTTGAAGTTCAAAGCCTCGTCGTGCTGAAACTCGCTCGATTCGGCTGCCGCTCAGCTTGTCATCCGTCCGACGCTCTCAGCAAATTTCCAGAGGGTCTGAGGAGCCACGAACAGAGCCAGCGTGGCTACTGCACACAAGGCGCTACCGACGAGGGCCGGAATCTGAAGTTTGCATTCTCCCGAGTGTGAACTCGGATGCAGAAACATCACAGCAACCAATCGCAGGTAGTACCAGGCTGAGATCGCGGCGTTCATCGCAATCGCGACGGCGAGAATTTCTCCCAGAACATTTCCTTGCGACCAGGCCGCAAGAAAGAGATTCAGCTTGCCCAGAAAACCTGCCGTTGGTGGAAGTCCCGTCAGGCCGAAGAGGACGATCGCCAGCAACATAGCAGTCAGCGGATGAGCTCGGCTGAGACCCGAGAAGTCATCCAACGTTTGGGCCTGCTTGTGCGAATCGCCGACGGCGACCAGCACTCCAAAAACGCCGATCGTCGCGATGCCATAAATCGCCAGATAAAACAGCAACGCGCTCCAGCCATTCACGATGGACCCCTGAGCGATGACCGCAAAACCGGCCAGCATGTAACCGGCGTGGGCGATGCTGGAGTACGCCATCATGCGGGCCACGTTGCGTTGCCGCAGGGCCATCAAATTGCCGATGAACATCGTCATGACCGCCATGCCGGAAATCAGTGTGACCTCCAACGATGACATCGTGGCATTCCCCGCCGTGAGCAGGGAGAGCGCCTGGACGACTCGAAAGAGAGCGACAAAGCCGACGACTTTCGGAACGAACGACAGCATCGCCGCTCCTGATGGAGCGACACCTTGAAAGACGTCCGGTGCGTAAAAGTGGAACGGCACCGCTGTGATGCGGAAGCTCAATCCGGCCAGCAGCATGGTGAAGGCCAGCGCCGCAATCGGCAGGCTGCCTGACGAGATGGCTGTCTTCAAGGCTTCATGCACACCCGGCAGGCTTGTGGTTCCTGCGAGACCGTAGAGATAGCTGAGACCAAACAGCACTAGGGCTGAGGAAAAGATACTCAGTAAGAAGTACTTGATGGTGGCTTCACGCGAAGCTGTTCCTTTTCCGGGCAGGTAGAGCAGCACATACGTAGGAATGCTGACCAGTTCCAGAGCCAGAAATAGAGTGATGAGATCATTCGCTGCGGCGACCAGATTGGATCCCGCCAAGATCGCGAGCAGGCACGCCTGACATTCCGCAGAGACTCGGTCTTCAACCTGTCCCCACAAGACCAGGACCAGCACACTGCCCAGAGAAAACGACAACAAGCGGGTGAACCAGACGAGTTCATCAATGCGAAACGGCCCGGTCGTGGCCGATTCCATCGACCCGTTTTGCCACGCGGTGGCCGCCGACACAATGCCGATTAGCGCGATGATACCCCAACGATGCCGCACGCCGGTGGAATGACCGTGCCGGTCGCTGACCAGGAACGGACCGATTGCGAACGTCACACAGACCGTCGCAAGCAGGATCAATTCCGGGACGACGTGTTGCACCGCCCCGTTCAACGCTTGAATCGCAGCATCCACTGTTCAACTCCAACTCTATTCGTTCGCAGCACCCTGCTGGGCGATTGCGTTGTGTCTTACTGATGATTTCCGGCGGCTGGCGCGACTGTTTCAGCAGCGGTAATCTTGAACTCTGCATCAGCAGGCTTCACGGCTCGTGGCGGGCCTTGAGTGTATAGCTTCGCGACCGCCTCAATGTCCGGGCGCATGAGATCCAGCGTCGGTTGAGGTGTCACACCAATCCACAGGCAGAGTGCCATCAACGGAGCCAACGCGACCATTTCGCGCGGGGTGATATCCGTTACAGGCTCGTGATGATCACCGTGTCCATGCTTGGGTTCACGCAACGGACCAAAGAATCCGTGCTGCACCATGGTCAGCAGGTACCACGCGCCGAGGACAACGCCAGAAGCACCAATCACTGCGTAAATCGGTCCCGCCTTGAACATGCCGATTAACGACAGCACTTCGCCCACGAAGCCGTTCAACATCGGCAGCCCGATGCTGGACATCGCCACAAAGACCATCGCACAAGACATCAGCGGCAAGCGATTCGCCAGGCCGCCCAGGTCATCCAACTGACGCGTGTGATAACGTTCGTAAATCATGCCGACGATCAAGAACAAGGCACCGGTCGAGAGGCCGTGATTGATCATCTGCAGCACGCCGCCAGCGATGCCCTCGGTATTCAGAGCGAACAACCCCAGCATGCAGAAGCCCAGGTGAGCTACCGAACTGTAAGCCACCAGCTTCTTGATATCGCGTTGAGCCAACGCGCACAGCGAACCGTAGACGATGCCGATCACCGACATAGTTCCGATCAGCGGCAAGCCAGTTTCCAGACAAGCCACGGGAACGATCGGCAGGAGCAGCCTGAGGAAACCGTAAGTTCCCAATTTCAACAGCACACCAGCCAGCATGACTGAGCCAGCAGTCGGTGCCTCAACGTGAGCCAGCGGCAACCACGTATGGAATGGGAACAGCGGCAC
Source organism: uncultured Planctomycetaceae bacterium (assembly GCA_964386705.1). Taxonomy (GTDB): domain Bacteria; phylum Planctomycetota; class Planctomycetia; order Planctomycetales; family Planctomycetaceae; genus AM-0621. The sequence goes on from CAYLTY010000010.1 coordinate 3,896, forward strand.
TTTCACCATGAAACCGGCAGCAATGGCCAGGAACAACCAGAATTGCACGTCGTCGCTGAGCGGGAAGCGAGTGAGATAGCGGGCGAGATCAGGAATCGAGAACGCGGTTTGACTGATGGCGACGCCGGGCGTCGAGGCCACAGCAGTAACCAGATAAACCAGTCCCAGCAGCGTGATCAAACCGCCAACGAGCGTGTAGAGGAAGAACTTGACCGCGGCATAGCGTCGTTGCGGACCGCCCCAGATGCCCACCATAAAGAACAGTGGCAACAGGGTGAACTCAAAGAACACGTAGAACAGCACCAAGTCGAACGCACAGAACACACCGATAAGGCCAGCCTCGAGGAACAGCAGACAGGCGTAGAACTCGGCCGCCCGGTCCTTGATGGATTCCCATGAGATCAATACCGACGAGATCGTCAGCACCGTCGTCAGCAGAATCATGGCAACGCTGATGCCATCCAGTCCCAGGAAGAACTCCAGCTCAACCGTCTTGCCGCTGTCCTGCCCGAACGACATCCAGGTATGTCGCAACACCGTGACTGGATTGACTGGCGCCAATTGGTCGCTGCTAGCGGCAAAGCGATCCTTCACGCCCGTGGCTTGAAAATCACTCGCAACGACCAGCGACAGCAGCAACGTCAGAACTGCTCCCATCAGCGCGATCCAGCGGGACGTGGTGTGTTCGGACGATGACCGAAACAACAGCACCAGCAGCGCCGTGGCGACAGGACACAACAGAAGCATCAGCAGAGAAACAGTCATGGAGTTCACTTACTCCGAACAATGTTCGAATCGAGTCTTCAACGGACAAGCCTGAATCAACTGGAAACAACTTGCAGTGCAAACAGCACAATCACAATCAAGCCTGCGAACATGATGTATGCGTAGGATGAAACCAGTCCGTTATGCATCACCTTCGGGATCGAGCTGAACCAGCGTGGAATCGCTCCGCAGAGGTCAACCAGCGGATCGATCACGAGTTGATCAATCGCAAACGACAGCTTCGCAATGCCGCGTAGCGGTAACACAATCAGGCCGAGAAACAGCTCGTCGAAGTAGAACTTGTTGAGCGACAGCTTGTAGAGCGGGCCAAACTTCGCGGGCAGAGACTCGACTTTCTCGCGACCGCTGCCGTACATCAGATAAGCAATGCCCACCCCGACCACGGCGACAATCGCACTCATCAACATCAGGCCGATGTGGAAGCCGTGAGATTCCACAGGTGGCAGACCGGGCGTTCCGGCCATCGTGCTGGCGAAACCATGCGTGATCGGTCCAACCACTAGGCCGATTCCCAGGGCACACACCGCCAGAATCCGCAGCGGCCACGCCATCGCTGGCGGTGCGTCGTGTGGATGATGTCCGGCTTCCTCGGGAAACACTTCCTTACCGTGGAACGTCAGGAAATAGGCTCGGAACGTATAGAACGCCGTCAGCAGAGCCGTCAGCGTCGCTACTCCGAAGATAATCTGAAACGCCTGCTGATGAGGTCCATGACTACCTGCGGTCTGCAACGCGGCGAGGATGTCATCCTTACTCCAGAAACCGGAGAGCACCGGCAAGCCAGCCAGAGCAGCCGCACCGCAGGCGAATGTCCAATGGGTGATCGGCAACGCGTGCTTCAAACCACTGAAGCGTCGCATGTCGATCACGTCGCCCATCGAGTGCATCACGCTGCCAGACGCCAGAAACAGCAGAGCTTTGAAATATGCGTGCGTGAAGAGATGGAACATCGCGGCCGTGACTGCGAAAGTCGCGTGCTCGGGACCTGCGACTGCAGCACCCAGACCCATGAACATGTAGCCCAGTTGGCTGACAGTCGAATACGCCATCACGCGTTTGAGGTCGGTTTGGGTCAGTGCTGTTAGAGCGGCAATCAGTGCCGTGGCCGCTCCGATCGAGCCGACGACGAGCTGAGCATCTGGGGCCAGCACAAACAGTGGAGTGCAGCGGGCAACCAGGTAGACGCCAGCGGTAACCATCGTCGCAGCGTGGATCAGCGCACTGACGGGAGTTGGACCTTCCATCGCGTCGGGCAGCCAGACATGCAGCGGGAACTGAGCTGACTTACCCATCGCTCCCAGGAACAGCAGGAGACAGATCGTAGTAATCAAGCCGGGGTTGTCGGTTGCGATCTGTTGCAGTTGCTCTCGATTTCCCAGCACCGTGGTGAAGTCGAGCGCCCCGAATGTGGTCCAGATCAGGAAGATGCCGAGGATGAACCCGAAGTCGCCGATGCGGTTAACAACGAAGGCCTTCTTCGCCGCTGCCGCCGCAGACGGTTTTTTGAACCAGAAACCGATGAGCAGATAACTGCACAAACCCACGGCTTCCCAGAACACGAACAACATCAGGAAGCTGGGAGCGAGCACCAGCATGCACATCGAAAATACGAACAGCGACACTGCACCGAAGAACCGCGGATAGCCGGGGTCTCCGTGCATATAGCCGCTGGCGAAGATCGCCACGAGTAAGCTGACGCCGGTCACCATCGCCAGCATGATCGCCGAGATCGCGTCGGCTCGTAGAGCCACCTGAATATTGATGTTGCCAATCGCGACCCACTGAAACAGCGGAGTGACAATCTCGGGTCCGTAGCCCAGTGATTCGCCAGTGCTCGCAGCCGCATGCGGCAGATCTTGAAACAACAGCACCAGCGACATCAGAAACGACACCGCCAGAGCCGCCACGGTGACGATATGGCTGCGTTCCTTGAGGAACGGCTTGCCAAACAACGCGATCGTGATGGCCGCAATCAAGGGAGCTGCGGGAATGAGTGTCAGCACGTCGGCTGAACTCAGAAACCCGCTCGCAACCACTGCGGCGTCATTCGCAAGTAAGGAGAAATTCAGGAGGTCCAAGTGCGGGCTCCGCTAGCAATCAAATCAGTTTGAGACATCACAGCCAGACGCGACGGGTTCACCCGCCGCGTCGGATCACGCGCCTTTGCTCGAGCCTGCATGAGTTTTGACACGACCAAGGTCGGGTTCTGCACCAGCAGGAGTGAGTTTGGGGAATTCTTGAGGGGCGGATTGATCTGGCGGCGCGACAGAACCACCCGCATCGATTGGCGGTGGCAAGTCGGGCTCGCGGAGTTCAGTCCACAACGTAATGTCGAGCGACTTCTTGGCTTGGTAGGCGGCCAACACCAGCGACAGCGCGAGCCCGGCTTCGCAAGCCGCGACCGTCAGAACAAATACGGTGAAGGCCTGGCCTTCGAGGTTGTGGTGAAAGCGCGAGAACGTCACTAAGGTCAGCGCGATCCCGTGCAGCATCATCTCGGCTGAGAGTACGATGAGAATCAGGTTGCGGCGGGTGAGAAAGCCAATCGCACCCAATGCGAATAAAGCCGCTCCCACAATCAGGAAGCGTTCGTAATCAGGAGTCATAGCGTTCCTTGTGACCTCCGCGGAGCAATCGCGATCGCCCCGATCGTAGCGACGAGCAGCAGCGTGCCCGCCAATTCGACTGCGAAGAGGTAGTCACCAAACAGCGATCGGCCCAGTTGATGCAACGTGCCGAAGTCTTCGTTAAGAGGCTTGCTGAGGGGATTTGAAACCAGTGGCGCCTTCTTTGTTGCGACTTTGGCTTCGACGGCCACATTCGCGGCAGCTGCCTTTTCTGCAGCCAACTTGTCCGGTCCCCACGCAGTCAGCGACACAATAACCGCACCCAGCAACAACGTGGCGGTCACCGTTGCCAGCAATGGATGCTGCGGACGTTGGTCGTATCCTCCAGCGCCCGACTGTGAAGCCAACATCAAGACGAACATGAACGTCACGATGATCGCGCCGGCGTAGACGATCACACTGGCCGCAGCCAGGAACGGAGCGGACTGCAAGAAGAATAGCCCGCAGAGTGACAACGTCACCAATGCGAACCACAACGCTGAGTAAGCAGGATTCCGGGCAGTGATCATCATACCGGCCGACGCCAGAGTGATTCCTGCAAACAGGTCGAACATCACGTCGGTTTCAAGGCTGCCCGAGGTGCCTCGCGCCCGGCCTACCAGCAGAAAGATCGCCACCACTCCCAGAATCACCCCCACGATGCGCGGCTTCTTGCGATTGGAAGGCATCAGCCAGCCAATCGCTCCGGCACCCAGTATCAGGGGCACGAGGAGTTGTAGTATTTCCGGATTCATCAACAATTTCCTGTCACGTATTTATTTCAGCAGTCTGTGCTGATTACTTCTTAATCACACCCGAAGTCGGCGCTTGCGCGGCTCGATCGTTACCCGCCACCGAAGTTGCCGGAGCCAGCGTGGGCAGTTCGGCGAAGTCGGAAGCCACACCCAGTTTGCCTCGTTGAGTTCGCACCGGATCTTTGGGATCGTTCTTGGTCTGCTCAAAGACTTCCAGCAGCTTGATTTTGTCGAACCGCATGTCGTCGCGAGTGAAGCCGGTATGGTCGTAGATGTGAGTCAGCTCGATGGCATCGCACGGACAAGCCTCTTCGCACATGCCGCAGTAGATGCAACGCAACTCATCAATGACGAATGTCTTTGGGAACTTGTCACGATCCGGCCAGTCCGGTGGAGCGTCTTGAGCCACAATGTCGATGCAATTGGCTGGGCAAGCTGTCGAACACATGAAACAAGCCACACAGCGCACACGGCCCTGCTCGTCCTTGTTGAGGCGATGCAGTCCACGGTAGTGCAGCGGAAGTTGCGGCTTCTGTTCCGGATACTGCTCAGTAACCGGCTTATAGTTTGTGACGTGACTGATAGTCGTTCTCAAACCTTCCACAATGGCTGGCAGGAAGCTTGCTTCCCAGAAGCCAATGGTCGGTTCTTCGACCCAGGTGACGTCTTCTTTCTTGATCGGCATAGCTATATCAATCTCGCAAATACTGCGACCGTTGAATCCTGACGACGACTAATGACTTGCCACTGGCTCTCGACTGTTGAGTTCTGCTTGCTTGGCGGCGACTCCAATCGCCCCCGCCGCACCGAACATCGCTGCCGAAATCGGTAACAGCCACCACAGGCTGAATTGAAATTGTTTGATCGTCATGACAGCGACGACATTGGCTAACGACAGCGGAATCATCACCTTCCAGGCCAGTCCCATGAGCTGGTCAAACCGGAAGCGTGGAATCGTCCAACGCAACAGCATGATGAAGATGACTACGGAGAGCACCTTCGCCATCAGCACCCCCAGCTTGACGAAAGTCACACCCGGGTAAGCCGAGGTCACTTCCGCGATGCCGGGGAAATGCCAGCCACCGAAGAACAGGATTGCTGTCAGGAAGCTGACCGTAATCACGTGCGTGTATTCGCCCAGGAAGAACAGCGCGAACTTCAACGCCGAGTACTCCGTGTGATAACCGCCGACGAGTTCCTGCTCGCATTCCGGCAAGTCGAACGGCATACGATTGGATTCAGCCAGAGCTGCAGTGAAGAAGATCAAACAGGCCAGCGGCTGATACCAGATATTCCAGTCGAGGATGCTGACCGCCTGTTTTAGCAGAATCGTTTCTAGATTGAGCGAGCCAGTCATCAGAGCAATGCCCAGCACGGACATGCCCAGTGGAATCTCGTAGCTGACGACCTGAGCACTCGCTCGCAACGATCCCAGGGCGCTGTACTTATTGTTCGAGGCCCAACCACCGAGAATCACACCGTAAACGGCAAGACTCGTGACGGCGAAAATGAAGACGATACCAATATCAATTCCGGGGGCGATGATGAACCGCAGCGCCTTGTATCCGCCGATCTCCAAATCCGCGGCTACGTCGCCGAACGGTACTACCGAAAACGCCAGCAGAGTCGTGAACACCGAGATCGTCGGGGCGATGAGAAACATCACCTTGTCGACGTGATCCGGGATGATGTCCTCTTTGAGCAGGAACTTCAGACCGTCCGCCAAAGGCTGAAACAGGCCATATGGGCCGACGCGATTCGGACCGACGCGGTCCTGCATAAACGCCGACAGCTTGCGCTCGACATAAATCAGATACGAGCACGCGCCGAGAGTTCCTCCCAGCACGGCTGCGATCGTGATGACTGTAGTGATGAGTTCCGCCATGGATTCTACATGTGCCTTTTATGACTACGTGGCTGCTACCGGTTCAGGCTGTGCAGCCGTCGAAACGCCGAATTCGCCCAAGTCCCCGCAGCTCAAGGCTGAAAGGCTCGGAATCGTTTGACCGATTTCTTTCCGCAAATTGTTCGCATTGAAGAGACCGCGCCGTTCCGCGAGATCCCACAGAATTCGACCATCCGGGCGAGCATCGTCAGGACCGTGAATCGAGCGACGAACCGCCTGAGCCAAACCCGAATGATTGATGAAGGTGCCATCCTTCTCGGCGAAGGAAGTTCCCGCGAGCACGATCTGTGCGGCTTGAGTCAGCGGACTGGCCAGCAGATCTTGCACGATCAGTAGCTTCAGAGATTTGAGCGCAGCCAGATCGCTATCGTTCCATGTCGCTTCGGGATCGCCACCAACCAGATAAACGGTATCAATCGCCCCTGACTGGATGGCCGACAGCACGTCCGCGTAAGGCACTACGTCGCCCTGGAAGTGCTGCAGGACGCGTTCGACGCCAGCGCGATTCGGAGCCTTCTCAGCGCGAATGGTAAACTTCGGATTGCCATCCGCATTGCCGCGCACATCCTTCGGGTAATGATCGTCTTCGCCGACGGTTCGAGTGGGCCCGATCGCCAGCGAAACGTGCTCTGACATCTTCTTCAGATAGCTGCACAGCAAGTAGGCCTCTTCCACAGTGGCCCACGGTGAAATAATCGCGGCGACTGCGTGCGGCTGACTGCTGACTCGATCGTCGAGAGCTTTGCGAACTGCCGGCAGGATGACATCCCAGTCACGCGAGGCCAGAGTCCCCTTCTGCCGCAATTCGGGCATCTGCAGACGCTTGTCGGAATGGATATATTTCCAGCCGAAGCGGCCTTCGTCGCACATGAAGTGACCTTGAGCCTGCGGATTCACTCGCGGCTTCAGGCGATGCACGACGTCTTTGTTCTGATCAACCGTAATACTGCAACCAGTGCTGCAGCCGGGACACACAGACTTCGTATTCTGCAGGAACCAGACGCGCTGCTGATACAAAAAGTCCTTACTGCAGAGCGCACCGACCGGGCAGATATCAACAACATTACCCGCCAGCTTGTTATTGCATGGTATGCCGGGGAAAATATCGATTTCTTCATGCGTGCCGCGGCTGGTTACCTGCATTTCCGCAGTGCCGCTGATCTCGCGAGTGAACCGGACGCATCGCGTGCACATGATGCAGCGGTCGGTGAACAACGTGATCTGATCGCCGATGTAGTCTTTGTCCGGCTTAATGTTTTTTGGCTCTTGCAACCGACTGTAACCGCGACCGTAGCCGTAGCTGTAGTCCTGCAATCCGCATTCGCCGGCCTGATCGCAGACGGGGCAGTCCAGCGGATGATTCAGCAGCAGATACTCCAAAGTCGCCTTTTGAGCGTCCTTCACCTTCGGACTGTTGGTGATAATGACAGTGCCGTCTTTGACCGGCGTCTGGCAACCAGGCACCAGCTTCGGCTGCATGGCAATGGTGCCATCCGGCTTCTTGTCACCCACTTCGACCAGGCACATGCGGCAACTGGCGACGACCGACAACTGAGAATGCCAGCAATAATGCGGGATCTCTTCGTTCAGTCGAGCTGCCGCTTGAATGCAATTCAGTCGCTCGCTGTCACCGATCGTGACTGGTTCGTTATTGACGTAAACAGTGGCCATAAGCGTGCTTTGTTGTCGTAATCTTCAAGAGCGGCGGCTCCGAAGAATGTCCTTCATTGAACAGTGACGATGAGGTCATCGCCGCCGAGTCTGTATTTCAAATAAACTGCAACACCGCTAACGAATGATCAATCTGCCTAGTGAGCACCCGCCGGAATCGGATCCACCGACTTGCGACCGCTCTTGATGTAGTCTTCAAACTCGCTTCGGAATTTCTTGATCGCATTCTTGATGGGCCAAGCCGCACCGTCGGACAGACCGCAAATCGTCGTGCCCGGAATGATGCCCATCGAACTCGCAACTTCGACCAGCAGGTCGAGATCGCGAAGTTCACCATGACCTGCTCGTACGCGATTGAGAATCTTGTGCATCCACGCCGTGCCTTCGCGGCAGGGAGTACACTGACCGCAGGACTCGTGAGCGAAGAACCGAGCACAGTTGAAGAGCACATCCACCATGCTGGTCTGATCGTCGATAACCGTGACGGCTGCCGTTCCCAGACCGAGGCATCCGACTTTGCCGGGGCCATTGAAGTCCAGCGGAGTATCAAGTTCGCTGGCCGACATGAAGCCCATACTGATACCGCCGGGCACGACCGCTTTCGCCTGACGTCCCTTCCAGACTCCGCCACCGTGCTCTTCAATCAACTGCCGGGCGGTAATACCCATCGGCAATTCGACGCAGCACGGATTATTAACGTGCCCGCTAATGCAGTAGAGCTTGGGGCCATAGCTACCAGCATCACGCGGATTATTCGGATCTGGCGGCACGCCCATCGACTTAAACCAGTCGCCGCCGCGTTGCAGAATCTGCTTCACGCAGCAGAGAGTCTCGACGTTATTGACGATCGTCGGCTTGCGGAACAGGCCCTCGATCGCCGGAAACGGCGGCTTGATACGCGGCCAGGCGCGCTTGCCTTCGAGGCTTTCAATGAGTCCCGTCTCTTCACCGCAAATGTACGCTGCCGCACCGCGATGCAGCCGGATATCGAGCGAGAAATCAGACCCCAGCACGCTCTTGCCGAGGATGCCGTTGGCATAGCATTCATCGATTGCAGCCTGCATGGCTCGATAGCTGCGGCCGTATTCGTATCGAACGTAGATATAGGCCGAATTTGACTTGATCGCGTGGCAAGCGATTGCAATGCCTTCGAGAAGTTGATGCGGATCCTTCTCCATCAGGATGCGATTGTTGAACGTCGCCGGTTCGGATTCGTCCGCGTTGACGGCGAGATAAATCGGTCCCGGATGGTCCTTGGGCAGGAACGTCCACTTTAGACCGCAAGGAAAGCCTGCACCGCCACGACCGCGCAGGCCGGAATTCTTGACTTCATTGATGACATCCACGGGAGCCATGCCAAGCGCCTTCTTCAGCGCCTCGTAGCCTCCATCCGCACGATAGCTGGCCAGTGCCGGGCTATCGGGTTTGTGAATGCGAGCGAGCAGTGTTGGTTCGAATTGGGCCACGGTGTTGAGTCAGTCTAAGAGGCCAGGAAATTGTTCGTGTCGTTTTTGTGTGTATCAAGGAGACTCAGCGGCTAGCTCTTGGATCGCAACCCATCGATCAGGGTCATGGCTGAGTCCGGTGTCATATTCATTTCACATTCATCGTTAACCAGCAGGCAGGGAGCACCATCGCAACCGCCGAGGCATTCCGCGAACTCCAGTGTCACCTTGCCATCCGAGGTCGTCTCGCCGGGCTTAACCTGCAGTCGATTACACAGTTCTCCCAGCAGCTCTTCACCACCGCGCAACATGCAGGAAATGCTGCGACAGACCCACACGCGGTGGTTGCCGAGCGGATCCTTCTCGGTGCGGAAGAACTGATAGAAGCTCATCGTGTCGTGCACCTCAGACGGGTGCAGTTCCAGGAGCTCCGCAATCTCCCGAATGGCATCCAGCGACACCTGACGATACTCGTCATGCACGATGTGCAGAGCGGGCAAAGTTACAGCTCGCTTGTTCGGGTATTTCGGAAACTGCTCGCGGATCTTTTCGCGAATGGCTTCAGATAAGACGGGCATATCAATTCTCTAAAGAAGCTGGATCGTTGATTGGCAAGTCGTAATTATCGATCCAACTCGGCTGCAATAATGTTCAAGGACCCCAGAATCGCGACGACGTCGCTCAACAGGTGGCCGCGAATTAAGTGTGGGAAAACGGCAAAGTGAATATATGACGGCGGTCGTGTGCGAGCCCGGTAGGCGGTCTTCGTTCCGTTGCTCGCAATGTAGAAGCCGAGTTCACCATTCGGAGCTTCCACGGCCGCGTAAATTTCTTCCTTCGGAGTCTCAAAGCCGCGATTCGGCATGATGACTTCGAAGTGCTGAATCAGACCTTCGATACTGCGATAAACCGCCGGCTTGGCGGGCAGAACAGCTCGGCTGCCGCCATCAACTTCGACGTTCACCGGACCAGCAGGCAGGTTCTCCAGCGTCTGCTCGATGATCTTCAGGCTCTCGGCCATTTCCTGCATACGCACTAGATAGCGAGCGTAGCAGTCGCCGCCCTGCGAGCAGCAAACCTTGAAGTCCAGATCGCCATAAGCGAGATATGGCTCGTCTTTGCGGAGATCGCGAACGACGCCGCTGGCTCGTGCTACCGGACCGGCGCAACTGAAATTAATCGCGTCTTCTTTGGTCAAGACGCCCACGCCCTTGATACGGTCGATGAAGATTCGATTGCGTGTCAGCAGGCGGTGCGTTTCCGCATGTGTCTTGGGGAAGTCGCGCACAAACTCGCGGACCTTGTTTACCCACTCGAGATTCACGTCGAACAGCACGCCGCCGACGCGCGTATAACTCGTGTGAAAGCGCTGCCCGGAAGCGAATTCGACAATGTCGTAAATCCGCTCGCGCATCGTGAAGCAGTACAGGAACGCGGTGAACGCACCCAAGTCCAGAGCCGATGTGCCAACATTCAGTAGGTGGTCCTGAATACGCATCAACTCGGACAGCAGCGTGCGGAGATACTTGCAGCGGGGAGTCAGTTCGATCCCCATCAGCTTTTCGACCGCGTGGTGCCAGGCGATTTCGTTGGCCAGCGGTGACAGATAATTCATCCGGTCGACGATAGTCACATACTGGTTGAAGTCCAGATGCTCGGCGAGCTTCTCAAATCCCGAATGCAGATACCCGATATGCGGAATCGCGTTAATGACCTTCTCACCGTCCAGGGTGAGAATCAGGCGCAATGTGGTATGCGTTGCTGGGTGCTGCGGACCAAAATTCAGAGTCCAGAGGTACTCTTTATCTGGTGCATCCGTGGCTTCGAGATCAGCAAGTGTCAGAGGCATAGGAGAAAATCACATTAGGGAGAACGGATCTCGTCGCGTTTAGCTGTCAGCCCGAGTGATGACAGGGAAGTTGTGCCGCTCGCCACGGCCCTTCAACGGATAGTCTTTTCGCAGAGGAAACGCTGTAAACTCGTCGGGACTCAGGATGCGCCGCAGGTCAGGATGTCCGACGAATGTGATACCGAACATGTCGTAGACTTCGCGTTCCATCCAGTCCGCTCCTCGCCACAGGTTGTATACCGTCGGCAGTGTCGGATTGGGGTCGTTCACGAAAACTTTGACGTACAAACGCTCTCCGGCTTCCATATTCAACAGCGCGTAGATCACGCCGAAGCGGTCAGTTGCATTCTCCCACTCCAGATAATCCACAGCCGTGATATCAACCAGATAATTGAAACCCGCAGCGTGATACAGATGCGAGAGCAGCGCATGCGCCTTTTCCGCCGGGCAGATGACCCGGCGATTGTCTCTGAACTCAGACAGGCTGAGCTCCGAGCCAAATTGAGCCTGCAGTGCGGTAATGTCGATCATTGAGTCTCTCGTGAAACAAGGACGCGTTAGAAAACCGACTGCTTAAGTCTTCAAATCCGGTGCGTGGAAAATCGGCAGGCCCTCAACAGGTGTGGCCTGGCGGAGACGACGCAGCTCTTCGAGTTCCAAGGGTTCAGGTCCTGTCGCCTCGGTCCGTTGAATGAACTCGCGTCCGTTCAATGTTCCCGTTTGTTTGATCCGGTTTTGAAGTTCAATAATTCCGGCAATGAGTTGTTCAGGTCGCGGCGGACAACCAGGCACGTACAGGTCGACCGGAATGAAGCGGTCAACGCCTTGAACCACGGCGTACGTGTCAAAGACACCGCCCGAGCAGGCACAGGCTCCCATAGAGATGCACCACTTCGGTTCCGGCATCTGCAACCAGATCCGCTGTAAGACGGGCAACATCTTCGTGACAACGCGTCCGGCCACGATCAGCAGGTCGCATTGTCGCGGGCTGAAGCGCATGACTTCAGCGCCGAAGCGAGCCAAGTCGAAGCGAGATGAAGCCGTCGCCATCAATTCGATGCCACAGCAGGCCGTCGCGAACGGCATCGGCCACAAACTGTTGGAGCGAACCCAGTTAGCTGCGACGTCCAACTTCGTCAGAAAGACGTTTTCCGGTAGTCCTACCGCCATCGGAACACCCCTTTCCGCCATGCGTAAACGAAGGCAATGGCCAGAGTCGCCATAAACACCAGCATCACGCCAAAAACTGTTGAACTGAGTCCGGGATCGATTCCTTTACCGCCTTCGACGTAAGCACTTACTGCCCAAGGATAAAGGAAGAGCAGTTCCACGTCGAAAACGAGGAACAGGATCGCCACCAGGTAGAACTTCACGTCGAACGGCTGGCGAGCGTCTCCGACGGGATCCATGCCCGATTCATAGGGCATCTGCTTAACCGACGTCTTCTTACGCGGACCGATCACGTGCGCCAGGATCAGGTTCGTAACGACGAACCCGAGCAGGATGAGCACGTAGACCACGATCGGGTGATAGTTCATGGCTCAGCTTTAGACGGTATTGGAGATCCAAACGCCTTGACCCCCTTGGTGAGGCAGGTCATGTCGATGTCCCACAAGGACTTACGTGTTTGATTCTCTTCGACACAACACCCGTGAGCGCCACCCAAACAGCATCCAGATTGCTTCATTCAAACACGACCGAACCGGTCATGAACTCCATCGAGATGCCGACTAAAGAGTCAAGCGGTTCGGATGCTAGGCAAAGCCCATAAGGGCTGCAAGCCGCCCGTTTTGAGTGCAGTAGGGGCGTTCTCACGATTGCGAAACCCGCAATCTGGAGCAGCAGGTAGAGCCCGAAATCCTCGGTCGATTTACAGGGGCAGGCATCGGACGGCAGAATCCTGCGGTCGCAATCGCCTCGTTTGAGTCATCGCAGGATATCGGCGTTGATCCTCAATAAGCTGCGAGTTCGCACTTATTATTACATATACACCAGTTGTTCTTACTGATGTTTCCACGGCGGTGTCCGTAGATGGCATGGAGTAGTGGCCATGGATGTTTTTGAGCGTCTCGAAATTGCTTCACGATGGGCTCCGCGTATTCTCAGTAGAGAAGCGCTGGGCTACGTAGTTCTGGCGGGCTTGGCTTGGGGGCTGTTCGATCATTTGCTCCATCGCTGGACCGCTCGCCGGAAGATCAATCAGAGAACGCCCGAGGCAGCCCAGATGCGGCGCGAGTTCTTTTACTCGCTACGCAGCGTCTGCATCTTTGCCGTGGTGGGCGGCTTCATGGTGTTTGCCATCGCGTCGGGATGGACCAATTTCTACATGGACTTCGAGAAACACGGACTGGGCTGGTTCCTGATCAGTATCGTGCTGCTGACGGTTGCTCACGACACCTGGTTCTATTGGACGCATCGGTTGATGCACCATCCGTTCTTCTTCAAGTGGATTCATCGGCTGCATCATCAGTCGATCAATACAACTCCGTGGGCGACGTATTCCTTCACTGTGACTGAGGCGGTGATTCAGGCCATCAGTACACCGTTGATGATTTTCCTGATCCCGATTCATCCGGGCGCGTTGGCGATTTTTGCGCTCTGGCGTCACGTCTTCAGTGTGATGGGACACGCTGGCTATGAGATCTTCCCGTCAGGCTTCTTTCGCTGGGGGTTTGGTCGCATTCTCAACACTCCGACACATCACGTTCAGCACCACACAGCGTTTCGGTCCAACTTCGGTCTGTACTTCAATGTGTGGGATCGGTTGATGGGCACCAATCATCCCGACTACGAAGCCGTCTTTGACGAAGTGACCAATCGCCCGAAGTCTAACCAGCCGTTGGTTGAACTCGGTTTGTTGTCCGTCACTTGCGATGTTGAAGCTTGAGCACCTTTTGAAGAACGCTGCCGATGCCTGCTGTCATTGGAATGGACGAAGCCGGATACGGTCCGAACCTCGGTCCGCTCGTCGTGACGTCTACCGTGTGGGAAGTTCCCGGTGACCCGAAGCGCTGCGACTTCTGGTCGAAATTGTCGGATGCTGTGACTCAGGAGCCGTCGACCGATGGCCGCTTGCGAGTCGCGGATTCAAAACAGGTCTATTCGCCCGATCGCGGCTTGCGAGACTTGGAACTGGGTGTGCTCGCGTTGCTCGGCCAACTCGGTCCGCAGCCGAAGACATTCCGTGAGCTGATTGAGCTGATCACAGCGGGCGGCACATCGCTGGACGTCGAGCCCTGGTTCGTCAGCGCTGACATCTCGCTGCCCTTAGCCTGTTCTGCTGAGCATGTTGACCGCGCTGCAGAAGAACTGCGGGTGTCGCTTGCTAAGGCCCAGATTCGCTGCCGCACGATTCGCAGCGACGTGATTCTCACCGAGCGTTTCAACCGGCTCGTTCGTGAGCGTGACAACAAGGCGGCAGCGCTCTCAAGAGCCAGCATGCAATTGCTGCGTTCCGTCTGGGATCACGCGACCGATGAAGTGACGCTGGTGATCGGTGACAAGCACGGCGGACGAGATCGCTATGCGGATCTGCTGATTGATGTGCTCGATGGTCGCATGGTCTTCGTGCTGGAAGAGGGCAGCCTGCGCAGTCGCTACAAACTCGGTCCCAGCGAACTGCGTTTTCAGCAAAAGGCGGAAGCTCATTTCCCTGTCGCTGTCGCCTCCATGGTGTGCAAGTACGCTCGCGAAGTCGCGTTGGAACTCTTCAATTCCTTCTGGCAGAAGCATCTGCCGGACCTGCGTCCCACGAAGGGCTACCCGCAGGACGCCAAACGCTTTCACGCAGAAACTCAAGCCACTCGGCAGAAGCTCGGCATCGTTGACGACGTCTTCTGGCGCGAACGTTAATGTCCCGTCGGCACTACCGGTTTCTCCCGAAGACACGAGAAGGATGATGAGACATGTCTCACCCGAATCCGCTGGTGCAGGCGGTTATTGATGCGGCTCAGGTCGATCATGGAGACGGTTTTTGCGAAGAACTGCGCGAGGCCTTGAACACTCTGCCTTCTTCTGATGACTTCAAAGCAGCGCGGCAGCAGGTTGCAGAGCACATTCCTTTGCTGGAGTCAGCCATCGGCGCAGGATCATTGGCTGTGTGGTTGGGGGCTGGTGTTGAACAGGGAGCTAACCCCGAAGCAACTGCTCCACCCTTGATTGAAGCTTTGCTGCGCTGGTGTCGCACGATTGAAACTGCCCCTGAGGACAGCGAGGCCGACGATCCTGAGGCTGATGAGGACGTACTGCGAGGTATGGAACGCATCGGCCAAGGGTTGGTCGCTCACTTGTCTCGAACGGAGCCAGTCCGGCAGCAACTCGCCTCGCGTCAGGACGCTGTTGCCGAGTTTGAGCGTGTGCAGCATCTTTCCATCGGCGTGCAGTGGGTTTTGGAGTTGCTGCGTAAATGCAGTGGCGAGTTGCTGGTGATTCACGTGCCTAGCCACAAGGCCGTGCGTGTGACCTACGCCAACCTGTCGAACTGTTTTCATCTTTTCACTCTGCTGCAGCACGAGCTGGCAGGCGTCATCCCGGGTGCGAAGCGAGCGCCCGCAGATGTGATAGCAACGGCTACAGGTAAAGCTCAGGAGATGGTCAGCGATCAGTCGCTCTGGCACTTTGGCCGAGGCGATGTCCCCGAAGCGAACGTTGCTGCCTCGGTGTGGGGCGAGGCCACGCCTGCTTCGATCCCCGAAATTAACGGTGTGCAAGTCCTGCTGCTTTGGCCTTGCATTCTGGGATCCCGCAGTTGGGATGCTGGCTTCTTCGGCCCCATCCTCGAAAGTAACCCGCCGAATGTGCGAGTCATCGCCGAACTCACTTCGGACGAAGTCAACGAATGGTGGCAACGCTTGAAACTGCCAACCGCGACGGCTGAGTCCAAGAGGCCGTGGTGGAAATTCTGGTAGTCCACTGACGCATGAATTGCAAAACTTATTCACGATATCGATTCGCTGCCATGTAATTGGCGTAGCGCGAAAGCTGGTGGATGGTCAGATCACGAATGTGAATAGAGGCGTCGCCAACAAGCAGCGACGCCTCAAGCGGTCGATCGTGAACTTCGTCGCCGTACGTTTTGGAGATGAACTGCATGAGTCCAGCCAACTGGTCGGCGGTGGCCTTCTTGACGCTCAGAGGTTGATCTACGTCGATGGTGAAGCGGTTAATGCCGAGCATTTCTGCCAGGAACTTCCTGATCGCGATTTCCGCGTCATCGTATTGTCGCTTTGGTGCTTCGAACGCTGACCCCTTTGAACCGCGCAAGCCCGGGCGTTGCAGCTTGGCTTGTAACTCGGCAGGCAAACTTGTTTGCAGGAGTTGCGCCGAGGCTGCATTCATGTAGATCGTGAGATCGCACGTTTCAGGTCGAATGATCTTCAACGCGTACTGGTCTGAGTCTTCGCGGGCGAGTGCTGCGTTGACGCACTCTTTCAGTTCGCTGATCGCCTGCTGAACGCGGTTGGTATCAGCCGTTCCTGCTGGCTTGGTGGTATCACTGTTAACACGCTGCTGGCGACGGAAGATTGTACAGTTGCCGGAATCGACGACGCGATCATGGCCAGCCCCGATCAGCAGATTCAGAACTTGCTCTCGTCGATCATCCGCTCGGCCAGCTGTGAGGCTGACGAGGTCAACACCCTCAAGGTCATTCATGGGCAGCAAGCCCATGGCACCATCAGGCTGAATCCGACGAGCAACAAAGCTCAAACCCGGAGTCCTTCGATCATCGACACTCTCAACTTTCAACAGATCAACTGTGGTCTTCAGCCTTGCTGCGACCAAGGAGGCTAGTTCTGCAGCAACATCATGAGACGCCAAAGAAAACCAGCTACCACAGTCGCTGAACCGCACCCAGCCGCAGGGTTCCGCTTGAGCGCCATCCACCCATTCGAACTCGAAACCAGCATGCGCCAGAGCCGCATCCAATCCGGCCATGAATTCGTCATGTCCAGTTGTTCGGCAACCAAAACATGAGCTTGATTCTCGCTTTGCCATGGTTCAATGATCGCCTTAAGTCGGCGAGATTTCGTACCAGCTGTCAGGTGACAACAATTCCCGGCAATCTGCGAGAAGTATACGTCGAAGCCATCAAAACGAACTTCTTCAGGCGGAGGGCTCTGTGATGGCCCCAATCGATTGGCGAGGCGGTTGCTGTTATTGAATGGCAGTGGCTTTGATTTCAATCCAGGAATGGAACGATTCGCCGGGCTTGAGAACTTGCCAGCCGCCGGGGATGCCTTGAGGTTGCAGGTTGACGGCGTCTGTGACGCAGGTGTACGGCTCAAAGCAGATCGCTGAGCGATTCGGTGGAGTATAAATCACTAATTCGGGGTAGTGACCGGGGTGTGATTGAGCCACCTTCAGCCCGGCATTGGGGTCGATAATTGCGCATTCGATTGTGCCGGCGGGAATCGCGGTGAAGACATCATCAAACTGCCGTTGGCCAAAATGCTGGCCCTGGTTGAGCTTCAAATCCGCGGGCAGCGGTAACTTGCGACCCGTTGGCAGGCACTGCGTCAGTTCCCATGAATCTTTCACAGGAGCAACGACCAGGCAGTCTTCCGGCTTGCTGCCTGCGGCGAGTGGCAGCTTGAAGTAGGGGTGGGTGCCAAATCCCCACGGCATCGGGACCGTGTCCGGATTGTGGATTTCAATATCCGCTCGGAGCATGGCTTCTTTAACGGTGTATTTGATGCGGATCAGGCAGTCGCTCGGCCAGTAGGGGCGTCGTTCGGGGGCGTCTTTGCTGAGTTGGAACTCGCCCAGCACGGAACTCATGGTTTGTTCCACCACTCGCCACGGCCGATCAATGCAAAAACCGTGAATGGCGTTGCCCGTCCGGTCGTACCCAGCGACGTTCGTTGGGATGACGTACTCTTTGCTGTCCCAGACGAACTTGCCGCCGCGGACGCGGTTGGGGTAGGGGAACAGCAGGGGAATGCCGTTGCCCGAGGGGCGTCCGGAGCCACTGGCGAAGCCGACCTCCGAGTCCAGCACGTCGACTAGCCGCGTGCCGACCTGAGCTTTGAACTCGAAGCAGTTGAATCCACGATCGAGGGCGATCGCCGCTGATGAACCACTGTCAGAGAGTTGCAGTACAGACACGGTAAGTTCCTTGTGATCTTGAAGCCTCGCCGATCGTTTCAGGCGGACGCGCGACGGATTCTTGCCGATCTGATTGTTGCGGGGAATTGCCGTGAGGCCGAGTATTGGAGATTCCATCCCTCGGCCAGATGAGTTATGCATTGTCAATTGGATTGTTGATCCGTCCAGTTCGTCACTTCTCGATGTGCTGAGTGAGCCATGCCTGCACCCTCTGAAAAAAGCCGCGTCGATTCGCCGACGTTGAATCGTTGGATCGTCACTTGCTGGCGCCGGTTGAAAATGGGGCAGTTTCTGAAGACCGCCGCCGACTGGATGGGCGTATTCCTGCTCGCCTTCGGGACGGTGGTGCTGGGCGTGAAAATGACCGGTCAGCATCTCTGGCCGGGAGTGCTGTGGCTCGGCGTGGGCGTGCTGCCCGTCTTGCTGGCTGCGTGGTGGGCTTCGCGTCGAGAAGCGTTCACGCGAGAAGAGGCGATTGCCATTCTGGACCGTCGGCTCAACGCCGGTGGCTTGTTGATGACACTGGCCGAAGCGCCAGATGAGGCCTGGACGGCTCAATTGCCGCGCTTCGAGCAGATGTGGCGTTCGAGCTTGCCTCAACTGCGGCCCGTGCGGTTTGTGCGGCAGATCACTTTGCCGCTCGCATTTGCAATTGGCGTCTGCTTTGTGCCGGAACGTCAGATCGAGGCCAGTTCTCCGCTCCGCAGCACCGCTGGTCAGCAGGCGAGCGAGGCTCTGGAAGAACTCTTGGAAGAAGTGAAGCAGGCGGAACTGTTGAAAGAAGAAGAGCAGGAGCAACTGACGCGAGAGGTCGCTCAGTTGTCCGTTGATACGGGTAAAACGCCGCTCACCCATGAGAAATGGGAAACGGTAGACGCCTTGCGAGCCCGCCTGCAGGTCCGCATTGATCAGACCTCCGCACGGATGACACAAGCTCGACAGGCACTGTCCGCTTTGGCGGCAGTCATGAAGGGCGATTCTGGCGAGCAACTGACTCCCGAAGAAAAGCAAAAGCTGGTCGAAGAAGCCCTTGAAACACTGCAGAAGTTGACCAAAGACGGCTCACTGCCCGGGGCATCGTCTGCTCTCAATGACAAGCTGAAGCGGCTTGTCAAAAACGGCGTTCCAGAAGATCAGGTTGAGCGGGAACAACTGCTGAACGATCTGAAAGAGCATCTCGATTCTGAATTCGACAAGCTGTCCGAGATGCGATCGAAGTGTAAGAAATGCGGCGAGGGCCAGAAGGAAGGCATGTGCCAGGGGCAAGGCGAAGGTCAGTGCGAAGGCAATCGACCGGGCCGCGGCGGCGTGAGTCGTGGCCGAGGCGATGCCGAGATGACTTGGGGTGATGAGTCCGATCCCGATGGCGTGAAGTTTAAGGAAACGGTTCTGCCGCCGGGTATGTCAGACAAGCCTCGTGAAGAAACCTTGGGCGTCAGCGCGGCAGCCCCGATGGTGGATCCGGCAGCGTCAGCGCCGCGTTCTGCCACTCGAAGCGATGTGGTGACTTCCGGAGATGAGACTTGGAGTCGCAACGTGCGTCCGCGTCATCGGCCCGTCTTGAAGAAGTATTTCAATGAGCAGAAGTAGGCTGTGACGGGCGTCGCAACTTGATGCCACTTGATCGGCGAACCGGCGGCGTTTGCGAAGGTCGTATCGGAGGCTGGTCCTGTAGCGGTCGCAGTTCATAAATGCGCACACCGACCGGATCATCGAAGACCAGTTCGAGCCAGTGCTGGTCCAAAGTCAGATCTTGAAGCGGGTCTGGCTCGCCATGAACGGGATCGACGACGAAGAAATGCACTCCCGAGTCTGCCAGCTTCTTCAGCGTGGCCTCCACCGTTTGGGGCACGTTCATGGCGTCCTGTATGGCGAAGTAGTCAGCCGGAAAGAAGCCCGAGTAACCGTTGGCCAGCGGCACTTTGTGGAACGTGCCGTAGTACATCCAGCGAGTTGTCTGCTCGTAGTCCGCGGCGAGATAAGCCTTCGGGTAGGGCAGGCAGGCGATCGACTTACCGGGTGGCGTTTCGGACCGAATGAACTCGATCCAGGCTGCGTTGGCGGCTTTGTCTGGCGCGGCCGTCAGCAATAGATCATTTGGCCGGATTTCAATTGCCGCGCAGCAACCAAGCAGCACGCAGGTGCAAAGCCCCGCGATTCGCCAGCGCGGTCGCTGAAGCAACAGCCGTCGCGCCGCGACTGACATCCACCAGATCGCCTGCGCCGACCAGATGACGACGGCCATATGCACGAAGTAGCCGAATCGAAAGACGTTTCGCACCTGCGAAAAGCCGGGCACGTACTTCGCCAGGGCCCACCATGGCTCCCATTCACCGATCTTTAGATGAGTGCCCATCGAGAGCGTGAACGCCAGAGCCGCGTTCAGCACAAGAAAGATGGTGAAACGCCGCGAGCGACGGCGGATGAGTCCCCACACGATTGCGATCGCGGCGAGACCGACCTTGATCCACCCGGGCGACATTCGCCAGTACGGACGCAGCCAGTCCTGCCCGAAGTCGATCAGCGCCGGCCCGGGCGCTCCCAGGTAGTCGACCGGCAGGGCTGAAAGCTGCGAGACCATCCCTTCCTTGCGAGCGAACGCGTGCTGCTTCATGACCTGCTGCATCGGAATGGCGAGTGGCCCGACGATGACGGCGATCACCACGCACGCTGCCGCTAAGGCCAGCCACAACTGAAGATCTCGCCAGCGACGCGGCAAGACCCACACGGTGGCTGTCAGCAGCAGTCCTAGAAACAGAGCGTGATGGCCGCAGTTCAGGAAGCTCACCGACAACGCCAGCCCGGCTTCCGTTCCACGTTTCCAGTTCGGACGCCGGGCGGCCTGCCAGGCGGCGGTCCACGTCCACAACAGAGCCCACACCGGGACCAGTTGAATGACATCCAGCTGCCAGTGAGCGATCGGCAGCATCACCATCGCCGTGCCACCGAGAATAGCTGCCCACCAGCGGACATGTAGCACTCGCAGCAGCCGTTCGGCGAAGACTCCGTTCAAGACGAGCGACAACCACAGGTACACGTTGTAGGCCAGCACTCGCGAGCCGGTCAGCCAGATGATCGGAGCGACGATTAAGGTCGTCGGCTGCGGTTCCGAGAACGCGAAGGTGGATTCCGTCGGCGCGAAGATCGGCGCGTCCCAATAGTCCGCGAAGGCGTGTGTCGCGCGATCGGCATTCCACCAGATCGTCCACAAATTAAAGAGTGGTACGGTCGAGACGACCGTCGTGCCCATCGGCAACTTTGTCGTTGCTGACAACGCCAGTGGCCATGTCGAGGTCAATGCCATTATCAGATAAACCAAGACCGCGAACCAGCGTCGCACCCAACGGCGACGAAACATCGGCGCAGGGTTAAAGCGAACGTGGTCAAGAACAGTCGGCATACTGGCGTGTCTCTGCGTGGCAAACATCGGCATCACAACAGCGGTATACCGGATTGCGAAGCCACGCTCACGTCAGGTTGTCGTTCAGAGTCTTCTCTTCAAGCGACTTTGAACCAGAATTTCACCCGTTCCCGCCGTTGCAGGTGCGGTCGCCATGATGAGCCTTGTGCAGATTTATGTGCACTGGAGCCTTGGCTCTCGGTGCGCTAGTCGATTCATTGAATGCCGCGGCAATGATGTCGTCGCGGAGAAGTGCACCAGCTACGGTTGCACTGCGGCCTGCATCGCGCGGCCAGAGAGTTCGCGGAAGCGACTTTGCTGCCAGCGGGCGTAGGGATAGCCCAGCCAGATCAGCCAGTGCGCGGGGCGTGACACAGCGCGAATCGAATAGCGAACTTCATCGGTAGCTCGATCCCATTCGACCAGAAACTGCTCCTGACCTTGTTCCACATGATGGGGCAGGGTGCAGTAGATGAACCCGAACCGGCGGCGTTGTTCGTGTTCATCGTCAATGACCTCCACGATGCGGCAGAAGTTGGCGGTCCAGAGTGGGCCAGCTCGAAAGAGAATGGCACCCATGGTGCCGGCCTTGATGGGTGCTCGTTGCGGCCAGACCTCGACCATCTGGCTGGGAAACATCTTCCAATCGCGAACTGCGGCTGTAGCGGCTTCGAAAACCGCTTGGCCACGCCCCAGCACGCATTCGAACTCATCAAACCAGAAGCCTTCAGGGGCGATCCATTCGGTACGCTCGTAGGAAAGCTGAGCGTTCTGCAGGT
Organism: uncultured Planctomycetaceae bacterium; assembly: GCA_964386705.1. Taxonomy (GTDB): domain Bacteria; phylum Planctomycetota; class Planctomycetia; order Planctomycetales; family Planctomycetaceae; genus AM-0621. Next base: position 26,197 of record CAYLTY010000010.1, read on the forward strand.
TCGCATGAGCTTGCTCGAGGCGTTGCACTGACGGATGACGCAGAAGGAACATGGATGTCTCAATAGGTGATTTGATTTTTGCGGCAAGTGGGCTGAGTTTGATCGGACCTTCCCTGACGACTCAACCGCAGATTGGTCTACGCGCTTAACTCAGCATTTAGGGGGAGTCGCGAATGGCTGCCGGTGGCAGGCGATGCTGTCGGCCTTGCTGCATCACCGGAGGACTGCTCATTGCGATCGCGTTGGTTAGCATGAACTTCCTGGGCCGTGCCTCTTGATCAACGAAGGATCACACCATGCAGCAGCGAACTGTAGACCGGCGTTCGTTCCTCAAGGCTTCGGCGACCGTTGTGGTCGCGGGGATCATGAACAGGGCAGGGGAGCAGAGCTGTGTGGCCGCGCCGCTCTTTAGTGATAACCCGATCATTCAAAAGGCGCGCGAGGTCGCGCTGTCGATCCTGAAGCCCAGCGAGAAGGACCTGGCTCACGGGCTGGAGTTGCATGCGAACTCGGTGGTGTTTGAGTCTTATGGCTTTGCGCCGCGCGCTGCGATTGATGGAGATGCATATCGCAAAGCGTTCGAGTCAGGCGCATCGGATGAAGAACTCGTTGATCTGCGCGAAGAGATGTCGATGACGCGCGCGGCGACGAGTGACGCCGAGCGTCGCGAACTTATCGAGGCGATGCAGGCCGCAGGCGTGACCGGCATGTTCCAGAACGTCGGCGAGGAAGGCAGTGATCCGTTGCGTCTGCTGAAGCGACTCGCGCGGTTTCAGTTCACGACGGACGAGCTGCGTGAGGAATTTTCGAAAGCCGTTCATCCTGATGATGTCGTGGCAGCGAAGAAGGCGGGCAAGCACTGCATCGCCTTCACGACGAACGGTGTCCCCCTACGGCAGCAATGGATCAGCACGCGCGACGAGCTGCGTCACATTCGCCTGTTCCGGCAACTGGGCGTGAGGATGATGCACCTGACCTACAACCGGCGCAATCCGTTGGGCGATGGTGCGGGCGAACCGAATGACGGCGGAGTGAGCGACTTCGGACGGCAGGCGATCGCCGAAATGAATCAGCTCGGCGTGATCGTCGATGTGGCGCATTCAGGATGGCGGACGAGCTTGGAGGCAGCTCAGGCATCAAGGCGTCCGATGGTCGCCAGTCACACCACGTGCGCGGGGCTCTACAAACATTTTCGTGGCAAGCCAGATGATGCGATCAAGGCGATCTGTGATACCGGCGGGTTGATCGGCATTTGTTGCATCCCGCGTTTCCTCGGGGGCGCCGGAGACGTCGCAGCGTTCCTTGATCACATCGATTACGCGGTCAAGAAGTTTGGCGCCGAGCACGTCGCGATCGGGCCGGATATCTCTTACGTCTCACGCAACGATGCGGCAGAACGCGCGAAGGTTCCGAAACGGGCAGATGGCAAGTCCGCGTTATCCGTATCAGGTCCCCGATGGGAGCATCTCTGGCCGCAGGATGATTTTCGTCCCGCGCCGCATGCGGAACAGAGTCTCGCCTGGACGAACTGGCCGTTATTTACAGTCGGCCTTGTGCAACGCGGACATTCGGACGACGTGATTCGCAAGATCCTTGGTGAGAATGTGCTGCGAGTCTGGCGTGCCAATGATTGATCGCGTTCAGTCGCTCTGAAGTGCCTTTGCCATCAAATCCGCGCGGTGTGAGAAAACTCTGATTGACGAACTCCTACCGTGGTCGTAGAAATCTCCCACTCTGGTAGGAGAATGCTTCTGAGTCACGGGAGGACGATCGCGATGGGAGAACCGGGACATCGTTTGGCTGACTTGCAGTTAGCCATCATGCACGTGCTATGGGACAAGGGTGAAGCCACCGTAAGTGAAGTTCGCGAGGCACTCGCCGCAGACCGACCTCTGGCATACACGACGGTCGGCACCATGCTCACGAAGATGGAAGCCAAAGGGCATGTGACTCATCGCGTCGAAGGGCGCGTCAACGTTTACAAGCCCTGCCACGAGCGCGAGACAGTGAGCCGGTCGATGATCTCGGATCTCGCCAGCCGGTTGTCTCGCGGCGACGTGACGGAACTCGTCTGTCACTTGCTGGATGAGTGCGACGTCACGCGTGAGGAACTCACGCAGTTGAAGAAGCTCATCAAGCAAAAAGAGCAGGAGCTGAACAATGGCAAATAGCTCACTGCTCGATGTATTCGGCGTCTGGACGCTGACGTACCTGGCGCATTCGACGCTCCTGCTGGGCACCGCATGGTTGATTTGTCGAAGGCTTGTGCGACGGAGTCATGTCCTGCGTGAGCGGCTGTGGAAACTTGCCGCGATCGGAGGGCTCGTCACTGCGACTCTGGCTGTCATGGGCGGCTGGGGCTTTTCAGTTGTAGCTGGGACTGAAGCCACCATCGCTGACTCAGCCGACTTGCGATCATCCGTCATCGAAACAATGACGCTCGAACCCGCCGTATCAAGCGAGGCGGTTTCTCCTGAGGACGCAGACTTGCTGCGCGAGGCCGAACAAGTCGCCGCTTTGCTTGATGAGTCCACAGTGTCAGACTCATCTGATATTGCGTTGGTTGAGTCACCGATCGGGAGTCGTAGGACGGGCAATCTCGCCCGTCGCGTTGGCCTCCCTGGACAAGCTGAGGTGGTGATCGACGCTGAATCAGGTCCAAAGCTCGAGCATGGGTTTGTCTTTGATTCCACGCAATCTGCTGCTTCGATGGTAGCGTCTTCCGTGGCCCACCCTGAGCCGGTTGAAGATGCAAAGGCGGTTGCTGTTGGTGGCCTGTCTTTTGAAAGACGAGCAGGATTGCCCGTCCTGAGGTCGATGTTCTCTCCCGTACTGCCGGCTATCGGGTGCGGCGCAATTGCATGGATTGTTCTTGGCCTGCTGCGAGTTCTGCAGCGCGAGTGGGCCTTGTACCGCGTACTACGACGATGCGTATCGTTGGGCGCTGATGCACCGAACATTGGCGTTCAGCATGACGTACCTATCGCGTTGCAACTCATGACTGGTCTCATGAGATACAAGAAATCCCGGTGGCAACGAACACCGCGACTGGTGGTCTCGCCAGATGTTTCCGAGCCGATGGCCTGCGGGGTGTGGTCGCCGACGATCATTCTGCCAGCCGGCTGTGAGCAGCGTCTGAGTACCGACGAGTTGAGAGCATTGTTGGCTCACGAGTTCGCTCACCTGCAACGCGGTGATGTCTTTTGGTTGTGGATCGGCCGCTTACTGTGCTCGAGCTTTGCGTTTCAACCGCTGAACTTCGTCGCTCGCCGAGCCTGGCAAGCGGCTGCTGAAGTTCAGTGCGATGATTGGGCGGTGGCTCATGATGTCTCGGCGGTGTCATTGGCGAGTTGCCTCGCTCAAGTCGCCGAATGGACGCTCGACCGCCGAGCCGCGTCTGCACTCGCGGCCACGGGTTCAAGGGGGTCTCTGACCGTCCGCATCGAGCGTTTGCTCGCGGATCGAACTCCCGATGTGTGGAGCACGCGCTGGCGTTCGCGATTGAGTCTGCTGACCGCTTTCAGCTTTGGTTTGCTCTTCGCATCAATCGCACCTCGCTTGGACGAATCGCTCTGGGCACATAGCCCGACGGAAGAAGACCTCGAAGAACGCCTGCAACTTTGGAATGAGATCGCCTCGGACATACGGGCTGTGGAGAGCGAGCTGAGTCGCCTCCGCGAACTGCATCCTGACGCCGCGACGAGTGATCAACTCTTGAAGCTCAAGGAACGAGTGAGGCAGCCGTGAATCCTGGAGTGCTCCGGCTCGACGGAGCACTCCGTTGTTCGCGGCATTGACCTCACGAATGCAAACCAGGCGACGTCGTGAACGTCACCTCAACTGGAAATCACCTGAAAGCCGCTCAGGGTCATGAAAATGGTCTGAGCAGATCAAACCACACAGTACGGCAAACAAGGATGCCTGGGACGAGCTCTCAGCGCTCTCAGAAATTGAGCCACACTTCTCTTGGAAGGATGTCTTATGAATACGAAACGATGGAGCGTTTGGTTGTGTCTGCTGACACTTGTTGTCGGGCTGCGCGGAGCGCGGGCTCAGGAATCGGACACTCCATTAATCGACGACGTCTCGAAGCCGACCGCCAAGGCGGTGAAGGATCTGCCGCTACCGGCAAACGGTGATGCGAAGGCTCAGATTCAAATCGACTTCGTGATGTGGGATGTCGACGGCCAAAAGCTTGGGAAGATACTCGGTGACAGTAAAGAGCCAGTGATCGAGTTCATCCAACGCAACGGCATTGAACTTCCGACCAAGCGTGGGCCGGAACCTCTGGTGCATGTGCTGCGCAAGCCACTGAAGTTTGACGTGCGAGGAAAAGACGTCTCGTCGGCATTCAAGAAGCTGACGGCTCCGACTGTTATGACGCTCTCGGGGCAAGAGGCAACCGTGCTCTCTGGCGGCGCGCTCCCGGTGCCCCTTCCGACCGACGCCCTGGGCAGTCGCGAAGTGGTGATGCGCGAGTTCGGTCAAAAGTTCGTCGTGAAGCCCGTCTGGCTCAACGAGGGGAAGATCTTCATCGACCTCACGGCAGAGGATTCACGACTCACCGATCCCGTCGTTTCCGTCGGTGATGCCCAAGTCCCATCGATCTTTAGTCGACGTGTCTCTGCAACATGTAACCTACAACCGGGCGAGACGCTCCTCATTCTCAACGGTCCGACCGAATCAGCATTCATACAGTTGGTCGAAGTCACCCCGAGAGTGGCCAACGATCCGCAGCCAGTCATCCTCGCGAATCCACCGAAGGCAACTCCACCGGCGCCTCAAGCAACTGCCAGAAAGCCTCAGAGTGCGCCAAAGACGCCCGACAATTCGAAGCCGGTTGGCGTTCTGAAAGGCCAGGGGGTTAACAGCGATGCGGGTGTCGTCGGCAACATCGTGTTGCAGAACAAGGATCAACAGACTCGGCTCGAAGCGACTTCGTTAACGCTCGATGTCCCGAAAGTTGTGAATCTGGGCGTCGAGATTGGACAAGCCGGGGCACTGATGGAGTGCGGCAATCCTCACAATCCCGCTCGACTCATTGCTCCAGTGGTCGTGCTTGAAGACACCAAGGGACCGAACAAGTCCGAAGACGGATTTTTGAGTGCCACCGCAACTCTCAAGCTGACATCAAACGCCGCGTTTGAATCCATTCAGAATCGGAAACCCGAAAGCGATCGGCAGATCTTCCTGGTGCCCATTCCGGAGGGACAGAAGGCACTCGACCGAACGCAGGCGCAACGAATCTTCGAACACGCCTTCTTCCGCGTGCTCGCCAGAAACGAAGCGGATCACAGCGAGAAGCAGCCTTGGCAGGTCGCGGAAATCGCGCAGGGGCAAAAGATGGTCCGTGTTCCAGTCAAGCACGAAGTCTACATGCTGCTGCCAACTCCCACGGGCAATGTCCCAGGCTTCCGCTATGTGGCGGCGGCCAAAAGCGAGCACGGCGGAGCCAAGCGAATTGCCGGCCTGACGGTGCTCTTCGTCAGCGAATCCGTGTCTCAACTGGAGTCGCTCATTGAAGCCCTGGAGCCGACTGCGGTGGTTACCGTGATCGAGGTCCGAGAGGCAGTCGTACTCCGTGGAACTGTGACCGACGAAGCGCAGAAGAAGTCACTCATTGAGATTGCCGAGCAGTTGTATCCAAAGGTGTTGGATCAGCTCAAAGCTCAAGCTCCGTCGGCCGAGATCGGTCGCGCCGTGCCGCATCCCGAACGTCTCAACGCGAGTCCCACGAAGATGGCGGTGATTCAGCAGGTCGCTGGAGAAGACTTTGCCGAGCCGCCTCTGGCTGCGAAGAAAGAGGCTCCTCTGCGGAGCGAAAAGCGGCAGTCTCCGCAGATTGTTCCCGGCAAGCTGCCTACCGTTGAAGAACTGAAGGAACTCCGCGACGACATCAAGGGGCTCAGGCAAGATGTGCAGCGACTCAGCGAGTTGATGGAACGCGATCGTAAGACGTCCGCAGCAACGAAGTCGGCAGAAGCAGCAAAGGCGGAAGCTCTGACTCGAGGGGTCGAGGCGGCGAAGGATGCCCTTGTCGACATCGATCCGAAAGAAGTTGTCGAACACGCCTGGCAAGTTCTCGGGCTGCGACTGGTTCCGCTCAACGATGACCAACTCAACCAGATTTCTGGCACACAATATCGCGGTGGCATGCTTATTACCGAGGTGCGTGAACCACAGGCGCGCGAGAAGAACGGCCTGAAGGCAGGAGACATCCTGGTCGGGCTGCATCAATGGGAAACCATCACGCTGCGAAACGTCGATTTTGTTTTGAGTCATCCTGATCGAGAGAAGTTCTCGCCGCTCAAATTCTTTGTGATACGCGACGGTGAGAAGATGTGGGGGCACCTGCCGGAGAAGGTGGTGACCGAAAGCTCGGAGAAGAGGTCGTCGCCTTTAGCTGCCGAGCATCCAGCGACGTCCGCTGTAGAACCAGCACGCACCAAACTCGATCTCTTCTCAATGACGGTGGAAGGTTCGAGTGACGAGTTCATTCAGTTTGGTCGCGGGCACGAGCGTGGTTTCAGTCTGGCCGTCGGCGATCGCCGAACGATGACAGTTGGCCACAAGTTTCTTCGGATTGATGGGTTCGATCCGAGCATCATCGAAATCACGGCTTCAACTCCACAGTCGATACAAGCTAGCGGGCGAAAGCCTGGTATCACGAGTTTCGTCGCGGCAACGGAAAACGCCCAAAAGCAATCGGGAGCCAGCACGCGGTTCACAGTGGTTGTCGGCGGCAGAATCACATGCAACTTTGAAGACGAAGGACTAGATCGTGTGATCAAGTCGTTGGCCGAACAATCGCAACTCAATATCACGCTCGACCCACGTGGACTTGACGAAGAAGGCATTCAACGGACTCAACCGATCAACATCGCGTTGAAAGATGTCAGCGTGCCATCAGCCCTCAAGTTAATACTTGAGCCCTTGAACTTGGCGGTGGTGGTTGAGGAAGGTGTGCTTGTCGTAACCAGCAAGCAACGGGCGAAGGGAGAACTTCTGGTAAAGGCCTATGCCGTCGCGGATCTTGTCGTTCCTCTGCCGGCAAACCCCCTTTCCAACGAACTCAATCCTGACACTAAGCCCAAGCATAACTCGCAAGCTCTGATGGACCTCGTCAAGACGACGATTCAACCCAACACCTGGGACGAAATGGGAGGTGCCGGTTCGCTGCGGTTCAACGACGCCACCTTGAGCCTTGTCATCCGCACAACGGCCAACGTACATCAAGAGATTACCGAACTACTCAGTCAACTTCGCAAGCTGCATGACACGCAGGTTACTGTGGAGATGTCGATCATCTCGATTCGAGACGACCTTGTGCCACGTGAGATCAATGGGTCGACCGAGGTTAGTTCACTCGTTCTCACTCAAACCGCCAGGCAATCGTTCGTAGAAAAGTGGCAAGCCGATCGGCTGACCAACATCATCGCGGCTCCGAAGATCACGCTGTTCAACGGTCAAACGGCATCGCTCAGCTCAAACGAGTTGAGTTCCAAAGACCACGTGGTGAATCTGGTCATGAACGGAACTGCGTCCGGTGATCGCAAGTCTGTGCGTTTGTCATTGGGAATCAATGGGGAATCCTTCGACACGGCCATCAGACGGCAACAAGAGACGCTGCAAGAGGGTCAGTCGCTCATCCTGGATATCACGGACGATATCAGCGCTCCCGCCGAACTGCTCAAGAAGCTGCCCATAGCAACCGACAGCGATGAGGCTCGCGACATCCTCGAGAGTATCAGACCCAAGGACGGCAGCCGTGTTCTGCTGCTGGTGACCCCAAAAGTCATTGTTGTGGAAGAAGAGGAGCTTCGTGCGACTCCATAGTTTGATTTGTGACATTCATTGCCGCGCTTGCGTCAATGGCACCGTGGATCACAATTTGGTTCATAGCTGCGCATGACATAGAGGATAAAGATCGTCCCTTCATCAAGGGTATGTTCTGTAGTACCCCAGCTCTGCAGTCTGGCGTAGTCGTCTGGTAGCCACACATCTTGAAGCTTTTCTGGAGCGTCCAGAATGAGAATCTCAACTTCCTCCAGCTCATTCGTTTTAGGGTTAAGGATCGTGTAATTGCCATGCTTCCGCAGGATCTCCGCGGGTGGTCCGGGCGACTTCAGAAGCAGTCCTGCAAAGTAGTCGCAGTGGTTGCTATTGCCGACCAATAGTCCAAAGGCGCTTCTTTGCGAAAGAACCTGGCAGTTGGTGTCGCGGGCGACGCGACTTAGACGGTAGCAGAGCAATGAATAATTGAGTTGATTCGAGATCACGTCACCGAGGAAGAACCATACGACCGCAGTGAAGATAAGAATCTTCAGAAATCGCGTTACTCGCTTGCGTCGACGCGAAGTTTTCAAGTGTTCGGTGGGCTCCTGATCCGACATATCTGCAATTACTCCATTGGTGTCGATGGGCTTCATATTACCCACTTAATGCTGCGACCGGATTCATTGATGGGTTGCGCGTACCAAATCCAGTAGCGGGCGGAAGTAGGTGTCGTAGCGAGTCATGACTGCTCCACCCATCGTGACGGAAACAGTTTGAGGAGTTACGAAGCCGGGTATGGTCCAATGCGAGCCGCTCAAGCGGCATTCGTCGATCAGCCGGCGATCGACCTTTTCAATTGATAGGCCGGTCAATGGTGAGGCGGCGACCAGAGCGGCTCGTTCGCCGACTTCGATCAGCAGTAGTCGTTGCGAAGTCGCGAACAGGCCGGTCTGGTGATCGCCAGTCGGTCGAATGGTTTCGCTCGGCCAGTTGATTTGACCGCCCGAGTAGGCGAACAGGATCGTTTCGTCGAGTTGCAGTTCCCGGAGCGCGGCCTTGACGGTAGCAACATCCGCTTTTGCGCCTGGTGCATCCTTCGGCAGCATCGACGCGAACGTGTCGGAATAATACTGGTCGAGTTGCTTGCGCGTCTTGGTGAGGTCCTGACCAAGATAGACCGCGGTTTCCAGCACCAGTTCATCCTGCAGGTCGAACCAGGAGCGGACTCGAGCCGTCAGCCGACACAGATCGTTGACATAGGTCGCAACGATGGGATGCGACACATCAATTTCAGGACGCACAAAGCTGAGCGGTGGATCGGCAACGATGTCCGCCAGCAGCGCTTCTCGCTCGGATGGGTCCATGTGCTGAATGGTATCAGCGAACTCCCAACACGAGTGAAGTTCGGGGATGGGGCACGCTTTGACCGAAATCAGAAAACTCGCCAGCGAACGCACGACCTGCACGTGGTCCGCTGGGCGAGTTACGATCTCCGTGTGTTGCTCCATTGTCGTCATCGCTCCAGGCAGGATCAACTTGATACCCAGCCGCTCTTCAACTCCGGTTTTCCATGCGGTGACTTTCCCTGGCGTCTTGCCATGAATGAACGACGCAAAGAATCGTTCGAGTCGTCGTGCGACCTGCTCGCGTTCGGCCAGCGTCATCACGCTGTGACTTGCCGCGAGTGCTCGCACTTCACGATGAGCGGACACGCAGCGGTAGAGGAAGACCCGGTCATACTCATTGCGGAACGACAGCCCGCCGATTTCACCGAGTGCCTGAGCCAGATTCTCGCGCGACAGCGGGAAGCGGCTCATCAGGTCGGCGAGTTCGGAGCCATAGACCCAATTCGGGTCACGGTGTCGGAAGTCGCCACCGTAAATACTGGCTACTTCGAAGCCGATCACTCGTACCATTTCGTTGAGCAGACCAACAGCCTGTTGATCGATCAACCAGTTCGCGGCGGCTTTGGTTCCTCGCTTGCCGAGTTCGCCGAGCATCCATGTCAGGCCCACGGTCAGAGGCGATGCTCCTGCGACGAGACGTCCCACATACGAGGCCGTCTGCACATAACCCATATACGGCTGACTCGCCGCGTAAACTTCATAGGCTTTGATCGCGTGCTGCACGTAATTGTAAAGAGTCAGAATCGTCTGATCTTTCAGGTTCAGCGGGAGACGTTCCAGCACGACGAGCATGTGCAGACACGCGCGGCTGCCCGCTCGCAGCAGTTGATCCACGCTGGTTTCCAGCAGCGGGTTCTCGGAGTCGGGCTTGTAGATGCGGGCAACTCGAATCACGAAGTTGTTGAGGTCGTCACGAATCCGTTTCGTGTCCAGCTTGCCTTCCGCCTTGTAGTGACTCTGCCGCAGGCGCGTGTAAAGCAACTGAGCTTCCTCGTTGATGAGGTCCAGCACGCGATGGTCCAGGTCCGCTAACGGCCGCTCGGCATGGTCTGCGCTGAACGCCGAACTGCTGGCCTCTCCGTTCGGCTGAGGGAACTCCAGCCACTCATTGAAGTTCGCCAGACGGTGCGCCAACTGAACCTCGCGGCCGTCGAGCTTGCGAGCTCGGTCCGTCAGTTGCCGCGTTGTTTCGGTCAGGAATTCCTCAAACTCGTGCCGTTCGTCGCCGAGCTTCTGACGTTCAGCTTCCGCCTGCTGTCGCTGCTGGGCCAACGCCTCGTCGATGGGTATCGGCGGTGCCTTCGCCAGGAAGGCAGCCACGAGCGAGAGCATTCCCGCAACCCCCAGGCCAACACGCGCGGCAGTTTCATCCACCAAAGCCACACTGGCGAAACAAATCACCGCTGCGACCACCGACAAGGCGACAGCAATCAAATTGAGTTTATTCATGATGTACCTCAACGGAGCGGCGCGAACGCCGTGAGTGTCGCAACATTCACCCGACCGTCCGTTGACTTTAGCGACATTGCGGAGCCAAGTGACGCCGATCTGATCGAACACACGGATCAACTGTGGCCAGAGCGACCGCAGCGATGCAACAAAACGCGAATCAGCGCTTAGAAGCTGCTCTCGGATCACAGCATTTTCAGCTGGAGCAACTACGTCAGAAGAATTGCGACCGCGAACTCAAGCACGGATCGCAGGGACCATACGGGCTCCGCCGCAGGAACGATCCGTGCGAGTTCGACAGCTGGCGGAACAATGTCAAACGGACCAACACATTGCCAGACTGTGATCTTAACAAACCCATAACTCGCGTCTGATCCTCGCCAGAACACGTGAACTCACCGAATGCCCCGCGAGGCGTGACAGACTCAAACGCGTCGAAGGTCAGCACCGCCGCGTCCGACATCAATGTCGCTTCTGACAAAGAGCACTCCTCCCGAAACGCGCGGAATACAGATGCAGCAGAGATCACTCAGATCGCATCGACCCAGCTTGGCAGCAGAGTAAAGATGTCGGCAACGCTGGTGTCTCCGGCCCCCGTTACCTTCGTATCAGCAGGATCATTCTCCAGCACATCGGCACCCCCGGCACCGTCGAGTGAGTCTGCACCATCACCGCCGGGCAGGCTGGCATCGTTGCGGTTACCACCGCTTAGAACGTCATCACCAGACCCACCCAGCAGCGTATCGTTGCCCCGGCCGCCGATGAGGACCACTGAAACTGACGCCAGGGTTGCGTCGAACTTATTGGCTCCAACTCCGCCGATGATCACGAGGCGTTCGACAGCCGTCGGAGTATCTGTGCCCGTGACCGCAGAGGTCGTCGTCATGGCATTGATGATGAAATTCGCGTCAGCCTTTTCGTAGAAGTCGTCTGTCCCGGCACCACCGTCGAGGATGTCATTGCTCGCACCTCCCGACAGCACATCGTCGCCATTACCGCCGTTGATGATGTCAGACTTTGAACCGCCCAGCAGGGTATCATTGCCTGCGCCACCCCAGAGCAAAACGGACACGGAAGCCTCGCGAGCATCGAACAGATTCGCAGATGGGCCACCGAGCAAGTTAATCCGCTCAACGTTGGTGGTCTCATCATCCCACAAGTCTGCGGTTGTGATCAGCCGCCCGGTAATGGTTACGTCAAAATCGAATATTTCATTGATGCGATCGAAGTCCTGGCCTCCATCCATATAATCAGATCCGGCTTCTCCTCGAAGATCGTCAGCGCCGGTGCCGCCATACAGATGGTCGGAGGCTGAGCCACCGAGGAGGGTGTCAGCACCATCTCCACCATACAGCCAATCGTGGTGTTGCAAGCCGATGAGCCGATCGTTGCCTGCCTCGCCAATCAAAGTGTCGCCAGCAGCACTGCCCAACAGCGTGTCGTTACCATCTCCGCCATTGAGAAGTCCACCATCGGCTTGCGCGCTCAAGAAGTCATTGGCCGCTCCGCCATTCATGGTGTCGATGCCGGCTCCTCCAACGAGAGTATCCGCTCCTGCGTCGCCGCGGATGCTGTCATTGCCATTCTGACCAATCAGGCTATCTGCCCCGTCGCCGCCATGGATCGTGTCGTTTCCGCTGCCAGAGTATACGGTATCTGCCCCACCGAGCCCATTAATGACATCGTTGCCCGTCAGCGTAATGATCAAGTCCGGTCCGAAGGAACCAAGGATGGTATCACTCTGGCCACCGCCACTGATGGTCGTACCAATGCCTTTCGTAAAACTGCTGACGTCAATCTTGTTAGCGCTGATGCCGCCGGTCAGGGTCGCGAACTCAAACCCGATGGCTCTGTCTACAACAATTGTCTGAGCATTTCCCGAAAGCCCCAGCGCCGAATTGGTCAGCGTGATGTTTCGATCAAAGACTTCACTCAGCGTGTCGTTGCCTGATCCGCCATCAAGTGAATCGGAGCCTGCTCCACCGGTCAAAACGTCGTTGCCCTCTTGTCCGTCGAGGGCGTCCGCTTGACTGCCACCGATGAGCGTGTCGGCTCCCGTTCCACCAACTAACTGATCGCTCCCTGAGCCTCCAGTAAGAGAATCATCTCCGTCACCACCGCTGATGGAGACAGGTATGTCCGCTCGCGCGGCATCAAAGCGATCGTCCTGAGAGCTGAGTGTCGCGATCAGGCCATCCGTGACCATGGAAGCCGGAAAGCGAATTTCGATGGCTCCCACAACGTCCATTCCAGACTGGACCACAATTTCTTTCGCGATATCGTCGCGAAAGACTGCGACGTCCATGACTGTGTCATGGGATGTACGCACGACAACAGTGCCTTCCACCAGGGTCGCAGTGACGATAGTCGCGATGACGGAATTCGGAACCTCCAACCGTAGAATCGCTTGGCCTTGAGTGAAGGATTGGAAATGAGTTCCCCCGACAATCACATCAAGGGCTTGAAACCATCCCGCGCCGATGTTGATTGTGTCGTCGGAGTCACGACGGACGGTCAACGTGTTAGTCGTTTGAACTGGATTCGAATTGGAAGTGACGTTCAGCACTTCCAGAAGATCTAGTGTCAAAGTGTTCGCGCCACTGCCTCGCAAATCAATCGTTTCAAAACTTGTGAGCCGATTGTCGGCGACAGTCGCCAGATCGAGAGCAATGCCTGCACCATCGACTCGCAACGTGTCCGAACCATTACCGCCATCGAGTCGCTTAAACCGGAGGTCTGAGATCGCAACAACATCTTCGCCCTCACCGCCGTAAATGACGTCTGCCCCGCCACTGCCAATCAACGTATCATTGCCACCCGCTCCATTAATCACATTCGCAGCGCTGGTTCCCGTGAGCGTCTCGCTGTCAGACGTTCCTAGGAGCGTTACGGAGTTTGTGAAGCTGTTGCTCCCGAATACCAGGCGAGGTCCACTCAGGAAATCAGCGAAACCGTCTCCATTCACGTCCCCGGCGTCGCTCATTTTGCCGGCTGAAAAGAGAGTTACGTTAGCTGGGCCAATATTGGCCAGATCGACCGTGTTAGGTGGTGACGAATTACCGAAGAGCAAATATCCATCACGGGAATTCCAGCGGGTGCTATCGGTAGAGTAAATGGCGAGAACAAGTATGTCGTCGAAACCGTCACTGTTTACATCACCAGCACTACTTACCGACCAACCGCTCCCGTCGCCTCGATCAGCGCCCAGAATCGTCATGACCCGAGATGTTCCATTCGTTGGTAAAACGATCTTGCCCGGTAGGGCTGAATCGCCAAAGACGACGTAGCTTTCTCCAGATCGCTCTCTCTTGTTGTCTACACCGCTGGCGTTGAATGCACTCAGCAGCACGTCATCGAAGCCATCTCCATTAAAGTCGCCTGCGCCGCTTACCGACCATCCACCCAGGTCGCCAGCTTCGGTTCCAGCAATCTTGACTCCAGCTGCATCTAAGTTTCCAAGGTCGATCGTGGCTGGCAAGGAAGAGCGGCCGTAGATGACATAGTTTCGCCCCAGGAAGGGCTTGCCCCCACTGTACTCGCCGTACAAATAAGCCCCGCCGGTATATGCTCCGATCAGCAAATCGCCAAAACCATCTCCATTTACATCTCCTGCGGCACTCAATGAATGGCCTGCAGCGTCGTATCGGTTGGCGCCGTAAATCGTCACTCCAGCGTCGCCCAGGTTGGCGAGGTTGATCACTTCAGGAAGTGCGGAGCCGCCGAATATGACGTAGCATTCTCCTGCGTCTGGCTCAGAGTTTCCGATGCCCTCACTTTGAGGGGCTCCGATCGCAATGTCATCGAACCCATCCCCATTTATGTCTCCGGCGCTGGAGACTGCACTGCCTGCGATATCGCCCTTCTCTATCCCACGGATCGAGACACCAGCCCGGCCCAGGTTGGTCAAGTTAATCGTCTGTGGCATTGAGGATTGGCCAAAGACGACATAACAAGAACCAACGTTCTCGTGCGAGTAGCTGATTCCAACAATAAGATCGTCGAAGCCATCCCCATTGACGTCGCCTGCGTCCGACACAGTTCCCCCGATGGGCTCTTCGGCGTTAGCCCCAAGGATCGTGACTCCCGAGTCACCGAGCGCTGCCAAATCAACTGTCTGCGGCATTGAGGGGCCGCCAAAGACAACATAGCTGGCCCCGACAGGTCGAGCGTCCACTCCGACAATCAGATCATCGAATCCGTCTCCGTTGACGTCCCCGGCCCCACTTACCGCGTAGCCGCCGGAAAGCGTGACTCCCCGCGCTCCTAGATTGGACAAGTCAATCGTGGTCAATACGACTCGCGGCTCTAAGCGTTCAATGGTGGCTCTAGCGCCGAAGCGAGACTGATGAGAGCGGGCGCGAACTTTTGTGGCGCGGGGCAGACGTGCGTTTGAACACAGAGACGCCAGCCAGCTTTGGAAAATCATTTAGCTTCAGTCTATCTGGATTCCATTCCGTATTGCGCGGGACGCGTTGTCTGCGACCTGCGCAATCTCAAGACGAAAGTCGCTATAATCTGTCAGAATTGATCTGAACGCAACTCAAGTAGTTCTCTGGCGTGAACATTCAGGCAGATCGGGTTGGTTCGTGGGGTCTCTGAAATGTGCAGAGCGCTCGCGATGTGGACCAGATGATTAACCTCAGAAGGGCATTCCGATGCGACGATTTGTTTGGCTGAGCGCGGTCGTTTCGATGTTTTGGATGAACAATGCGAACGCCGAAGAACCTACTGCTGTGCTGCGGCGGTTGGATGAGTTTGGGCCGATCGTGAAGCCGGAGGAGGCGAAGCAGACTTATGCGGCGGCGATCGAAAAGCTCAGGCAGACGGGCGGCGTGTTGGAAGTGCCGCCCAGTGTTTGGAAGGTCTTGAAGCCAGCGGTGCTGCAAGGTTCGACGCGGATTCCGGAGCCTCCGGGGGAGACAAAGCAGTGGCGGGATGCGCCGGGGGTGACGGTGATCTCGGCGGATCAGAAGCAGGTGATTTTGCAGGTACCACCGATTTCCGGGGTGCGCATTGAGCGGACGCTGAATCTGGCCGATCGCGACAGCCTGCCGCATTGGAGTACCAATCCGATGCTGACGCTCGACAGCCACCTGGTCTACGGCTCGAACAGCTATCTGGATTGGCTACAAGAACCTGTCGAGAAGGGGAACGACCGCCGCTTCTATCTGGCAACGGTGCGCGGTATTCGGCCGGGGCAGTTTCTCAACCTGCATGGCGGACCGGGATATGGCGGTGGAGTAACGCGTGGGCTGGTGAAGGACATCGGCTGGGATGCTGAGAAGCAGATGCACTACTTCGTGGCTGATACCAGTCTGGATCACAAAGTCGGTGCGATCATGCACAACAAGAACAACACCGGCATCCTGCACATGCTCCAGACGAGCAACAACGACAATCAGACCTACGATGTGAAGGTGATCCGCAATCAATATGCTCACGGTGATACTTATATGTATTACTGCGATTTTAATTACATGAGCAATATTCACTCGGCGGCGGGTGACGAAATGGGGAACTGTTTCGCGGCGTTCACGCGTTCGCTGGATAACAATTTTCGCGGAACTGTCGGGGCGATGGACTGGGATACTCAGCGATTGACTTTTGCGACCGGCAGCAATGTCGAGACGCTGGGCGATTCGCGGCCGCTCATCAATTTGAATCCGCAGAAGCAGATCACCGCCGGAAAGGTATTCATCGTTCATCCCGATGAGACCTTTCAAGGCCAGCGGCATCCGTCCAAGCTGATCAAGAACGCTCGCCACGGCGCCACCGAGCGGTACTTCGGTGGTATTATTCGCGGCGACAAAGACTGCTCGTGGACGGCGGATGTCGTTGGCAAGTTCTTTGCGGTCGCGACGAAAGGCGAGAAGACGCCCAAAGGTAACTTCCGCTGGTACGAGATCGCGTCATTCAAAGCGAACGATGACGGTACCAAGGACATCGAAATTCGTCGGTTCTGGTGGGGAGCGAAGAGTGCTGGAGCTCCGCATCTCTACCGTAAGGAAAGTTATACTTGGGACGGCCACGAGCGTCCGCTGGAGTACATCATCGCTCCGGGGACTTATGTGAATGACGTTTCTCGCGCGGTGACGGGCGGAGATCGCGGGGGTCAGAAGCAAATCGGGCTCGCGCCATATCGTGATCGAGGCACAAATGCAGATTTTGCGAAGGGCGACCCAATTGAACAGGCGATTGGCCCCGATCCGGTTCGTCCCCAGATCTTCCGGTCGTGGATGTGGGACGACGTGCCGGGACCGTTCCCGTCAACGGTGTTTGATCTCTACAACCACGGTGCGGCGTCACGACACTCCGCGATGCACATCCGCAGCGGCCAGACAACTCTGGAGCAGGTCGAGAACAACTACGAACAAAAGCCTTCGTGGGACAATTTCCTGATCTTCGAATCTGCGGCTGGCGTGGGTATCAACTTCAAGGCGGACTTCTCGGAAGCAGCGATCCTGTTTGCTCAGCCAAACCACGAGCAGCCGATCAAGTGGAATTACCAGCACGTTCCTGATTCGGATGAAAAGCCGAAGACCGCTACGCTCACCGTTTCTAAAGAGACGGGTGAACTGAACTTCGAAGGCGGCGGCGTGCGAGCTAATGGCTCCGTGAATGCCGTGCAGGGCATTTCGGGTGACAAGACCCCTGCCAGGAATCTGCGGGGCAAGAATGTCGCTGTGGCGGCGAAGTCAGAAACGATTCGCATCAAATTCCCGCAGCCAGAGCTTGACGCCGATTATGCAGTGTTCATTGAGCAATCCTGGCTGTCGAATCGAGCAATCTCCGAGAAGACCGCTGAAGGATTTACTGTTACGTTCGAGAAGGCCGCACCAGAGAAGGCCGCGTTGGACTGGATGCTGGTTCGTTGAGGTTTCGGTCCGTAATAGGACGCGATGGGACAAAGGAGACTGCTGAATCTTGGAATCTGAGTCCAAAACTCGCAGTCTCCTTAAAATACTCCAACAGAGAATTCTGTATCAATCACCGAGGGCTTTCGTCAGATCTTTCAGCGGAACGGCGGCGCCATTCTTGGTCTTACTTTCTTCCGCCGCCTGGATCAGAGCGAAGATCTCCAATGTCTCCGCAGGCGTGACGGGAGGCTGGCCGCCTTTGAGGAACTTGGCCATCTCGATGGCAAGGCCTTCGTAGCCGACGTACTTGTCGGTCGTCGGGACGATGCCTTTCACGGGCACGCCGTGACCGTAAATGCCAGCAGGGGAAACGCCTTTCTCTCCGAAGACGGTTGCGCTGTACTTCACCGCGCCTTCTTTGATGCCGCGATAGGTACCGATGCGGCCGTCCTTCCAGGTCACCGTGAAGCACTCCGCAGACGGGCTTGATGCGCAGGACACCGATGCGACGCCCGGTCCCATGATAGTCACCAGGGTCTCAATGCTATGAAGCGGACGCGTGAATTTGTCGGCTTCGGGAGCGTTGACAGTCCAGCCGCCGTAGACGTCACAACCAATGACCTTACCGACCTCAGGATGGTCGCGCATGCCGCTGAAGCCGCCGCTGAAGCGATGCTGAGAACTGCTCCAGCACGGTGTTTTGGTTTCCTTGGCCAGCTTCAGAATGGCAATCGCATCTTCGGGCGAAGACGCCAGCGGTCGACTGATGAAGAGTCGCTTACCAGCCTTCAGCACGGGTGTTGCCTGAGCGAGATGCTGGCGGCCATCCATGCTGAAGATCATGACGGCATCACACTTCTTGAGCAGTTCGTCGATCGAGTTGACCATCTCAATCGGTGGCACGGCGTCTTTAGGATCCTTGGGCTTCTGGTACATGTTCGAGAGCTGTGCTTTCCACTGCTCTTGCAGCTTCTCGCTGTCAGGATAGTCCGGGCTGATGACTGGATAGGCCGCGACGACTCGCACGCCCGCGAACACACCTTCGGCATGCGGGCGGTTGAGGAACTCGGTGTAGGCCACCGAACCGAAATTATCGATTCCCAACAGGCCGACCCGAACTGGTTCGTCCGCCTGAACTCGCCCGACAAGATTGAAGAGCGTCAACGTGGCCAGCAGAAACAGCGTGCGAGCAATCCGAATCATGAAGCGCTCCTGAAGCTGAATGAAAATGAAAAAGCCACGCGTGGAACACTGATGAAACACAGATAAAAGGAACTCAAGCCAGTTGTCTGCTCGTTCCTGATCTGCGTTTCATCAGTGTTTCATCCGTGGCTGAAAAGCTGCGAAGTCGTCGTGTCAGATCAGGGCTTTGATCGGATCGCCGTTCTCAATCATGTAGACGGGCCGACCCGCCTGATTGACGAGTTGTGCCTTGTGGTCAAGACCTAGCGTGACGAAGAGAGTGGCCATCAAGTCCTGTGGAGTGATCGGATCGGTGGCCGGACGGGTCAGTTTGGAATCGGACTCGCCGATCACCTGTCCCATGCGGAGGCCACCACCAGCCAGTGCGAGCGTACTGAGCGGTGCCCAGTGATCGCGGCCAGCATTTCGGTTGATGCGGGGCGTGCGGCCGAACTCACCGCTGATCACGAGCAGAATGTCATCCTGCAGACCACGATCATGGAGGTCTTCCAGGAATGCGCCGACGGCTCGATCTAGTTGCGGAGCACGCTGATTCATGGCTCGCTGAATCGTGCCGTGCATGTCCCAGCCGCCGTAGTTCAGAGTGACGAAACCGCAACCGGCCTCGCACAGCCGACGGGCCACCAGCATCTGCTCGCCCAGATCTTTGCCGTACTTGTCCCGGGTCTTGGCGTCCTCCTTGCGGACATCGAATGCTTCAGGAGCGTTGCCGAGGATCAGATTGAAGGCCTGTTGCTCGAACGCATCAAGGCCATTCATCAGGCCGGTTCGGTCGGCGTCACGCTGGAAACGGTCGAAGCCTTCCAGTAACCCGCGACGATCCGCCAGTCGATCGGTGGTCGTGCGGACTGTCATGTTGTTGCGACCTTCGGACGACGTCCCGAAGGGTGCGTAGGCCGTGCCGAGGAAGGCCGGGCCGTCGGAACCGATGGAACTCAGCCGCACGTAGGTCGGCATGCCAGTTTCAGAATGGTTGGCTCCCCTGATCTTCGCCGTGATCGATCCGATCGATGGCCGGGTTGGCTGGCCACCGTTGTCGATGGCCTTGTTGTCGTAGCCCGTCATCAGGAAGTGCGTGCCGCCGCCGTGACCGCTATTTGTGTGAGCGAAGGAACGCACGAAAGCCATTTTGTCGGCGTGCTGAGCCATCCGTTCAAAGTTGCCGCCGAGCGTGACGCCCGGCAGTTTCGTCTGCACTTCACCCGTCACGCTGCGGTATTCGACGGGAGCTGACATCTTCGGATCAAAAGTCTCCACATGTGTTGGGCCACCGCCTAACCACAGCCAGACAATCGACTTGTTGCGAACGGGCAGCCCTGAGTTGGCCGCCTGTGCTTTCGCTGCCAGCAGACTCGGCAGACTAAGGCCAGCCAGCCCCAAAGTGCCGACCTTCAGAAAATCGCGGCGCGTGGTTCCGCCACAATCACGAGAGCGGCGCAAACCTTGAATTGTCAGCATGGCTTTGGTCCTTTTCGAGGAAATCAGGTCAAGCACACAGCGACTGATGCGACAGGATGAGTCAACAAACTGGATTCGATAGTCGTAATTAAAGTGCCATCAAGCACAACTTGCATTGGAATTTGCCGATGCGTTGTCTAAAGCACAAGTGGTTTTTACCGCTATTGAGAGAATTCCAAACTCGCTTGTGGCAAGTCGAAGCGTCCACAAGAATCATTACCGCTCTGGATCAGCCGAACTTGAGAAGTTGAGCTAGTCTGGTCGATGCTCTGGAGAGGCATTGCGTGAGGATGAATCGCCCGTTTTTCACTTGAGGTAAACATGGCCAAGCAAGGCGCGCGTAAGAAGCTCCCCAAAGAAGTTGCGGTCATCAACGCTGACAATTGCACGGGTTGCGAGTCGTGCCTCGAAGTTTGCCCGGTGGACTGCATCCAGAAGGTGCCCGGCGAGTCGATCTCCTGTCTGCAAAGTTTTTGCGAGATCGACGTTGAGCGTTGCGTGGGCTGCGAAGTCTGCGTGCACATCCCCGGAAAGAAGTCCGATCCTTACGAATTAACAGTTTGCCCGTGGGACGCGATCGAAATGGTCCCGACAGTGGACGTTGCCTGGCACGTCGCGAATAAGGGTGGGCCGGAAGAGTACATCCGCGAAAACTGGGAACGCGTGGTGGAACCTGCAATCCGCATGTCGGAACTTGCGGCAGCCCAGTGACATCAGCAGTGGACGCCGTCGGGAGTGGAGTTCTCTGCAAAAAGTTCGCATTGAGTCTCCCACATGGCTCCACGTTCTTCGATTTCTTCCGTCTGTCCGGAGTGCGGCTTTCGATTCAAGGTCGATAGCAAGTACGCCGGTCGTCGTGCGCGCTGCCCGCGTGAAGAATGTGGGACCACCTTTCAGATTCCCGCCGCTCAAGAAGAACCGCATCGGCTGAGCGATCTGGACGAGACTCAACGAGTATCTGGGCCTCGCACTGCTGGTTCCAAAGCGAAGACTCCGGTTCGGCGAGCGATCGCGCCACGAGCAGAGGCAACTGCGGATGATCACGTTGACCTCGAGGCACGCGATGTGAGTTCCCGCCGCTCGCGTTCATCTGCTGCATCGACGCGGCGTGCGGTGAAAGCGAAGTCGTCGCCGCTGAAGGCTTTGAACCGTGACTGGTTCCTGAAGCGTTGGCCAATGCTGGTCGGCGTTGGTTGCCTGCTGTTGGCTGGCCTAGGTCTGGCGTTCGCCCCGCGTGGTACTCGCACAGCGGACGGTCGAGTGATCCCCGTCGCTGAAGCCGTGGTGGTGAAGCCGGACCTCTTCAAGACTCAAGTACAGCCGTTCGTGCAGAAGCACTGTGTGGAGTGCCACTCGAAGGAAGACGCGGAAGGCGGGATTGATCTCACCAAGTACGAGAACCCGGACACCTTCATCAAGGGCGACGCGCGGAAGACTTGGGAGAAGGTGCTGGCGATGCTCGAGATCGGGGCGATGCCGCCGCCCGACTCGCCTCAACCCGAAATCAAAGACAAAGAGGCGGTCGTTGCCTGGTTGAACGACAAGCTGTTCAACCTCGACTGCAATATGATCAGCGATCCGGGCCGAGTCACCATCCGCCGCCTGAATCGCGCCGAGTACAACAACACCGTTCGCGACTTGCTGGGCGTGAACTTTCAGCCGGCCGATGATTTTCCATCCGACGATGTTGGCTACGGCTTCGACAACATCGGCGATGTGCTGTCGCTTACGCCGTTGCTGATGGAGAAGTACCTCGACGCTGCGGAGAAGATCACCGACCAGGCGATCCCCGTCAGCAGCGGCAAGCCCAACAAACAGCACTTCGCCGCGAAGGCACTGAAGACGAACGGTAAGTTCGAGATCATGGACGATGGCTTCTACGGGCTGATTTCGGCAGGTTCGGTGTACTTCGACTACGAGGCCAAGACTGACGGCGTCTATACCATTTCGATTATCGCGAAAGCTCAGCAGCACGGCAAAGACCTCGCGCACATGGATCTGCAGGTCGACAACAAGTTGCAGAAGGGCTTCGACGTCCGCGGCAACATGCGCACCAACGACTACGGCCATCAGATGCCTCTGAAGGCTGGCACTCATCGCATTAACGTCGAATTCACGAACGATTTCTGGGAACGTGACAAGGGCGACCGCAATTTGTACGTCAGCCAGATCGATGTGATCGCGCCGGCAATTGTGCCCCCTCTAACTGGCTTCGTGTCGACCCGTCCCGGCAACGGTAAGTCGGTGCACGACGCCGCTGTCGAGGTACTGAAGCCGTTCGTGACGCGTGCTTTTCGACGACCGGGCACGGATGACGAACTCAGCAAGTTCGTGGCGATCACCGAAGCCGCCGTCAAAGATGGTGAGCCGTTTGATCGAGCGATTCAATACGCCGTGCAAGGCGTGTTGATCTCGCCCTCCTTCCTGTTCCGCGTTGAGACCGATGCGAAACCGAACGATCCTCGCGCCGAACACGTCGTGACGGATTACGAATTGGCGTCGCGAGTGTCCTACTTCGTGTGGAGCAGTATGCCTGACCAGGAATTGTTTGATCTGGCTTCGCGCGGCGAGCTTCGCAAGCCGGAGATTCTGGATCAGCAGGTCAAGCGGATGCTGAAGGACTCGAAGTCACGAGCCCTGGCCGACAACTTCGCCGCGCAATGGCTCAACCTGCGGAGCCTTGATGAGTTCGAAGCCGACACCAAGCTGTTCCCCGAGTTCTCCTCGCAACTGCGTGACGACATGCGGGCCGAAACTTTGCTGGTTTTTGAATCGATCGTGAAAGAAGACCGCAGCATTCTGGATTTCCTGGATGCGGATTTCACGTTCGTCAATCCGCGACTGGCCAAGCTGTACGGTCTGCCCGCGCCGAAGGCGGACAAGTTTGAGAAGGTGCCGCTCAATGTGTCTCAGCGTGCGGGTGTGCTCACACACGCCAGCATCCTGACGCTGACCTCGAACCCCGATCGCACGTCGCCGGTGAAACGTGGTAAGTGGATCATGGAGAATATTCTCGGTACTCCGCCGCCACCTCCACCGCCCAACGTGCCAGACTTGGAAGAGACGTCCAAGGCCCGGCCTGAAGCGTCACTCCGCGAGGCGTTGGCCGTGCATCGCGAAAGTCCGGTTTGTGCGTCCTGTCACACAACGATGGACGTGCTGGGTTTCGGGTTTGAGAACTTCAATGCGATTGGACAGTGGCGTGACCGTGATGGCACTCATCCGGTGGATGCCTCAGGAACGCTGCCGTCGGGCGAATCGTTCAAGAGTGCCGTGGAACTGGTGCGTATCTTGAAGGGGCGTCAAAAACAGTTCAGCCGGACGTTGTCCGAAAAACTTTTGACTTATGCGTTAGGCCGCGGATTGGAATACTATGACCGCTGCGCCGTCGACGAAGTGATGAAGCGGCTCGATGGCCAGAATCACAAGTTTTCGGCCATGATTCTTGGTATTGTGAACAGTCGACCGTTCCAGCAGCGTCGAGGTGACGGCGAACGGGATTAGTGTCGGATCATTCGGAAGCGTTGAGGGATCTCACATGCCTGCATTCATTTCGCGAACACAGCCGATGGCTCGCCGCACGTTTCTGCGCGGGGCCAGTGCCCTGATGGGCTTGCCGCTGCTCAACGCGATGTTGCCCGTGAATGGCTTGGCTGCAGGACCGACATCGTCCGCTGCTCCGTTGCGAATGGGGTTCGTGTTCTTCCCCAACGGGGCAATTATGCCCAGTTGGACACCTTCTTCAGCGGGTGAAGATTACAAGCTGTCTGAGACTCTGCAGCCGCTGAACCCGTTCAAGTCGGACCTGCTCGTGCTGTCTGGTCTTGGTCAGGACAAGGGGCGGGCTCACGGTGACGGTCCGGGCGACCATGCTCGTTCCGCAGCGACATTTCTCACCGGGATGCACCCGGTCAAGACGTCCGGCGCTGACATCAAGGTCGGCGTTTCGGTCGATCAGATTGCCGCGCAAGTTGTCGGCAAGGACACGCGCTTCCCGTCGCTGGAACTCGGCTTGGAAGGGGGGCGTACTTCCGGCAATTGCGACTCGGGATATAGCTGCGCGTACTCGTCAACGATTTCCTGGAAGTCGCCGACCACTCCCATGTCGAAGGAAGTGAACCCGGCCCTGGTCTTCGAGCGACTCTTCGGCTCCGGCAGTGAATCTCCGGAACAACGAGCCAAGCGCGCCAAGTACCGCCGCAGCATCCTCGACACCGTGGCCGGTGATGCGAGCAACCTGAAAGAAAAGCTCGGACAGACCGACCGTCGTAAGCTCGACGAGTATTTCACGAGTGTTCGCG
Organism: uncultured Planctomycetaceae bacterium; assembly: GCA_964386705.1. Classification (GTDB taxonomy): domain Bacteria; phylum Planctomycetota; class Planctomycetia; order Planctomycetales; family Planctomycetaceae; genus AM-0621. The sequence goes on from CAYLTY010000010.1 coordinate 50,647, forward strand.
AGATCGAACAACGTATCGAGCAGGCCGAGAAGGAAGCTCAGCAGGCGAAGCCGGACTTTGAAATTCCAACTGGCATCCCGAAGGACACCACCGAGCACATGCGGTTGATGTATGACCTGCTGGTGCTGTCGTTCCGCACGAACTCAACCCGAGTCGCCACCTACATGCTCGCCAACGAAGGCAGCAACCGCAGCTATCCGCAAGCGGGGGTTAGCGCTGGCCACCATCAGCTCTCGCATCACAAGAACGAAGAAAAGCCGATCGCGCAGATTCGCAAGATCGACCTCTATCTCGTCGAGCAGTTCGCTTACTTCTTGAAGAAGATGAAAGAGACACCGGAAGGCGAAGGCTCATTGCTCGATCATTCCATGATCGTGTTCGGCTCCGGGCTGGGCGACGGCAACCGCCACGACCACGGCAGCTTGCCCGTCGTACTCGCTGGTAAGGGTAGCGGAACGATCAAGACCGGCAGCCACATCCGCCTCTCCAATGAAACTCCGCTCAACAACCTGTTCCTGTCGATGTTGCACCGAGTCGGTAGCAAAGACGAACGCTTCGGCGACAGCACGGGCGAGCTGAAGGTGATCGACGCGTAGGACCTCACTCCGCAGAGTTTGAAACGCAGAACGCGCCAGCCGCGGTGACGTTGAGGTAGCTCTCCGCGTTCTCTGCAACCTCAGTGGGCTCTGCGGTTCAAGAATTGAATCGATCAGTTGATCGACTTCTTTACCGAGCCGCCGACTTCAGCCAGTCCAGATAGGGCTGTTGATCGAGCGAAAACATCTGCATGTGATCGGCTTGGGGTACAACGACAACCGCGGCGTGAGAGCCAATCGCGGTCGCGACCTCTTCCGCCTCTTGAGTTGTCGCGCGCTGATCAATACCGGCTGCGACGATCGTGACCGGTAGGCTTCTCGGGAAGTTGGAAGCTGCGTTGAGCGGGGAGATCTCATGCCAGTAGGGCAGTTTGATTTCTGCAGCCAATCGCAGGTTCCACCAAGCCAACTCCGCCAGCAGCGGTGGCAAGCGTAGTCGCAGTCGCTGTTGAACCGCCGTCGCCAGATCGCGATAGGGGCATTCCAGCAGCCAACCCGAAACGTCCGTCTCCAGTTCTGGCGCCGCGAAGATACTGGAAGCGGCACTAAGCGAACCGGCCCAGACAAGCAGTGGTTGAGTCGGGCAGCGCTGCTTCAGTTCTCTCACCGCAGCGATTACGTCGTGCTGCGCGGAATATCCAAAATCGTTGCGGTCGCCGGTTGAATCACCGTGAGCCCTGACGGTGACGGTGACGGTGAGCACCGAGCAGTGGGCAGTGAGCAGGAACTTCAGTTCTTCGAGGCGACTCGATCGCGAGGCCTGGTTGCCATGCAGCAGGACGACCGCAGGCTGAGAGATCTCACCCTGAAAGAACCAGGCGCCGAGTTCTTCGTGATCGCTTGTCCGCAATCTGACTTGCTCACCAACGTGCCCAGGAATGTCAGGCAGCGGTTCCTCAAACGGTCGCCGGGCGCGAGCCGTGAGTTCATCCACCGCTGCCAGTACTCCGAATGTCCAGACAATGGCGGAGACGGCGAGTAGGCAGAGCATCATCCTCAGCCAGCGGCGACGGCGAGGTGCAGGTGTACGGTCTGCCATGCTCAAAAACCTCAGTGCGGACAGGGAGAGCGAACAATTTTGCTCACCGGCGGCGAATTTACGCCGCAATCTCAACGCAACCCGCAGGATCCGGACAATCGCTCAAGTCAACGTATCCGGCAAGTCGAAAGCAACGAGGAGAGACGTTGTGAATACGGGGCCGGTCTACGTCTGCCTCAAGTCCCAACTGGTGGATGATGCGTCGACGCAATTGCCTATCTTCTCTGATTTTCCTGCTCGCTGTTGCCGTCAGTTTGACGGGCTGCAAGCGCGAGTGGTATCGCGCCGAGGCAGATCAGGAAGCTCAATGCCTGATTGACGAAAAGACCTACAGCCGCTGGTCGACGCCGTTTCGCGGCGTGGAAATGGACCCGCGCAGCCGGTTCTATGACCCGTACGATCCGGTGCGTCCACCGATGCCGACCGATGATCCCGACTCACATCAGTTCATGCAGTGTGTTGACGGAAAGCGGGGTTGGTCCCATTGGTACGACAATGGCGAAGTCAGCAATCTCGAGAATCCGTCCTGGGCCGATGACCTGCCCAGCTACGTGCGGCTGAACAGCGACGGCAAGCTGCAGCTCACGTTGAGCGAATCCATGCGGCTGGCGTTGATCCATTCGCCGGCTTACCAGCAGCAGTTGGAAACGATTTACCTCTCGGCTCTGGACGTCAGCACCGAACGCTTTCGTTTTCAGACGCAGTTCTTCGGCGGCATTGGCGGGGGCAGCGGGGGGCGTACCTTCTTCAATGAGAGCGCCATTGGCGCTACGAACATCCATCGAAATGGTATCACCACGCATACAACAGATGTCTCGGTCGACACAGACATCCGCCTGCGCAAGCGATTCGCCACGGCGGGTGAATTGATCGTCGGTTTTGCGAACTCGTTCGTGTGGCAGTTCAGCGGGCAGGATCAGAACTTTGCGCTGTCGATATTTAACTTCAGCCTCGTACAGCCGTTGCTACGAGGCGCTGGTCGTCAGATTGCGCTTGAGCAGCTCACGATCGCTGAGCGAACTCTGCTGGCCAACCTGCGAGCCATGGAAGCCTACCGCCAAGGATTTTATACCCTCGTGGCGATCGGCGAGAACAACACTCAAGGCCCGTCCCGTCGCGGTGGTTTCTCGGGTGGTTCTGGTCTGTCGGGCTTTACCGGCCAGGGTGCTGGCGGCTTCGGTGCCGTTGGTGATGCGACGGGGTTTGGTCGTAATGCAGGTGGTAACAACAATAATGGCGGCGGCGGTAACGGCGGCGCTACTGGCTTCGCGGGCGGTGGTGCCGGGCAGGTCGGTGGCTTCATTGGCTTGCTGCAGGTCCGCCAGCAGATTCGCAACACGGAAACCAGTCTGCGTCAGCAACTGCAGACACTGGACCTGCTCGAAGCCCACTTGGAAGCCGGCCTGATTGATATCGCTCAGGTTGATCAATTTCGTCAGAGCATCGAAACCGAACGCGCCAATCTGCTGCAGTCGCGCAATGCTCTGCAGAACCAGCTTGATACTTTCAAATCGACGACGTTGGGTCTGCCGCCTGATCTGCCAGTCGAGTTGGATGATTCTTACATACGCTCGTTCCAGTTCCTCGATCCCCAGGTTCAGGAACTGCAAGCGTCGCTGCAGACGATCGTGGACGACTTCGGCAAACTCGAAGACGCACCGCCCCCGGCGGCTCTGCGTGAAATCATGGCCCGTTTGGGTACGCTGCGAACTCGCGTTGACGCTGAGTTCACGCCGGTCGCGGCTGATATCGTCAAGATGACGGAAGTCAGGCCGAACCGCAGCAAGTACATGGAACCGTCCGAGCAAAAGTTGTTTGACCGCGACCAACAGCAGCTCACGGACAATCTGGGGGCGCTGAAAGAACGCTTTGCGGCGCTGACAATAAAGCTGAAGGAACTCGAAGAACAACTCACCGACCAGACGGCAAAGACAACGGCGACAGCCATCATCGGAGTGAACGTCGAGATGTCGAACATCATCAGTGAACTCTCGCTGGTGCAGGCGCGAGCCCGTGTGGAACTCATTACGTTGGAGTCTTTCGATCTGACTCCTGAAAACGCCTTGGACATCGCCCGGGCCAATCGCTTCGACTGGATGAACAACCGCGCGGCCCTGGTGGATACGTGGCGATTGATCGAATTCAACGGTAACCGCCTGGAATCCAACCTGGACGTTTTCATTGACGGCAACATCGGCACGGTGGGCGACAACCCGGTGCGGTTTGGCACTGACAATAGCTCGATCCGAGCGGGTGTGCGTTTTGATGCTCCGTTCAATCGACTGACGGAACGCAACGACTTTCGGCAGCAGTTGCTGGTCTATCAGCAGTCTCGCCGACAGATGATTCAGTACGAAGACACCGTGCATCGCACGATGCGTCAATTGTTGCGGGACCTCGATCAGTTGCGCGTTAACCTTGAGATTCAGCGTCGCGCTGTGGCCATCGCGATTCGCCGTGCTGATCAGACGCGTGAAAACCTCAACAAGCCGACCGCTCCTGCTCAGCCGGGGCAACCTGTGACTCAGTTCGGTCCGACAGCGGCAACCAACTTGCTGACCGCGTTGTCCGACTTGCGCAGTTCACAGAACAACTTCATGAGCGTCTGGCTGGCCTATCAGGCTGGCCGCATGCGGTTGCTCCGCGAACTGGGGATCATGCAGATCAACGAGGACGGCGACTGGATCGAAATGCCACTGGAAGCCGTAACTCGTTCGTCCGCATCCGAGATGCCGGTTCCACCCTCCGTTCCGAGACGCTGGTTCGATGCCCTCGACAAACTCGACGGCGCCGGTATCGACGGAAGCAAGGGTTCTGAGTCGCTACCTCTGAAGCCCGCCGACAACCTGCTCCCTCCCGGCCAGATCCAGCCACCGCAGATTCCCGCGCCGGGAACTTCATCTCGCGTCGTGCCCAAGATGCTGCCGGCGATGACCGCTGCACCCATCCCGAATGCGACCACGCCCGCTGTGGTGGCGCCACAACCGCGACAGGTGCAACAAGCTCAAAGTGTACAGCCTGTGCCAACGACGGCCTCTGGCTGGCGAGCTACCAAGAAGAAGCCAGAGTGATAATTACTCAGGTCTGGTTGCTGATTGTGGTATCACGCTGATCTAGTGGAAGTCGCGGGATTTAACTTGGACCTCAGACAGTTCGTATGAGATGTCCTCCAGGCGACCGGCCACGACGTGAATGACGTCACCGCGGCGTTCCAGGACGCCATGAGCGATGAGCACAGTGGCTTCACGTGCCGCTCGGCGGTAGCGGTTCCATGTTTCAATGTGCACGACCAGATTTACAATGCCGGTCTCGTCTTCCAATGTGAAGAAGGTGATATTTTTAGCTGTGCTGGGACGCTGCCGCATCAGCACCAACCCGGCCACTCGCAAAAAGCAGCCGTCGCGAGCGGATCTCAAGCTGCAGGCAGATGTGACTCGCCGTCTATTCAATAGCGGGCGAATGAACTGAATTGGATGTCCGCGCAGTGACAGGCTCGTGGCCCGATAGTCGGCGGCGACTTCTTCAAAGGCCTCTAGTTCTGGCAAGGGAACGGGATATTCTGGGGCACTGGCCTGAGTATCCAACAACGGTGCTGCCGCGTAATCAGGGAGCGATTGCCAGAGTGCTCCTCGACGAGTGAGTCCGCAAGACTCAAACGCATTGGCCTTGGAAAGTCGGTTCAGCAGGCCCGCATCTGAACCGGTACGTTGTGCGAAATCCTCAACCGACCGAAACGGCTGAATGCCTCGCAATTTGACGATCTGCTGACAATTCTTCTCGGAGCAACCCTTTATCATGCTGAATCCCAAACGCAGCGCTGGTTGATCACTCTTACGTTGGCCTTTAGTGCGTTCCAACGTGCAGGGCCACTCGCTCACATTGATATCAACAGGCAGAACTTTAACGCCATGCTGGCGTGCATCCCGTACTAGTTGGGCCGGCGCGTAGAAGCCCATTGGTTGCGAGTTCAACAGCGCAGCTGTGAACGCGGCCGGGTAGTGATGCTTCAGCCATGCCGAAACATATACCAGCAATGCGAACGATGCGGCATGACTCTCAGGAAAGCCATACTCTCCAAAGCCTTTGATCTGATTGAAGAGCTGCTCTGCGAACGTTTCTGAATAGCCGTTGCCCATCATCCCGTTGATGAGTTTCTCTTCAAACTGGTTGATAATGCCGGGGCGTCTCCAGCCTCCCATGGCTCGCCGTAGTTGGTCAGCCTCGTCTGCGGTAAAATTAGCTGCCACCATCGCGATGCGCATGGCTTGTTCCTGAAAAATTGGAACGCCGTATGTCTTCATCAGCAAGTGGCGAATGCGCTCATCAGGGTAGGTGACCTCTTCCTCGTTATTCCTGCGGCGCAAATAGGGATGGACCATGTTCCCTTGAATGGGACCCGGACGAACAATCGCGACTTCAATCACCAGGTCGTAGAAAATCCTTGGTTTCAACCGCGGCAGCATCGACATCTGGGCGCGGCTTTCAATTTGAAAGACACCCACTGTGTCAGCGCGAGAGATCATTTCGTAAACGTCTGCGTCGTCCTGGGGAACAGTCGCCAAGGTAAGACGGCGACCGTGATGACGGTGAAGCAGCTCGAAGCATTTTTTAATTGCTGTCAGCATGCCGAGAGCCAGGCAATCAACCTTCAAGATTCCGAGCGCATCGAGATCATCTTTATTCCATTCGACGACAGTGCGGTCTTTCATTGATGCGTTTTCAATAGGTACCAACTCGCAAAGTGGTCCATTAGTCAGCACCATTCCGCCAACATGCTGTGAAAGATGACGTGGAAAACCAATCAGCGTTTCAACCAGTTCGAATAGGCGTGTAGTCACCTGTGATTCCGTTGGCAGCCCCATCTCGCGCAATCGATCTTGCAGGCCATCACTGTTATAGAGATGGTGCAGATGCTTGGTGAGAAGGTCTAGGCAATCTGCCGAAAGTCCCAGTGCCTTGCCCACCTCCCGCAGAGCCGAACGCGGGCGGTAGCAGATGACCTCGGCAGTCATCGCGGCTCGATCGCGACCATATTTTTGATAGAGGTATTGAATGACCTCTTCGCGGCGTTCGTGTTCAAAATCCACATCAATGTCGGGAGCTTCACCGCGTTCTCTGCTGATGAATCGTTCAAACAGTAAATCAATCTCCACAGGATTCACTGATGTAACGCCGAGGCAGTAGCAGACAACCGAGTTCGCTGCGGAGCCTCGCCCTTGGCAGAGGATGCCCTGGCTTCTCGCGAAGTGCACCATGTCCCAGACGGTCAGGAAGTAGGATGCGTATTGCAAGTCTCTGATGAGTTCTAGCTCATGCTTGATCCCCGTTTGGACTTTTTCAGGAATGCCATTCGGATAGCGATTATTCGCACCAATCCATGTTTGCTCTTCGAGATGCTCCATGGGAGTCATCCCCGCCGGAGATAGCTCTTCAGGGTATTCATACTTCAATTCTGCAAGTGAAAACTGGCAGCGATCGGCGATTTCTGTCGTGCGACGGAAGGCTGCAGGACAGGCATTAAATAAAGCCGCCATGGCTGTAGTGGGCTTAAGATGCCGTTCGGCGTTCGGAAAGCGGCGGTCGCCTAACTCGGCTACCGTGCAGCCATGCCGAATGGCTGTAAGTACATCCTGCAGTTCCTGCCGTTTGCTCTCGTGATAGTGCACTGCGTTGGCGGCTACGAGTGGCATCTGCAATCGGCTTGCTGCCGTCATCCAATGAGCCAGAATCTGCGAATCGTGCGGACCACGACGTAGCTCGGCCACCCAGTATGCTCGATCTCCAAAGGCTTCTTTGAGCTTGTTCGTGGGAGCCGCAATGTCTGGGCAAGACGTGTCCAAAACCATGCCGGCCAGCAAGCCTTCGGCATGTTCGAGAATATCATTTAGTAAAAGGTGGCAATCGCCTTTCGGTGCATTGCGGTGGCCGCGCGTGATGAGTCGACAGAGTCGTCCATAGCCCGAGCGATTCATGGCCCATAATACAACCGGTGGCGCATCCTGCGGTGTAATTTCAGCTCCGATAATAAGTTTTAGCCCCAACGCCTTCGCGGCAACGTGAGCTTGCACAACGCCTGCCAGGCTATTGCGGTCAGTAATTGCCAGTGCTGCATAACCTAATTCTGCCGCTCGATGAATCAGTTCGTCCGGGTGCGATGCTCCTTCCAGAAATGAAAAGTTGGATCGGCAATGCAGCTCGGCATAGGCCGGAAACGCGAGCTTCAGCGGGTGAGGTGCTGCGTCTGACTGGAATGGTGGCCGACGCTGAGAATGAGGATGATCTGGCATAGGCGGCTGCAGGGAAGTGTCGCACTCGGGAAAAACGTTCTGATCGCGGAGCGATCAGCGATAAATGGTTCAATCAAACGTGCCGTGTACGAACCAGCCGTCTGCGTTGAATTGATGAAACAGCCAGAAGTGGTGGCCGGTTTGTGTTTCCACGCGGAAGTAGTCCCGTGCGATGGGTTCGTCGCGCCACCAGCCGGTTTCGATGCGTTCAGGGCCCCAACTGCGGATGACCCGATGCTCCCGGCGGTCCCAATGGAACGAAAGTGGTGCGCCTTCTGGGCCGGCGATTGAGGCCTCGATCTCTTCAGGTGGCGTCAACAAATGTGTGGGCCGGGCGAGTGTTATCGGGAAGAGTTGAGCCGCCGCTTGTCTGGTGAGCGACTCGTTCTTGTGCATCTTCGGTGAAGAACTTGGCTTTTCGCCTTGAGTCCATGCATCGTAAGCCACTGCAAGTTCTGGTTGAGCGTCCGGGACTAGACGCGTTCGTACGACGGCTTGAGTACCCAGCCGGTTGCTCAAGCGATCCAGCAGCGCCACCACTTCGCGTTGATCGCTGCCATCCAGTGAATGGCCGAACAAATCTCGCTGACGTACTTTCAAACGGTCTGTCAGCGTGGCTTCCAAACGTACGAAAATGACTTCTTCAGGTAGCAGTCGGCGTTCCCATTGGAGGGCCAGCATCTCCAGCAGATGTTTGGCGACGTCCGTCGGCACTACGCAGTTCACGCAGAACTCATGTGCTCGACCGCCGGGCTCGCGAAAGCCGCAGAGTAGTTGTCGAATTCCTGAACGCAGTGGTCTGAGTCGGTTCAACAACTCATCCAGTAATTCTTTCACAATGCACTGTAGGGCCTCCTGATTGGTAAGAGGCCATTCGCCCGCCCACTGAGCAACGAAGGAGACCGGGGCTGCTTGAGTGGCGAGCAACTCCATCTCATCGCCGAAGGCTTGATCCAGTCGCTTCAACAATTCGGGACCAAAGCGAGACGGTAATGTTGAACGTGGCAGCGCCCGCAACTGCTTCACTGTTTGCAGGCCGAGTTCGTGGAGAGTGGCCAATGTTTTGCTCGGCAACCGCAAGGCGGCTATGGGCAGTGGGTCGAGTGCATTAGGTAGCCAACTGGTGTCGACGACGGTTGGTTCCGTCGATCTTGCGAGGAAATGAGCCACGGCCCAGGCGGCACCAATTGTGGGAGCCACGCTGCCTCGAACGTGAAGCCCCTGCGCACGCAGCTGATTCACCAGGCTAAAGGCCAGGCCGTGATCTCCACCAAAAAGGTGTGTGCAACCGGTGACGTCCAGCAGCACACATTCCGGCGAGTTAGCTTCCTCTAAACCGTACAATGGCGAGAAGCATTCGCAGGACTGGGCGATATCTCGCAAGCACGCCTGATCTGCAGCGGGGTCATGCAGTTCGAAATGAACTTCATCATTGCGAAGCGGCGAGCGGTCATGATGCGTTGGCGGACTCGTTTCCACGAGAGCTTGAGCCTCGGCCAGCGGCATGCCGAGGGTGACTCCCAGCCGAACCGGTTGGCGTGAGCAGGAACGAACGCAGGGGCCGCGATTACCAAGCGTCTCGTAGATGACCACAGGCTGCTTCTTAAGCTCCGGTCGCTCGTACCGCAGTCGCTGCAGAGGCCAATTGGGTAACCATGCACAGGCGACCGTTCGCATCATCAAGCTCCACAATCACCGCTTTTGCAGTGAAATTCCCTGGTGCTCGTAATAGTTCGACCAATAGCCGCCGTCTTGGCTTGGCTATTCCTGACGATTCTTCGGTATCACCAACGGCCAGCGGGCGAACCAGAAAGCGGAATTCGGCCCAGGTGGGTTGATGCCGCATGCGTTCCGGCCGCAGCAAGACTCCCAGAGTGCCACCGGTTTCCGCAGCCAACTGCAGCCGACGAAACGCCGCTGGAGTCAGCTGATCGACCTCGCACACCACGACACCAACGCCGCGTGTGCGTAAGGCTTGTTCCACTGCCCACAGCACATCCTGCGGACGTTCTGGTCGCACCAGCACCACTCGGTTGAGATCCAGTGAGAGCGGAACCAGTCCCGGCCCGTGCAGCGTCTTGCGTCCGTCGACAATGACCCACAGGTCGTGAGCGAAAGCGGCCTGACTCGCCAGGACAGCCAGACTGGTCGCGCCGGCGCCTTTCGCATTCGCCAACCATTCCACCAGCCGCCCGCGCAGTGATGCCATGTTCGGCCACAACGGGGTTACAGATGAGGTTGTGGAAACCTTGATATCGTCGTCGAGGTTTGGGGCTTGCCACGTGCCTGCGCGTTCGATCTGTCGGATGCGCGCGGCCAGTTCCGCCACGATTTGAGGGCGAGCGGCCATCTCAGAATCTCCGCCGCAGCAACCCGACCAGCACCCCCCGAATCTCTACCTCTTGCACTCGGATGGGCTTGAAGCGAGCGTTCTCGGGTTTCAGCAATACATGATCTTTACGGCGGAAAAAGCGTTTCAGAGTCGCTTCACCGTCGATCACCGCAGCGACGATCTCTCCCTCGTGACAGGTTTCCTGACGTCGGATGACGGCAATATCGCCCTCCACAATATGGGCTTCGATCATCGAATCCCCTTTGACGATCAAGCCAAAGTGTTTGTCGGGGTCATAGGCGTCACCCAAATCGACATGCTCATCAATGTCAGTGTTTTCGATGGCCTCGATCGGCCGACCAGCGGCAATGTGGCCCAGGATTGGAATGCCCCGTTGCTGCATGGCAGCGGCTGTGAGTCCATAAAGTGTTCCACACTTCTGGATCAGCCCTTGCTCCCGCAACCGAGCAAAAATCCGTTGCACGCTGGTCGGCGAACGATGCCCGAAGTGTCGTGCGACCTCATTCAAGGACGGCATGCGCATCTCGTCGCGCTGGACCTGCACCAAGAAGGCCAGCACCTCCGAGTCCGACAAGGGATTTGCCGTTTGCATGACGTCCTTTTCTGAAGCCAATCATCGACACTCGGGCTCATGCCCATGTATTGAATATGATCATATTCAAAAAGTTCGAGCCGACAAGTTGGCTGTTGGTTCACCACTCAAAGATTTTTTGCCGGCCGTTTGTCCGCGGCGGGAAGTTGTTGTGCGTCAACGAGAACAGAACGCCCTTTCGCGAAGCGAAACGCGACCATGTTCGCTGGCTGTTCTTTTCGTGGGCTCAGAAACACAATCGACCTTGTCACTACTCAAGCCTGCGGAACCTCCGTTCTGGCGAGCTGTGATGGTCCGTCTGAATTCTCAACTTGAATGAAGAACTCAGCCCCACGCATCTGGAGAAAAACCATGCTTCGTAAGATGTTCTGTCTCGCGGCTCTGCTGCTTCCGACTCTGGCCTTCGGTGCTGACGCTCCCGCCGAATCGGCTGATATGAAACCGATTTTCAACGGCAAAGACCTCACTGGTTGGGACGGCGATCCCAAGCTGTGGAGCGTTAAAGACGGAGTGATTCACGGCGAAACGACGGCCGATAATCCGGCTAAGGGCAACACCTTCATCATCTGGAAAGACGGCACCACTAAGGACTTCGAGCTGCGACTGTCGTTCCGCTGCAACGCGACCAACAACTCCGGCATTCAGTACCGCTCCAAGCACATCACCGAGGGTAAAGTGGGCAATCAGTGGGTCGTGCGCGGCTATCAGCACGAACTGCGCAACGAGACTCAACTGCCCAACGTGGGCGGTTTCATCTACGACGAAGGCGGCAAGCGCGGTCGCATTTGCCTCGTGGGTGAAGAAGCGACCTGGGAAACTGACGGCAAGAAGCTGGTCAAATCGGACCTGATCGACGCCGCAGGATTCAAAAAGCTCTTCAAGCTCGACGACTGGAATGATGTGGTCATCATCGCCAAAGGCAACCACATCCAGCATTACCTCAACGGTACCCTGATTCTGGACTTCAAAGACAACAATCCCGAGCTGGCTCTGAAGGAAGGCGTTCTCGCTTTGCAGCTACACGCCGGAAAGCCGATGTGGGCGGAGTTCAAAAACATCCGCATTCGTGAGATTAAGTAGTCGCAACGTCCCGATTTAGCAGTTTCACTTTCTCATGCCGCAGCGGGCTTTCGTATCCTGAAGAGCCGTGAAATCTCGAACGAAAGCTCTGCAGCGGTGTCAGTCGGGAAGAAAAGGATTTCACCACTGGCACGTGAGTTTTGATCTGCGAAACAATGGCAACCGTTGACAGTGCGAGTGAACAATGAAACTGTGGCGTTCGCCTGACTTCAATCGGTAGTCTTGGAGGAGTTGTGATCGTGAAGTTGCCTTCGCAACGCAAACTGAAACGGCAGCGTTTACGTGCGGCTCAACAGGGGCCGCAACGATCTCGTGGGCGTTTCACCTGGCTGGGATTGGCCTGCCTGTTCGCGGCCTTCTGGGGCACCGTAGCGCGAACTCAGGATGCCAAGCCTGAACCCGCAGCGGCTGAGAAACCTGCTGCCGCAGAAACCGCAAAAGACGAGAAAGCAACCGCTAAGCACCCGCTGGCACGCTACATCACTGTTACCAATCCGGTAAACGAAGTGATGTTCACGCGCGTGCGGAACGTGCTGGTGGCGTTGCAGCATCAGGCTGAGCAGGAGGACCGGGCAGCGGTGCTGGTGCTGGAACTCGAACGTGGTACTTCCACTTTCGGACAAGCCCGCGATCTGGCGAAGGAACTGACATCGTCCAAATACTCGCGCGTTCGCACAGTCGCTTGGATTCCGCAGCCGAGCGATGGCAAGAAGCTCGACGGCTACATCTCGATCGTGGCTCTGGCCTGTCAGGAAATCGTGATGCATCCGGACGCCGAGATCGGCGACATCGGACGTGGCCAGACGGTGGAAGCTGACGAGCAGCAGTTTGTGATTAACCTCGTCGAGAAGCGCTACAACACCAAGATCAACGGAGCGCTGGCGACGGGTTTTGTCGATCCGTCCAAGGCCGTGTTGCGAGTCCGGGTTGAAAGCAAGCAGGGCGACAAGAGTGTCCCTGAAACGCGACTGGTAACGGCGGACGAGCTGAAGCGGTTGCAGGAAAGCAACATTCCGATCCTGCAAGTGGAAACCGTCAAAGAGCAACGTGACGCTGCCAATCTGTCGGGGCGGCAGGCAAAAGCGCTCGACGTGCTGGTTACTCACCTCGCCAGCGAACGTGCCGACCTGGCGGATCTCTACGGCTTCGAACGGCAGTATCTGCGTGAAGAGGTCGTGGCTGGCTCGATTCCGAAAGCCAAGCTCATTCACGTGGATGGCATGATTGAGCCGATCCTGCATGAATTCGTGGACCGCGAACTGCGTCGCGCGGTCGCCGATCACTGCGATCTGATTATCCTCCAGATTGAATCGCCGGGCGGGTATCTGCTGGATAGCGAACAGTTAGCGGACAAGATTTCGCAACTGGATGCGAAGAAAGTCCGCACAGTCGCCTACGTCCCCGATCATGCTTTCAGCGGTGCAGCGATCATCGCGATGGGCTGCGATCAGGTCATTCTTCATTCGAATGCTCGCATCGGCGACGCGGGTCCGATTGAGACTCATGACGGGCAGGCCTTCGAGCGCGCTCCTGAGAAGATTCTCAGCCCGTTGCGAACAACCTTGCGACAGTTGGCCGAACGCAAAGGCCGACCGGGTGCCATCCTGGAATCAATGGCCGACAAAGACCTCGAAGTCTTTCAGGTGACTCATCGCGACACGGGCCGCATCTGGTTCATGTCCGATGCCGAGATCCAGAATGGCAACGGAGAGTGGATCAAAGGCCCGCTGGTGCCGGAGTCTCGTGTCGGCAATCTGTTGACTGTGGACGGCAAGCGGGCTCACGAAGTGAAGATCGCTGACGAACCGGTCGCGGACATGAGCGAATTGAAATCACGCCTCGGCATTCCGAAGGAGCACGTGATTCCGTCCGCAGTGCAGACGTGGGTGGATACGCTGGTCGCCATTTTGAAGTCGGGACCGATGACGTTCCTCCTGTTCGTCGTCGGCATCATGTGCATCTATCTGGAGGCTTATACGGTCACTGGTTTCTTCGGGATCGGTGCGGCGCTGTGCTTCGCACTCTACTTCTGGAGCCAGTTCATGGGCGGCACCGCCGGCTGGCTGGAAGTGGTGCTGTTCATCTTTGGTGTCGCTTGCCTGGGGCTGGAGATCTTCGTGATTCCGGGCTTCGGAGTGTTCGGCATCACGGGCGGCCTGTGCATCCTGTTCTCGATCATTTTGGCCAGTCAGACCTTTGTGATTCCGCACACGCCGGACGAGTTCACTCAGGTCACCATGACGATGGGAACGCTCAGCAGTTCTATTGTCGCGGTCGGTATTCTGGCGCTACTGCTCGGCCGGTTTATGCCGCAGCTCCCCGGCTTCCGGGATCTGATTCTGGCACCTCCGGGAGTTGCTGAAGAAGGTCCCCGTCTCGATCCAACTCTGGCGGGGAACACGGCTCCGGTGGCCACTCTGTTCGGAGCTGTCGCCATCGGAACGATGGGCAAGGCGTTCTCGGTTCTGCGTCCGGCAGGCAAGGCTCAGATTGAAGGCCGCGTGGTGGACGTTGTGGCTGAAGGCGGCTTTATTGAGGCCGGTACGGAGATCGAAGTGGTCGAAGTGTCCGGCAATAAGGTGGTCGTGCGGGAACGTCACGCGTGATGCTTGAGTTGTGTCATCCACACGAGCAGCGTCGGCTGATGTGCGGTTCGCGGCGATGAGCGCCCTGATTGAAACTCTCCACTGTGAATGAGGTCGGCATGTTCTTCAGGCGGCTGGTTGGAGCTTTGGCGCTCGTGGCGTTGGCGTCCCCTGCGTTTGGTCAAACTGAGGAAGAGAAGCTCAACTTCTTTGAGCAGAAGATTCGTCCGGTGCTGGTTGAGCACTGCTACAGCTGCCATTCGGTTCAAGCTCAGACCTCGAAGAAGCTCAAGGGCGACTTGTTTCTCGACACGGCTGAGGGGCTGCTGAAGGGCGGAGACACCGGCCCGGCGATCGTCAAAGGTAAGGCGACCGAGAGCTTGCTTATCAAGTCGCTGAAGCACGAAAGCTTCGAGATGCCGCCGAGCGGCAAGCTGCCGGACGCCATTATTTCGGACTTCATCAAGTGGATTGATTCCGGTGCGGTCGATCCGCGGCAGGGCAACGCGCCGGCGAAACCCAAACGTGAGATCAATCTGGAAGAAGGCCGACAGTGGTGGTCCTTTCAACCGCTGAAGCCAGTTGCTCCTCCGACTGTTTCAGCTGGAGTCGTAGCGCCAACACCGATTGATCAATTCGTTGTGGAAGCTCAACAGGCGAAAGGCCTGAAGCCGAATCGGCCCGCCACTAAAGAGCAACTCATCCGTCGAGCTTACTTCGACCTCATCGGCCTGCCGCCAACGCCCGAGCAGGTCACTGCGTTCGTTAAGGACGATTCCCCACAGGCGTTCGAGAAAGTCATTGATTCACTGCTGCAGAGTCAGCATTACGGCGAGAAGTGGGGACGGCACTGGCTCGATACCGCGCGCTTCGCTGAGAGCGGCGGTTATGAGTTTGATGGCTTCCGTCCGGGTGCCTACCACTATCGTGACTGGGTGATTCGAGCGTTCAACAGCGATCTGCCGTATGACCAGTTCCTGCGGTTGCAACTGGCGGGTGACGTGCTGCAGGCTGATGACTATCACGGAGCATCAGCAACCGGCTTCCTGGTTGCTGGGCCGTACCCTGGCCAGATCACGGCCAAGACGGTCGAACGCATTCGCTACGATCAGCTCGACGACATGCTGATGACCATTGGCGGTTCGATGATGGGTCTGACGCTGGGCTGTGTCCGGTGTCACGAACACAAATACGATCCGATTCCTCACCAGGACTATTACGCGCTGGCGTCCTCGTTTGCGCGCACCGCTCAGGGAAACAAGACGTACGACCCTGATCCCGCAGCGACGCAAGCCGCTCAAGAGCAACATCGTCAGCAGCACGAAGTGTTGCTGACCGCGCTCCGCAAGTTTTCTCAAGAAGAACTGCCGAAACGGTTCACCACTTGGCAGGCTGCCGAACTGCCGAAGCAGGCAGAAACTCCGCGCTGGCAGATTCTGGAGCCGATGGATGTCGATGCCGAACGGTCATGGCTGAAGTGGCTGCCGGATGGCATTGTGGCTCACGATGGCATGTTGACAGCCGGTTCGAATGTGCGGCGTCGTGGCCAGCGTCGAGCGGTTGCCAACGAAGAGACCTATCGCATCACGCTGCACACCCATCAGAAGAACGTGACGGCGTTGCGGCTGGATGCCTTCACGGACAAGTCCCTGCCTTCACGCGGTCCGGGCCTCAATGGCGACGGCAGTTTTCAGTTGGGGGAACTGAAAGTCATCGCAAAGCCGCTGGATCCGAATGCCAAGGATGCGCCGCAAGAGCTCAAGCTGAAGCCGGTCTTTGCTGCTTTTGAAGACGATAAGCAACCTTTGAGCAACGCCGTCGACGGCAAGCCCAATACGGCTTGGGTCGTGCGAACAACGGCCAAGAAAGACAACGCCGCAGTCTTCGAACTGGAAGCGCCGCTGGTCGGTTTCGCTCAAGGAACGGAACTGACGATCGAGATGAAGTTCCGCGATCTCGGCATTGGTCGGTTGAGGTTTTCGCTCAGCACGGAACCCAATCCGGCAACATGGGCCGGAGACGTTGCTGCTCAGAATGTCGGTGAGATTCGCGCGATCCTGGCGGCAAATGGGAATAAAGTGCCTGAAGCACTCCGCGAAGCCATCGTGCACTGGTTCAATCCATTTGACGTTGAGACTGCCAAAGTCTGGAACGTCGTGCGAGAGCACGCGGCGAAAGAACCTCGTCCGCCGATGACGGAGGTCTATACGACGGTCGCTGGCGGTCAGGATGTGTTCTTTCTGCGACGTGGTGAAGTTGACAACAAGCAGGGCAAAGCAGAACCGGGAGTTGTGCAAGTCCTCAATCGTGCCCCTGCAGCGACGCCAGCCGCGAAGAACTCAGATCCTCGCGTCGCATTGGCGGACTGGATGACGAATGCGGACTCCGGTGCCGGACCGTTGGTTGCGCGAGTCATCGCCAACCGTCTCTGGCAGCATCATTTCGGCGCGGGGCTGGTCGGAACTCCCAACGATTTTGGAGTTCAGGGCGAGAAGCCGTCTCATCCCGCGCTGCTGGAATGGCTCGCGGCCGAACTGGTGAAGGGCGGCTGGAAACTGAAGCCTCTGCACAAGCAGATCATGCTCAGTGCCGCCTACCAGCAATCCAACGAAGTGAATCCAGACAACCTCAAAGTTGATCCCGAAAACCGCTTTCTGTGGCATCATCGTCCGCAGCGCCTGGACGCCGAGATGATTCGCGACGCGCTGCTGGCCGTCGGAGGCAATCTCGACACGCAAATGTTTGGGCCGAGCATTTTGGATAATACGCCGCGTCGCAGCGTCTATCTGCGAGTCAAACGTAGCGAACTGATTCCCCTGATGACGATGTTTGACGCTCCCGAGCCAACTCAAAGCATCGGCGAACGAGTCGCCACGACGGTACCGACTCAAGCTCTGGCGATGATGAACTCACCATTCGTTCGCCAGCAGGCCGAGAAGCTTTTTGCACGCCTCCAGCCGGCGAAGGACGCACCGCTCGCAGCGACCGTTGACCGAGCCTACCAGTTCGCCTTCGCACGCTTCCCCAGCGAAATCGAACGAACGCGGATGGTGGCTTTCATCGAAGCTCAGCGCACCGCCCTCGGCAACGACCCGACCGCGACGGAAAAGGCGATCACGGAATTCTGCCACGTGCTGCTGTGTCTCAATGAGTTTGTTTATGTGGACTGAGAGACATCGCCCGCTGAGTTAGTTACAGCGATCGGTCATCACAAACTTTCCGAGTCATTGAACGACCTGTGAGTCATTCATGAATAAGCCTTCGACAGCCGACATTCTTGCCGCCGCGCGAGCCGCCAAGAAACTGCCCATACCACAGGTCGAGGTCTTTGGAACGGGCGGCACGGAAGGTGGCTGGTCTGTCCACGCTCAGAACCTGCGTACGAGGTACCACCAGGAACATCGCTCTTCGGATCCCGCGGATGTTCAGCGGGTGCTGTGCGAATTTTGGCGTAAGCTGGCGATTGAATTGAAGGCCGTGGCGGACGTCTTTCCCTGGAACGCAGTCCTTGTCGAAGCGGACCTCGACTACGGATCGATCAGTGGCACGGCGTTTCTGTTGAACAACTTCGATTTTCGCGAGATCAACACCAAAGTCCGAGGGTGCCCGGTCTCGATCAACGTCTCCATCAGCCATTGGGAAGATCTTTTGGACCAGGTTCCCGAAGGTCCGAATTGGGATGCTGAAGTGACCCGTCTTTATGGCGCCACCTACGCAGACATCGAGGCTGCACTTCGTCAAGAACCTGCCGCATTTGCGATGTCGGCGTTACGGCAGCAGCGGGAATTTCGACTCTGGATACAACCTCACGAAGGCCCCGAGTTGGGACGCTGGATTGCTCTTCCAACCTAGTGTTTTGCGTCATGACCGTCTTATTTCGATTCCAAACACTGACGCGGTACTAGAATCAACTGCCCAAGTTAACGATTCACAATACGGAGCGTTTCGATGTTCAATTTCTACTCGCCTTCAGAGCTGGCATTACCGGCTCGTCGACGGTTCTTGCAAGACGCGGGACTTGGGTTTGGATCGCTGGCGTTGGCGAGCATGTTGCATCGTGATGCTGCTGCCGAGCCTGCTGCTGCGGATCCACTCGCGCTGAGATCTCCGCATTTCGGCGGGAAGGTGAAATCGATTGTCTGGCTCTTTATGACCGGCGCTCCGTCGCAGGTGGATACGTGGGACTATAAGCCGGAATTGCAGAAGCGAGACGGGCAGGACCTGGCGGGTGCTGATCCCAAAACGGGGTTCTTTACCACCAGCGGCAAGTGCTTGAAGAGCCCGTTTGAGTGGCGGCAGTACGGTGAATCGGGCTCATGGGTTTCGGACCTGTTTCCGCACCTGTCGCGGCATGTCGACAAGATGTGCTTCCTGCATTCGATGCATCTGAAGCAGAACAATCACGCGCCTGCGTCGATTGAGCTAATGTGTGGCACCAACCGTCCTGGTTTGCCGGCGCTTGGCGCGTGGATGACGTATGGGCTCGGCTCGCAAAACCAGAGCCTGCCGTCTTATGTCGTGCTGCATGACACTCGACCGCGCGGTGATGATCAGATCTGGTCTGCCGGTTTTCTGCCCAAGACTTATCAGGCACTGGCACTTGATGCGCGACGCAAGGAGGCGATCGACAATCTTGCTCGTGATGGCAAACACACTGACAGACAACAGCGTTCGCAGTTAGATCTCATCCAGCAATTGAACGAAGAGCATGCGAAGACGCGTCCTACTCAAGCGGACCTGGTGGCGCGGATCAACTCCTACGAACTGGCCTATCGCATGCAGATGGCCGCGCCCGAAGCGCTTGATTTGTCGAAGGAGTCTGAGGCAACTCACAAGCTCTACGGAATGGACCAGCCTGAGTGTGCGACGTTTGCCCGGCAGTGCCTGCTGGCCCGCCGCCTGGTGGAACGTGGCACGCGCTTTGTGCAGATCTTCGCGGGCAAGGGAGTCGGGGGAGACGGCAGCGTGAACGACGTGCCGTGGGATTGTCACTCCGACGTGCAGATCAATCACCGCTCGTGCGGTCTGCATACCGATCAGCCGGCGGCGGCTCTGCTGGCTGACCTGGACGCTCGCGGTTTGCTGGACTCCACGCTGGTGATCTGGGGTGGCGAGTTTGGCCGCACGTCCGATTCGCAAGGCTCAAAAGGCCGTGATCACAACCCGAATGGTTTCACCATCTGGATGGCTGGAGCCGGCGTGAAGGGCGGGTTCCATTACGGCGCCACCGATCCGTTTGGCTATAAGGCCGTCGAGCAGAAGATTCACGTGAATGATCTGCACGCCACTCTGTTGCACCTGCTCGGCTTCGATCACGAAAAGTTGACGTATCGCTTCAACGGCCGCGACTTCCGCCTGACTGATGTGGGCGGCGAATTGATTCGTGACATCCTGGTCTAGCCGAGTGATGCGAAGTCGTGGCTGCGGCTACATGTCGGTCGTGGGACCATTGAGTTCCTGGATGAAGGTGACGATGTCCTTAATCAGACGATCGTCATCCAGCAGGTTGCCGAACTGCGAATGCAGGAACGAGACCTTCAGATAGGCCTCCAGAGGCCCCGGGCTGGTGGTCGTGGCCTTGGAGATGAGAACGGCGAAGAACTGCGCGGCTTCGTCATCGTACTCGGGACGGAAGGCACGGGCCGCTCGCACAATGCGGCTCGAATCGACGCTGGCTCGCGCCTGATTCATGTCAGCTTTGGGATCCAGCCAGCCCAGCACTTGTCGCCACGCCGTGCTGGCGGTCACAAAGCTCTTCGGATTGGAGCGGAGCTCTTTCTTGTAGAGTTCCAGCTGGAGTGTCAGCGCCCGTTTGGGATCCTTTTCGACCTTCCGCTTCTCGATCGTGATGCGTCCAAAGGACTCATTCCAATTGGCGCTGCGCAGGGACCGTAGTTCATGGCTTTGATCGCGAAACGCGCCGGCGATCTGGCTGCCGACGCCCGAGTCATAGCCGTTACGCTGGCTCCGCGTGACCATGTTTGTACGGACGAAAGACTCTTCAATACTGTTGCCGGCCGTGATGGGGACCATGTCCGCTTCCAGTGCAACGACCAGATCACCTGTCTGGACGGGAGCCAGCTTCGAATTGCGGAACAGGGATTTCGTGGCGTCTACGCGTTCGAGCTTCACGACGCCGATCGGGTGAAAGACCCGATTGCGACCGCGAAAGATCGCCACCGTCTGAAAGTCCGTGACCCGATGGGCATAGCCCATCTCGATGAAGCCGAAACGCTCGTCGGTCGAGCCCACTTCTCCAAACACAAAGCCGCGCACGGACCAGGGCTCAGCCTGACAGTTTGAAACCAGCAGGCTGCTGGCAACCAGAAACAAAGCAGCAATCGCGGTCGAGCGGCGGAACATATCGGTGACTCCGGGAATCGAAGGGCGAGTTCGAATCTATCAACACTTCTCTCGTCTGAAAGACCAGGTCGGTTGCTGGCATCGCTTTTCAGCCGGAATTTACGACACGCGCGGAATACCCGGTACAAAGAAAAACGCCCGGCACTGATTGCTCAGGGCCGGGCGTTGCTTTTTCATTCAGCGATCCGACGGATTAGGCGTCGCCGGACTTTGGCAGAACTGGCTCAGTGTTCGGAACCTTTTCCTCAGCCTTGGGCTCTGCTGGCGGCAGAGTTGGGACTTGAGCATCCGGGGTCGGAGCAACCTTCAGGCTCTCGCGAGCACCAGCATCGGCTGGCGTTCCGCAGGTGCCCGTGGCACAGGTGCCCGTGGCACAGGTGCCCGTGGCACAGGTGCCGGTCGAGCAACTGCCGAGGTTCTGGCAGACGGTCGTCGGAACCAGACGGCAAACTTCGTATTCCACTTCGCGTGCAACTTGCTTGCAGACCATGCGTTGATAGGTCACGGGCACCTTCTTCTCCACACAGCGAGCAACTCGCTCCGTGAAGGTGTACGGCACTTGACGCTCAACACAGTACGGAACCTTGCGTGAGCAGACTTCGGTCACCATGCGGCAGGTGCGAACCGGAATCTTGCGGACGCATTGTTCCTGCACCATACGGCAGGTGCGAACTGGAACCTTCTCGGTCACCACTTCCTGCACCATTTTGCAGACGCGGTGCGGAACCTTCTCGCAGACTTCCTGAGTCTCGATGCGGCAGACCTTCGTTGGGATCTTCTCGATAATCTCTTCACGTTCGTAGCGGACAACCTTCTCCTGCACCTTGCAGCGCACGATTTCAGGCTGGTACGTCGTGCAGGCAACTTCGCGCTCGACGAGGTTCGGGCACCACTGCTTCTTGCAACCCTTGAAGCCGGGACCTTGAACCAGTGTCAGCATCGGGATGCCAGCACATGGATCGCACTTGAGGGCCAGCAGCGGCAGGCCAGGGTAGCAGACTTCGCGAGTGACCCACTGGCCATGATCTTCGCAGACCTTCTTGCAGGTCGTGACTGGCTTCCACTCGGTCTTGCAGACTTCGCGTTCGACGATTTCTTCCACCGGGCGACAGACCGTGCGGCGGCATTCACGTTCGACGGTATCCCAGACCTGCTTGCAAACCGTGCGACGCACTTCGCGTTCGCAGGTTTCCCAGACCGGACGGCAGACCGTGCGCTGACACTCGCGCTCTGAAGTCTCCCAGACCGGCTTGCAGACGGTGTAGGCTTCTTCGCGCCAGCTCGTTTCATAGACGGGACGTTGAACTTCGTAGTTGCACTCACGATAGGCCGTCTCGCGAACGGTCTTCGAGCACTGCACTTCACGAGTATCCCAGACCGTTTCGAAGACCGTCTTCTCGCAAGCCACTTCCTGTGGCTCCCAGACGGTTTCCATCACGGTCTTCTTGCAGACCTGACGTTCGACTTTACAAGTCGTGTAGCTAGAGGTGGGTTGACAGGCGACCGTTGGGCAACAGTTATAGCTCCCAACGCC
>CAYLTY010000011.1:0-71741 GCA_964386705.1 uncultured Planctomycetaceae bacterium
ACCGCCAATCAACTGGAGCATGCCGATTTTGAGCGCATCGTTCGTGAGGAACAGCGTCTCCAGACCCGCAAACAGGCCGATAGCGCCAGCGAGATTCAGATACGTCTTGCGAATGAACCAGGCACGTTCATCCTGTGCCGCGTCAATCGCAAACGGATCGTGCGATGACACCGCGTCGTAACCATAACTTGCCATGGACGTACCTCCGATTTCAGAACACCAGAACATTCCGTCTGCAGGCCATGATCTACGTCACGGCGCGTGCGTCAGTTGGCCAGACTTGGCTGAGCAACCGTGACGCGACGTTCGAGCAAGGCCCATACACCGAACAGCACCGCGTTGAAGAACAGATCGCCAAGCACCGTGTTGACCAGCGGACTTTGGCCCTGAATGAACGGAATACCAGCAAGGTAGCATTCCATCAAGCCAGCGAACGTCTTTTCATAGGTCGGATAGCACCACCACGCAGCCACATTGGAAATGATGAAGAACACCGCAGATCCCGCCAGAGAACCCAGCGTAATCGTGCCTGCGTTGCGTCGCTTACGCAGCAGAGTGCCAATCGCCACCACGGCGGCAAAAGCCACGTAGACGAACAACATCGACTTCAAACTGTCACTCGCAAAGCTGCGGTAGCGGCCAACATAGAGCAGAACATCGCTGAGTAGCATTGATCCCAGCGTGACGGCGAAAGCCTGACGCCGAGTCGCAAAACAGGCGCCACCGAATAGTGCTACAGCTCCGACAGGCGCGACGTTAATCAGTCCGTGATCCACCAGACGGAACAGCGTGCAGGCTAGAATCAGCCCGGTGATCACCCAGAAGCGAGGGCTTGAGAAAGTGTTGCTGGAGGCGGGCTCGGTCATGTCGGAATCTCAGGAATCGGTTATGTCAGATAGGCTTGCGTCAAGAATTCAGCGGCGTTGAGCACCGTATCACGCTCGACGGATGAATCATCAGAACGACTACAGTCAAACGGAAGAATAGCTGCATTCCACGTGGCGCGAAACAGAGTTATTCCAGTACGTCGCCAGACTTTTGGATCTGGTACAGCGGCAGAAAGCGGTAGTAGACCTCCAGACTCAGGGTGCTCAGTGCCGTCTGGAAGACCCGGCCGCCATAGACGCCCCACGGCCCTTTCGGGTCCCAACTGCCCGCCGCATGCCCGGTCGTCCGCTGATCCCTGATGAGGTATTCGCGCAGGTCGGCGTTCCACAGACGCCATTCGTTCCCGCCGAACTGATACAGAGCCAGCGTCGCGTAGTACCAGTAATAGATGTCTTCCGTCTCGCGGCTGGGGCGTTTGGCCATAACGAATTCAACCGCTTCCAAACTGGCCTCGTTCTCGCGTTTCATGCCCAGCATTTGCTTGCAGAACAACGCCTCGGCGGTCATGGAATGCGTCGGGGGCAGTTGTGTGAACTCTTTCTCCACCACGCGATAAGCCGCCAGCCCCTTCCTCGGGCCGAGGCTGCGTTCCTTCAGAAACTGAATCATCAGTTTCCGGCTGGCTTCGGGAGTGGGAATGCCTGCAATCTCAGCGCTCTTCAAGGCCATCAACTGCCAGCCAAACATGCTCATGTCGCTGCGCTGGCCCTTTTCGTAGCGCCAACCGCCATCAATCTGACTTTGCTGACTGACGATGTAGCCGACCGCGCGCTGCAGAGGCACTCGCAACCGACGGTCCGACGTGCGATCGGTCTGCATGCCAAGCGCCTCGGCCATGGCATACGTCGCAATCGCATGACAGTACATCTGCTCGAACCGGGCCGCTCCCGCACCAAGGTAACCATCGCTGCGCTGATTGCGGATGAGCCAACTCAACGCACGATCCACCTGATCGGCGTAGGGCCCCTCTTCATGCGTATATCCCGCCCCGAGGAACGCCAGAATCACCAGTCCGGTGACACCCGCATCTGCCTGACTGAAGCCGTCGACGCGTTCGTTGCCGCGATCATCGACCGTGCGGCCAGCGCCGCGCCCGCGGCATTGATCACCCTCGGGACATTGAGACAGATACCCGTCTGCATCCCAGAAGCCTTCGGGGCTCTGGTGCAGTGCCAGCCATTTGAGGCTGCCCTCAACAGCGCGTTCGGAAGCGTCTGTGCCGCCGTACTTGCGAGCGGTCTCAGCCCGCTTGGCGAGATTTCGCAACCTGTACGTCGGCGGCAGGCTGGACGTCGCGGCACGATTGATCGGATCAAAATTCGGACGCACCGCGTTTGGTTTGATGCCATCCACCGGAGCGACCGATGCCACTCCCTCGCGAACACCGACCACTGGCCCTGGTACCGGGTTGGGCGACAGCGGGGTCTTCTCCGGTTGGAAGCGCTGCACGCCGCCTGATTCTTCCATCTTCGGCGTGCGCGTTCGTAATCGATCGAACTTCGGCTTACCAACAGCTCCAACCGCACCGTCGTTCGTGTCGGCAACGGTCCCGGAGCCGACCGTCTCAGCAGAGGATTCGACCGGAGTCGGACCGCGACGACGCTGAATCTTTTCGCTGGGCACGTCGCGTTCGATCATCGCCTGAGGAGCTGATGCTTGAACGCTGGGCAAAGGCACGGACGCCGATGGCAAGGGCACGTCCGAACTTCCAATCTCACCGATCTGTTGCACCGAACCGCTCGCGGACTGTCGCTCAACCGATGCATTGGCAACACCGGGACGCTCTGTTGGGCGCCGCATGGAAGTGACAGTCGGTACGTTCACCTCAGGCCGAGCTTCCGCGGTCTGGTCATCAATCTTCAGCGGAGCCGCCGACTCAAGCTTCTCACCCACTTCGGCGGTGTTCTGGATCTCCGGTCGAGCGACGGGCATCTCCGGCAACTGCGGAATGCTCGGGATCTCAATATCAGGACGCTGCGATTCCTCTTTGCGACGTTCGGGACCTTCCAGCGGTCTGAAATCCAGTGGCGCCTTCTCCAGCCGCGCCAGTTGGCGCTGCGGACTATCGGGCAGTTTTTCCCACACGGGCGTGTTTCCACCCGTACTGGCGGGAGCGTTCTCATGCCCCTCGACCACCACTTCACGGATCTGCTGGGTTGGTTCTTTCTTTTGCTGAGTGACCGCCATGATGATTTGAGGCGGCGGCGACACCACCACGGCACCGGTCGTTATGGAAAGGTGGATGAGCACCGAGCACATCAGCGCCTTCCAGGTGACCTCTTTGTTGCCCCAGCGAGTCACCATCATCACGGCGAATTGCATCGTCGACACGACGAGGCCAGCCACCAGCGCGACCCACAGCCACGTCTTGATGTCTTCCGCCGGTCGTTCGCAAACGATCGCCAGCCAGTCGATGATGTCCACGTACGCGAGGGTCATTTCGCTTCCCGCACCTGATTCGCTAACGACGCCTTGCTGATCGCGGCCTGTTGGCAGCCGTCTAACACGTCCATCACCTATTGATGTGGGTCAGGTCCTGAGCGTTGGACCAACACCCCTGAGTTTGGCAAAGCTCGTTTTGACTTCGCCCCATCAAGTTTCCAGTTGTTGAAGCGACAGAATGCCGTCGCTCTCTTTGATCGCCGCCGATCTGACAATGTTGTACGTCCACTCCGCGAACTGCAACGGAACCGCTCGCAACAGACATCGCTGATGAGTTTTTCGCCCGGTTCCTCAACAGCGTTCAACTTTGACTCAAGCCCGGCGCGGGCCTCCTCGAAGAGATCGACCACGACCGGCCAGCGAACATGGTCCATTCTGCGGACAGCACCACTTCTGAGGCATTAACTCGCCAAACCACTGACCTAATCGGCGTCTGCGGCGTTGCAGGCATGACAAGATAGGCAGAGTTTATGGCCTGTGTCGATTAGATTTGAGCTGCTGGATACACCTCGTCGATGGCACAAGACGGTATTCCCGAATGCGCCGAATTCGCGAGGCAGGTCCATGCCAACACATTCCACGCTGCAGCGCCGCCTGCTGATAGGCATCGGGCTCCTGATGTCGGGCATGCTGGTTGGCTGTTCGTCGTTCGAGCGTCAGTGGCGACAGTGCCAGAGTTATGCCTACCCAGACCGTGAGATCGCGGGCTGCTGGGAGGGCGAATGGCGCAGCGAACTGAGTCATCGAGCCGGTCGCCTGCGGGCCATCATCACCAAAGACGGTGAGAACTCTTACAACGCCCACTTCCGATCAACCTACGCAGGTGTGATCCCCTACGAGTTCGATGTCCCGCTGCAGGTGACCGAGAAGGGTGAAATGTGTTCCTTCGAAGGTGAAGAGGACCTCGGTCGGTTCATCGGCGGTATCTGCACGTATACTGGCCAGGCCGACGATGGCACATTCCAGGCGACCTATTTCACGGGCGATTCGGATCACGGCAGCTTCGAACTGAAGAAAGTTCAGGAGTGCTCTCAGCGCTGCGTCGCAGGGATGATGATCACGGAGGGGCCGTAATACGCGTGGTCAAACAGAGAGCGAAAGACTCATTTGCTCTGCAGCCTTGAGTAGCGAGGCATTGCCGCCACAATCCGGGAATGATATCGCCCTCTTCAGCTCCTCGGACGATCAAGCTCAGCCGCCTGCGTGTTGGCTTGATTGCGTTGGGATGTCTCGCATTGGCGGGGATTCTGAAGTTCGGGACAGATCCAACCGAACGCAACGAACTTTGGATTGCGGCGTTCGCCCGCGTTGGCTTAGTGATGAGCGCCCTGTGGATTGCGCTGCCAACCAAAAGACGGCCAGCCGCCTGGGCGGATGTCTCACCCAGCACTCTGATTGGCCTCGCGCTGGCGCTGCTGGTGTTCGCCCGCAGTCCGAGATTGCTGCTGCATACGCTACCGCTGTTTGCGGTGCTGGCGGTTCTGAATTTCATTTTGAAACGCCGCCCCACCAGCCGCGATCAACGTCCCGACCGCGACAGTTGGCGCTGAAGTGGCGACCGATTGAAGCGCGGTATCCTCAAAGTTATCTTGTGAAGAATTCGCGATGGCTCGTGGATTGATTTCGCTGCCACACTTCTGAGGCCCTCAATGTCTCTCCAGAGTTCGCCGGAGACGAAGGCGAGTCCGCAGTGGACCCGCAAGCATTTGCTTGGTTTGCAAGAATTATCCGCCGAAGAGATCACGCTGATTCTCGACAAAGCCGCTGAATTCAAGCGGCTGGCAGCCTCCGGTGAAACGAAGCTGAAGGCGCTGTCTGGCACTGTTGTCGCCAATCTGTTCTTCGAGCCTTCGACGCGCACCCGCACGAGTTTCAGCCTCGCCGCCAAACGCCTGAGTGCTGACACCGTCGACTTCAGTTCCTCGGGCAGCAGCGTTTCCAAAGGCGAGACATTCATCGATACGGCCCGCAACATCGAAGCCATGGGTGTTGATCAAGTGGTCGTGCGGCACAGCAGTTCGGGTGCCCCGCATCTGCTGGCGAAGTACCTCAAGGCGAGCGTCGTCAACGCGGGCGACGGCAAGCACGAACATCCGACGCAAGGCCTGCTCGACATCTTCACGATTCGCGAACATCGCGGCAGTCTGGCCGGCCAGACGGTCACCTTGGTGGGCGACATCCTGCACTCACGCGTTGCTCGCTCGAACATCTGGGGACTGAAGAAGCTCGGAGCCCGAGTCATCGTCTGCGGGCCGTCAACCTTGATCCCTCCGCACATCGAAGAACTGGGTGTGGAGGTTTCTAACAGCCTCGACGAAGTGCTCTCGGAGACCGATTGCATCAACCTGCTGCGAATTCAGTTCGAGCGGCAACGCAGCGCGTACTTCCCGTCGATCCGCGAATACGCACACTTCTTCGGCATGAACGGTGACCGCATCCGCAAAGCCAAGAAAGACGTTTTGATACTTGCCCCCGGTCCGATCAATCGCGGAGTGGAACTCACTCCCGAAGTCGCGGATGGCAAGCACTCCGTCATTCTGGATCAGGTCACGAACGGCCTGCTCATTCGCATGGCCGTGCTGTTCCTCATCCAACAACGACGGCAACAACTCGGAACTGATTAGGACCACAGCGGGTTTGGCGTCCTTGAAACATCCCTCCAACACACTTTGGCCCGCGCGGCCGGCAACAAGAAGCTCTCCGGAATACTCGCATGACGACGACACTGATTCGCGGCGGCCGCATCATCGACCCGAGCCAGAACCTGGACCGGATTGGCAACTTGTTGCTACGCGATGATCGCATCGTCGGAATCGATTCAGCAGCGGTCGCGGATCGACTGATCGACGCGACGGGCTTGATCGTCTGCCCCGGCCTGATCGATGTACACGTCGCGCTGCGTGAACCCGGTAACGAAGAAGATGAAACGGTGGCAACGGCAACCGCTGCGGCCATCGCGGGTGGCTTCACCAGCATCGCATCAATGCCGGACACGAACCCGCCGATCGATAATCGCAGTGATGCCGAGTTCGTGTTGCTGATGGCGAAGCGCGCCGGCAACTGCAACGTCTTCCCGCTGGGCTCAGTCACGAAAGGTAACAAGGGCGAGGAACTGGCTGAGATCGGTCAGTTGGTGGAAGGTGGCGCTGTCGCTCTGACGGATGGCAAACACCCGATCGCCAATGCGGAAATCATGTGGCGGGCACTGGAATACGCCCGTATGTTCAATGTGCCCGTGCTGAATTCGCCGCAGGTGCCGGAACTCGTCGGCAACGGTGTGATGCATGAAGGCAAGTATTCGACAGTGCTGGGGCTCGCTGGCATTCCGTCGGCTGCGGAAAGCATCATGGTGAGCCGCGACATCGCTCTGGCGGCTCGCAACAACAACTGCCGTCTGCATCTGATGTGCGTCTCAACGACAGTCAGCGTGGACTTGATCCGCCGGGCACGGGAAAAGGGCGTACAGGTGTCTTGCGACGTGACGCCGCATCATCTGGCGCTCACGGACGCCGAACTGCAGAGCTTCGATTCGAACTTCAAGACTCAGCCGCCGCTGCGCGGTCTCAATCACGTGCGGTCGCTGATCGAGGGCTTGAAAGACGGCACCATCGAGATCATCAGTTCGGACCATCAGCCCTACGCCGAGGAAGAGAAAGACATCGAGCTCGATCTGGCTCCGTTTGGGATCGTGGGACTCGAAACGCTGCTGCCGATCTGCATTAAGACGTTGATCGAACCGAAGCATCTGACCTGGCCGCAGTTGATCGCGAAGTTGACAACCGGCCCGGCGAAGTTACTTGGCTTGCAGAAGGGTACTCTGCAAGCCGGCGCGGATGCGGACATCACGCTGATCGACCCGACGGTTGAATGGACGATCGATCCGGGTGAGTTCCGATCGAAGAGCCGCAATACACCGTTCGGAGGGTGGAAGGTTCGTGGTCGCGCCAGCATGACCATCGTTGGCGGACAGACTCGCTACATGCTGGTGCGATAGCGCAGCAATCAGGCAAAGGACCCACTGTGGGACTCGGCGACTTCTCCGGACAGGCTGATGCTTATCAACGGGCGCGGCCGACGTATTCTCAGAAGTTGCTCGACCTGCTGATCGCGGACGCACAGGTCGTTGCCGGTGATCCTGTCGCTGATTTCGGAGCGGGCACGGGCATCATGACCCGCTTGCTGGTCGATCGAGGTTTTCGCGTAGCGGCACTGGAACCAAACGAAGCCATGCGCTCCAAAGCGGATGTTCCGGAAGCTCGCTGGAACAGCGGCACGTTCGAGCACAGCCAACTCGCCGACGGGTCGCAACGGTGGGCTGTGGCCGCTCAGGCTTTTCATTGGGCTGATCCGCCACGCGCGATGCCCGAATTGCGACGAATCCTGCAGCCCGGTTGTCTCTTCACGGCGATCTGGAACAACCGAGCCAATCGCGACAGCGAAGTTCTGGGTTGGACCGAGGACGCGATCCGTCGGCACGTCCCGGACTTCGACGAAGCTTATCGCGATCGAGCGTGGGGCGAGATTCTGGAATCGACGGGCGACTTTTCGTTCCTCGGCCATCGCACGGAACGTCACGTGATCTCGATGCCACGCGAACGCTATCTCGATCTGTGGCGCAGCCATAACCGCCTCAACATCATCGCCGGTCCGCAACGCTTCGCAGCCTTCATGACGGAACTTGTGGCGTATCTCGATCAGCACGATCTACAGGTCATCGACGTACCCTACAACTGCGAAGCCTGGTCCGCCCGCCGCAAGGACTGACAACACTCTTCCTCAGTAGAAAAGTTGCCGGGAAGAATCCGCGTCGAGCTTCGTTCTCTTCTCAGACAGCGGTCGACAGTGGGTCGGCTGCGCGCGATTCCAGTCTGGGAGGAGAATTCTCATGACGACGTGGATGAAGAGGGGCGTGTGCGCAGCACTGATGGTGCTGGGCATGAGCCTCGCGGCCGGTACGGCCGACGCTCAGTACAGGTATGGTGGTGGTTATCGCCATCATCACCACAACCACTACGGTGGTTACCGGAACAGCGGATATGGGGGGTATGGCTATCGCTACCCCTCGTATGGCTACGGCTACCGCTCTGGAGGTTTCTACGGAGGCTTCTATGGCGGCTACCAAGTTGCGCCGCGAGGGTACTACGGTGGCTATTACGGATATCCGTACTGCCGCTAATCGCAACCAGCAGGGCGGCCCGGTGAATCCGTTTGCCGGGCCGCCTCTGGCTTGATGCAATTATTGTCCTATTGTCCGACGCCGCTCGATTGCCGTCACCGCCGCGTTCCGACAACACTCCAGGCTGAGCTGCTTCGAACAGCCTCCGCGACCTGCTTGCAGAGCGGTTCAGTGAGGCGCAGCTGACACTCCACATAATTTCGCAGGATGCACTTCATGACGGCTCGCTTCTCGCTGACGTGGGAACTGGATTCTCTCTACCCGAACCCGCAGACAACGGACTTTCGCGCGGCGCTGGATGAACTCAAGGTTGCCACCGCCAAACTGGCCGAGGACTCAGACACATTGCCGCCAGTCAGCGGCAACGCTCAGCATGCGACAGGCTGGAGTGATTTCCTGAAGCGGTACGAGGCCGTGCGTTCCGAGTACACGGCGATTCGAGCATTCATCGAATGCCACAGTGCAGCGGACGCCGCTAACAAACTCTGCATGCAGATCGAAGGTGAACTCGCAGCCCAGATGCCGCAGTGGTCGCGCATCTCCACCAACATTGAATTCGCGCTGCAGGCTGCTGACGACAAGACCTACAAGGCATTCATCGCCGCTGATCCCGGCCTGAAGATCAACGCTTACTTTCTGGATACCTGCCGTCGCAACGCAGCGCTGCGTCTGCCGAAGGATCAGGAACTGCTGGCCGCGGACCTCGACGTTGACGGCCTGCACGCCTGGGGACGGCTCTACGATCGTCTCTCCGGTGAGTTGCGTGTGCACGTCATGGAGAAAGGTGAGATTGTCTCCAAGTCGCCGGGGCAGGTGGACTGGGATTCGCCGCTGCGGGAAGTCCGCGAGAACAATTTTCTCGCCACGACCAAGGCGTGGAGGTCGCTCAGCGATACGTGCGCGGATGCGATCAACCACATCTCGGGTAGCCGTCTCACGAAGTACAAACGGCTGGGAGTCGATCATCTTGCCGCGCCGCTGGCCCTCAATCACATGCAGCGTGAAACGCTCGACGCCATGTGGGAGGCAGTGACAGCCCGCAAAAGTTGCCTGGCTCAGTACCTCAAGAAGAAGGCCGAGTTGCTGGGCCTCGACAAGCTGGCCTACTTCGACGTCGATGCCCCCCTACCCACTTCAGGAACTCAGTCATCAACCCTGAGCTATGACGAAGCCTGCGATCTGGTTCTCAAGTCGTTCGCGGGCTTCAGTCCCGAGTTGGGCAACTTCGCCAAAATGTCTTTGGATAAGCGCTGGATCGAAGTCGAGAACCGCGGCGGCAAACGGCAAGGTGGTTTCTGCACCGATCTGCCTACGCGCAAACAGTCACGCATCTTCATGACCTTCACCAACACGGTCGACAGCATGTCGACGCTGGCGCATGAAATCGGGCACGCCTATCACACATGGGTCCTGCGCGACGAACCGGGCCTGCTGCGCGACTACCCGATGAACCTCGCCGAAACGGCGTCCACCTTCACGGAAGCCGTCCTCGCCGAGAACCGCCTGGCGAGTTGCCAGACGCGCGAGGACAAACTGGCGTTGCTCGACAAAATGCTGGGCGATTCGGTCGCTTTCCTGATGAACATCCACTGTCGGTTTATCTTCGAGAACCGCTTCCATCAGGCGCGAGCCAACGGCGAAGTCCCGGCATCACGACTGTCTGAACTGATGGTCGCAGCTCAACAAGAGGCGTACTTGAACTCGCTGTCGGACGACGGTTGGTATCCGCTGTTCTGGGTGTCGAAGCTGCATTTCTATATCACCGGCTGGCCGTTCTATAACTTCCCTTACACGTTCGGCTACCTGCTGTCGCTGGGAACGTACGCTCTCGCCAAGGACTCGCCGGACTTCCCCGCCCAGTTCCGCAAGTTCCTGATTGCCACGGGCAATCAAGACGCCGAAGACGCCGTTCAAAGCTCGTTCGGCTACGACCTGCGAAAACCGGACTTCTGGCATAAGAGTCTGGATATCGTCGAACAACGGGCGAAACTCTTCCTGGAGCTGGCGCAGTAGTCGCGAGAGTGCCCAACCGCATCTGCGCAGTTCCGTCGGGCGTGAATCTTTTGGCGTGACCGAAGGGTACTACGCTGCTGGATCGACAAATCAGCTCGATTTTGAGTGAGACTCTCTCTGCTCAGGAAACCGGCGATGCTCTCTTCACCTCTGCTGACCCGACGGGACGCCCTGCACCTGGCAGCGGGTCTGGGCCTTTCGTTCGCATTGCCGTCTCTGGATTTGAAAGCCGCGAACGAACGCGGCAAACAGCGCGGTAAGTCCCTGCTGGTCGTCTTTCTGGCCGGTGGAGCATCGCAGCTGGAGACGTGGGATCCACACCCCAATTCCAAAACCGGCGGGGAAACCACGTCCATCAAGACTGCGATCAGCGGCTGTGAAATCGCGTCTTTCTATCCTCAGGTAGCCGAACAGCTGGGTGAAATGAATGTCATTCGGTCGCTGAGCACGAAAGAAGGCGATCACGAGCGCGGCGCGACGTTCATGAAAACCGGCTATCGCCCCGATCCGATTCTGACCTTCCCCTCGCTGGGAGCGATTCTCACCCATGAGCTTCCGGCTGAGGGCCTGGAGATTCCAGCCCACGTATCTCTCGCGGATGGACAGTTTCCAGCTCGCGGCGGTTTCCTCGGCGACGCCTTCGACGCGTTTCGAGTCTTCGATCCGGGGCGGCATCTCCACAACATGAAATCCTTTGTCGGTGATGGAGACCGGCAGCTGCGGCGCGTCAAGGGCCTCGAAGTGGTCTCCAAGTCGTTTTCACAGGGCCGCCGTATTCAGACGGAGAACACGCTGCATCAGCTGACCGTGCAGCGTGCGCTGACGATGATGAACTCGGAACAGCTCAAAGCTTTCGACATCGCCGACGAACCCGACGCCATGAAGACCGCCTATGGCGACCACCGTTTCGGGCGAGGCTGCCTTGTCGCGCGACGCCTGCTGGAAACAGGCGTGCGTGCCATTGAGGTCACGTTGAACGGCTGGGACTCGCACGCCAACAACTATTCGGGACATGCCAGCCAGGCCGAACTACTCGATCCCGCGCTGGGAACGTTGCTCAAGGACCTGAAGTCGCGCGATCTGCTGCAATCGACCGTCGTACTCGTCATCGGCGAGTTCGGTCGAACGCCGTCCATCAACCCGCTGGCCGGTCGCGATCACTGGCCAAAATGGTTCTCCTGTCTGGTTGGCGGTGGCGGGCTGACGAGGGGCCAACTCATCGGTGAAACCGATCCTGATGGGTCCAAAGACCCGAAAGACCCCATCCAGGTCCAGGATCTCTACGCCACCATGCTGAAGGTGCTGGGTGTCGAATACTCCAAAGAGGTCATCACCCAGATCGGTCGGCCGATCAAGTTGAGTTCCGGACAGCCCATCGAGCGGCTGATGGCCTAGCTTGGCTGCGGCGTCCGTGAGCAGTAGAACGGTCTCGATCTGCGTCATTGCGCAGACAGATTCGTGTTCTAGAGAAGATCTTCGATGCTGATTTTTGGATACATCGTCGCGGCGCTGGTATTGGCAGTCATTCTGATCCTGGTTGTCGGGCAGCCCCTGCTCAAGTGGCTGCGCCGCAAGGAAGCTGAGCAGGGCATCGCACGCTTCAAGATTCAACGCGAGCAACTGGAACTCAAGTTCTTCGAGCTTGCCAGCAAGCTCGGCAAACCGAAAGACGTGCGCTGGCTGGACTGCCAGTGGCACGACACGGTGGCTTTCGCCCGCGATCTGGAAACCGGCCTGCTGACCGCCTTTGTCGCTGTGAATATCCGGTTCGAAGCGATCGAAGGTGGTGACATGGAGGAGGTCGAAGCAGTCGGGCTGTTGCGCGACGCGGCAGCGGTCTTCCATTACAACGCCGGAAACTGGGGCACCGGCGGTCGAGCTCTGTTCAACATGAACCCGACTGATGCCGTGCAGCGGCTGAACGGTCAGTTCGAATCCGTCGAAGCGGGATGACTCTTGCCGTCGGCCTTGGGTTCCGGAGCGAGTTCGCGCCTAAGGGCAGCCAGTTCATCCTCGATGTCATCTGACATCAGGGCCGCAGATTCCTCGCCGGTCACCGTCGTTGAATCTTGATCGGGCGTCGTCTTGCCGGTGGCTTTGAGTTCCTGCTGACGTCTCAACGCTTCGGCCAGGCGGGCTTCCAGCGCTCGAAACGTGGTCGCTAAGTGCTCGCGCGTGGATGTCGCGGCTTCGAGTTGCTGCACCAGCCCGGCGATCAGATTCTCGACCTCACGTTTGCGAACCAGTGCCAAGCGTGCCTGATCCTCATGCCCGCCCTTCAGCTGGTCGCGAGCCTTATCCGCCCAATAGCCAACCTGTTCGCGGTGCTCGTCGATCTCATTCTGCAGCCGCTGCTCGTTCGCATTGGCGGTCTGCATGCTGCGGCGGGCACCGGCCACACCTTCTTCCATTTCGCGAATGATCTGCGCAATCGCAGCCAGCGGATCCTCAGCTTCCTCCAGAAGCTTGGTCAGATTGCAGGTCACGATATCGGTTAAACGACTGAAGAAGGACATGTCGGTAGCTCCCATCCCGTGGGGACGATTCGAAACTTAGTTCTCTGGTTCGTGCGGATTGATGATGCCCTTTTCCACCATCCAGGCGCTGAGCTTTTCGCGCGCCAGCCGCAAGCGGCTTTTGGTGGTAGGCAAGGATGTTTCGAACACTTCGGCAATCTCTGGCAACGACAGCCCGACGAAGTGAAACAAGATGAACGCCGCCTTCTGCTCGTCCGGCAACAGGTCTAGCATGCCGTCCAGCAGACTGGCGAGTTCCGAATGATCGGCAACTTGCTCGGGTGAGAGAAACTCGCCCGCAACGGTTGAGATCAATTCGGTGTCATCTTCGTACTTGCCTTTGACCGCTTTCACGAGCGCATCGTGCGAACGTCGGCGCACGGTGTCGATCAGCAAATTGCGTGCGATTCGGAATAACCACGCCTTAAAACGGCCCACCGGCAGGTAATCCCAGAACATGTTGTAGACGCGCAGCAACGTCTCCTGCGTGAGATCCTCAGCGAGGTACTCATCACGCGTGTTCTTCATGAAGAACCCATACAAAGCTCCGCCATGCGTGTCGACGATCTCATCAAAAGCCGTTCGATCTCCGCCTTGGAGTCGAATCATGCGTTGATCGTCTTCGTCAGGAATAGGTGCGGAACCCGCAGTCATGTGCCCGGCCAATCGCCCATCATGCAGAACCCAGCAGCCTCAGGAATTCCAACACTGCCGCCACCGCTGGTTGCCAAGTTCTAATCGCAGCACGGGCATTGTGAGTAGCTCAACGGTCTGTTGGGGGATATTCAAACTGCAGGTCCCTGAATCGCGACAGCTCGGCAGCGTCAAAAAAGCTTCTCCAACATTGCTTCGACGGCGTGTTTGGCTTCCGCCAGACCAACCTCATACTTCGTGCGATACAACTTGATCGCCCCGATCGTATTGCCTCGTCGAATTAGCTCGACGATCTGTTCATCCTGAATCTCTTCACCCGGCAGGCGTTCATGAGGGAGAAGCGTCCGCAAACTCAGAACCCATCCTCCGGCTTCCTGGGTGAACTGGCAGCAACAGTAGTCGGCGAATTGTTCTGAATAGGTGATATAGCTGATCGACTCGCCACGATCCTCAAAACCGCGGATGGCTTCCGATTGAGCGATCCTGAGCGCCTCTTCGCGAGTCACAGATTCCAGTTCCGACTCGTCTTCATCGGACGGACTCGAAGCCGCAAACCACCTCTTCAGGAACCCGAACATGCACTACTCCATGCGCGATAATGGTCGGCGCTTCAGCAGACGACTGCACCTGACTATTCGACGGTAAACGGGACGCTGCGATCGAACTCAGCTCGTTCCTTCTCTGGCATGGAATCGCGCAGCACTCTCAGGGTGTAGCCGCCGACTAACTTGCTGTTATCGATATACATCCAATCGGAGATTTCGTTCTTGGCGATCTCCACCGGTTGCCCAAGCTTGAAAGTCTTGACGGTGTCCGGCTCGTTTCCGAGCACTCCGTTGAACTTTCCGTCTTTGAACGACACCTGACTGACCCACATGTGCTCGGTGTTCTTGCCGTCCGTAACAGGCATCTTCACGGCAAAGCCCGAGCTGGTCGGCTTCGGGCTGTTCAATGCGGGGATAAATTCATCGACCGTGTCTTGCGCCTTCTTGATGGCCGCCGACATCTTTGGATCGCTCTCGGACACGTATGTAACGGGCGGTTGCCCCGAACGTTCGACCGTTTCGCCAACCTGACGTTCCGAGTTGCCACAACCAAGACACCCCAGAGCGAGCACCAAAATGCCAACTCGAGCAACCGACGGCACAGAGATCATGGATGTTCCACTTGTCTGAGAGATGCAACCAGAAGAAGGCTTGAAATATGGACGATCTTCAACGCCCCGTCGAACAATGCGCACTCAGTTCGTGAACTTGAGCAGGCGGATGCTTGACCGGACGAAAGAAACCTCGGTGACTTCGTCCGTACGCCAGCGGCAGGCTCACACCTGAGCCGAGAAGCGGTTCCCACCTACTGCGGACGGTAGAGACGGTGCTGCTCGATGTAGACCTCGACAGCACGCGGGAGCTGGAAGCGGAGTGAGCGACCGGAGGCGGCGCGTTCGCGGATGTCCGTGGCGGAGATGCCGATCGGCGTCATCGAAACGAACTGCACCTTGCGTTGCACGGATTCCGGCAACGCGGAGAGATACTGCTGAGCTGCAGTTGTATCGCGATTGACCGCAGCGATCGTGGCGAGCTCAGCGATCGCTTCAGGCTCTTTCCACGTCATGAAATCGCGGAGCGAATCAGCACCAATCAGCAGAAAGAGTTCATCATCAGGCCGCTGCTGATGGATCTCGCGCAGGGTTTCGACCGTTCGGGAAACCACATCGCGGTCGAGCTCCAGGCGGCTGACGCGGAACTCGCGAACTCCAGCGATCGCGAGTTCCAGCATTTCCACACGCTCTTTGCCCGACGTCAAAGAATCCGGGCGGTGCGCGGGACGGCGAGTCGGTACAAACCAGACTTCATCCAGGCGGCATTGTTCGCGGCAGCTCTCGGCCAACAACAGATGGCCGAGATGCACCGGATCAAAAGCGCCGCCGTAGATGCCCAGTCTCATGATGGGTTATTGGAACTTGTTCAACGCGTACATGGAACCGCGGTAAGCCGATAGGCCGCGAGTCTGCATCTGCAGAGCGAGTTGGTAGCTTTGAGCGGCTTCCTGCGGACGACCGGCGGCAGAGAACTGCTCTCCGATAAAGAAGCGGGCTTCGCAAGCCTGAGCGTTCTGCACAGTTTTGTCGGCCTTAGCCGCAATCGATAACAGCTGAGCCGACGTCATGTCACCCACGTGGAACAGGATCACTTGATCGATCCAGTCACGTTGAGCTTCCGTCTTCTGACGGCTGGCCTGAGCGATGGTGGCAGCTTCCTGCCCGCGTCCCAAACGAATCAGAGTGATGATGCGCCAAGGGTTCATGAAGTGCGCCGTTGGCTGCAACTCAACGACCTTGTTGAAAGCTTCCAGCGCGCCGTTGTAGTCCTTGCCGAAGTACTTCGCGAAACCGATGTCCGAATAGGCCACGTAGTTGGTGGGATCGGACTTCAGCACGATCTCATAGTCAGCAATGGCTTCTTTCCACTGACCACGGACCAGCTTGGTACTGCCGCGAAGGCTATACACACCGATCTGATTGGGGTTCATCTGCAGCGACGCGTTGAAGTCCTTCTCCGCCTGGGCTGGGTTGCCGCCTTCCAGGTAAGAGAACCCGCGATTGGTCAGCGCGGTGAAGTAATTGGGGCTCTTCTGCAGAGCCGTAGAGAAAGCCTGAATGGCTTCGTTCGTGCGGCCCATCTGCTGCAACAGCATGCCTTGATTGTTGTGGACCAGAGGTTCGTTCGGCAGAACCTGAACCGCCTGATTGAAAGTCGCCAGAGCTGCATCGTTCTGTCCGATTAGCGACAGTGCGTCCGCGAGCGCCATCAGCGAGCCGAGATGCTTGGGGTTGGCGATAACAGCCAGCTTGTAATCTTCCAGAGCGGCATTGGCTTCGCCCAAAGCGTTCTTGGCAATTGCTCGCTGATAGAGAATGTTCGCGCGGGATTCCGCATCGACGCCCTGGCGAGCCAATAACTGATTAGCAATATCCACCGAGGTCTTGGCGTGCGGCGGGTGCTTCTCAATGATGCCGAGATTCGTCATGCCGTACAGGTACGGCATGTAGTAGTTGTACGAACCGGTCTTAGTGGTTTCGAGAGCCGTTCGCGAGTCTGTAATACCATCGCGAATCAGCTGACTGTTCTTGCTCGCAATGCCCAACTCCACTCGCGCACTGCCACGCAGGTGCATCGCCACATCGTCTGTGGGGTTGGCCGTCAGAATGCCCGACGAGATATCCAGCACTTTGGCATAATCACCAGACTGATAAGCCTGGCTGGCCTGAGTGCGCTGAGTTTCGTGTTCCGGACGCGGTTCGGCGGAAGCAGTCGCAGCCAGTGACAAAACCAACAGAGTTGAGGTAGCAGTTGTCCTCATGACGGTTGACCCTCAAGTCGCGAGATACAGTCGATATGCGGGAACAATCCCTATTTCCCGTCTGATATCCGAGACTATAGACCGAACCGCCAAATCACGCATAGACGAGTTCAGACGTTTCGAGTGGCGGACCGCCCACACACAACAGAACACCGAAAAACGTAGCGTTTTGAGCGTTCGAAGGCGATGAGTGCGTAAAGCCACGATCATCCGATCTGCAAATCACGCATGACCTTCGTCAGTCGCCGAAACGCTGACGGCATCTCCGATGCTCAAACTGCCGCCTTCGAGAATGACGGCTGTAATACCGCCATGGCCGCGCATAGCGTTGTAACCGCCGCGCCCCAGCACCTCTTCCATGCGCGAGCACGGAGCACACGGGCCAGTACCTTCCAGCAGGACGTCGCCAACTCGGAAACGCACGCCCTTCAGGGCCAGCAGGTTGATGCCAGAGATCACCAGGTTCCGCCGCAGATGCTCGGGTTGAACGGCGCGCCCCACAAAGCTGCTGAGAACGGCGAAGTGCTCATGCTGAATCAAGGTTACCTGCCGCTTGGAGCCGCCGCGTCCTTTGGCCGTGCGATCACCTTCCAAGCCAAAACCAGCACGGGCGTTCGTGGCCTGGACGATGTCGACCGACCCGCGACGTTCAGTGCGCAGGCCGATCCATTCCAGCCGACCATGTGTCGGAAAGACCGTCAGCAAGTCCTTGATGTTCTCCATCATCGCAACCTCGCCAGTGGCGAGGCTGGATGACTCGCCGGACTAGAACCGATTCAACGCCGTCAGCAACGCCGCGCTGAGCACGAAGGTCTCATCAATCTCGCCGGGCTCGGCGCTGATCGAGTTCGTGCCCTGATTGCCGGCGATCCTATCAGCATTGCCGTTACCTGCGATGGTGTCGTCACCGTCACCACCTAGCAGGGTATCGTTGCCAAGGGCACCCGTGAGGATGTCGTTGCCATCGCCGCCGAGGATCACGTCATTGCCGATGTCGCCGCTGATGGTGTCGTTGCCGTCATCGCCATTGATGAGGTCGTCGCCTTCCAGGCCGTCGATGAAGTCGTTGCCGTCACCGCCACGCATGGTGTCGTTACCGCCATCGCCGCGCATGGTGTCGTCGCCATCACCGCCCTTGACGAAGTCGTTACCCGCGTGACCTCGCATGAAGTCATTGCCCACGCCGCCATCCAGCGAGTCGTTGCCGATGGCTCCCAGCAGGGCGTCGTTACCACTCTCGCCGAAGATCAGGTCGTTGCCATCCCAGCCGACGAGGTTGTCATCGCCGAAGCCGCCGTAGATGGTGTCGTTGCCGGCATCGCCGTTCATGAAATCGTTGCCGAGGCCGCCCAGCATCGAGTCGTCGCCGTCGTTGCCGGACATCGAGTCATTGCCGTCACCGCCGTCGAGCACGTCGAGACCAACGCCGCCCGAGACGGTGTCCAGCCCGGCCTGACCGAACAGGCGATCGTTTCCGGCGCTGCCGTCGAGCAGATCGTCGCCATCACCACCATCGATCGTGTCAGCTCCGGCAGTACCCGTAATGGTGTCGTTCTCCACACCACCGTTGAACTGCACCAGCACTGCACCAGAGTTGTTTCCAGCACCGTTAATAACGTCCGCGCCGGTTTCGCCATTAACGATCAGCACTACCGGGCGACTGACACCGGACAGATTGTTGATATTGATAATATCATCGCCCGCACCAGCGTTGATGACGACACGTGTCACGTCCTCGCGGACAGTCGTGGTGCCGGACGAATCGGTCACTGTCAGGAGCCCACCCGAAGCACCTACGGTGATCGTATTGCCTGCCGCATTGCCTCGGAACTCGACGGTGTCGCCGCCGCTGCCACCCGCTGTCGTGTCGGTCGCCCCGCCCGGCTGCCGGATGATCATGTCATCGCCCCCGCCCCCGTCCAGCGAGTCGACGCCACTATTACCTGTAATGGTATCATCGCCTTCACCGCCATTGATGGCGTCGTTTCCGGCACCTCCCAACAGTGAGTCGTCACCGAAACCGCCAAAAATGGCGTCGTTATTTATACCACCAATAACCGTATCATTGCCGATCGTGAAATTATTCGCGTCGTCGCCGTACAGAAGGTTCGCACCAGCGTTGTCATTCAACAGGTCGTCGCCGTTACCACCTTCCAGCGTGTCGTTGCCAGCGTTTCCGAAGATACTGTCGTTACCGTTATCGCCAGAGACGAAATCGTTACCAGAACCACCATAAGCCTGGTCGTTGCCCTGACCACCATACATGGTGTCATTCGACATGCCGCCAACGAGAGTATCATTACCGGTCGTCGCAAAGAGCGAATCATCGCCGTAGATCAGGTTGCCATCGGCACCGCCGTCCATGCTGTCGTTGCCAGCGCCGCCTTCCATCGTGTCGAGGCCAGCGTTGCCCGCGATCACGTCGTCGCCATTGTTGCCTTGCAACAGGTCGTTGCCCCCACCGCCAAGCAGGGAGTCGTTGCCGTCGTCGCCCTGTAGCGAGTCGCCATCCAGGTTGCCGTTCAGAATATCATTGCCGCCATTGCCGCGGATGGTGTCCCGTCCGAAGCCGCCGTCAATGTTATCGTTGCCGATGTCGGCCGTGCCGGTCGCGTCACCCTCGATGAAGTCGGCACCGTTACCGCCGAGGATGGTGTCGTCGCCATTGCCACCATAGAGCAGGTCATCGCCGTCACCGCCGTCGATATTGTCGTTCCCTGAACTGCGCAACACGTTGTCCGCGCCGTCACCAGCGCGGATGATGTCGTTACCGGCACCGCCGTCGAGCAGGTCGTTGCCGTTGCCGCCGTCCAGAATGTTGATGCCCGAACCGGCGTTGATGGTGTCGTTACCGTCGCCGCCGCGCAGCGAATCATTCAGATTCAACGATCCGATGATGGTGTCGTTGCCGTTTCCGGCATCGACCTGAATCTGGCTGAGCGAACTGAAGGTCGTTGAAGAGACAGCACTCAGGTCGATGGCGTTATTACCGCCGTCACCGAATACACTCAGACGCTGCACCTGAGATGGCGTCACGGCGGGCATTGAGGCCAATGGGGTCCCGTTGGCCAGCACTTGCACGCGGGTACTGTTGGATGGGTTCACTCGAACCGCAACGCTCTCGCCAGCACTCGTGATCACTTGCAGTTCGTTCTGGATGAACAGCGCCGTAACCGTCAGCAAGGATCGATCTTCAAGGTTCTCAGCAACATCCACCGTTCGGAGTTGAGCCGCCTGTAAGCCAGTCCGGTGACGCAATCTTGACTTCGAACGACGCGAGGCTCGACTTACGAACGTCTTCAGCCAGGAAATCAGCATTAGCAAACCCTCGTGGTGCCGCAGCCTCGGATTGCGGACTGTCTTATTGTGCATTCTAAGAGTTCGCCGAGCGCGAACTCATACTGGCTCTAGCTGTCCCGCGCCGTCAATCAACGCATGTCGCTTTGGACTGCGCGCCGTAGCTTTTGATGAGGATTCTCAAGCAAAGTTCCGCGATTACCCGCAGTTTGCCATAAACTGCGGAGTCCACCGAAATGAACAGACTGTTCTGAAACGCAAGCAGCCACGCACAACACCCTGATCTTCAAGTGAAAGCGGCGTTTGCCCCTTCCCTGGTCGATCAACGCGTCATGCGTGGCTGCAAGCGAGTGCAGTGGTATCTGACGAGCGGAGCACAGTCGAGAACCTGCCCCGCGATTTCGTTAGAGACCAGAAACTTTCACGATCTGGCCAGTCGGGGTGCCATCGGCCTTGCCGAAGACGGTGATATAGAGGTTGCCATCAGCGTCAAACGCGCAGCCAGCGGGCTTGTCGAGACCGACAATCTTCGTGGCCGCCTTGCCGGCGCCAGCTTTCGGATCGATGGCGAACAGGCCGCCCTTCGAAGCGTCGACCCAGGAGAAGTCGGTCGCGAACCACTTGCCAGACTTCGGATGAGCCGCGAGGCCAGCAATGTCGTTCAAGCCGAGTTCCACCTTGGCCTTCAGCTTACCGTCCGGGCCGTAGATCGTCAGCAGGCTGTCGCCAGCCTGATTCACTTCGCCAATCTGGCCGATAACCAGATCCTTGCCGTCCGCCGAGTAAGCCACTGGGCCGGGAGCATCGACGTTCACAGCTTCCTTGGTGGCGATGGACAGATCCAGCGCGCCCCACTTGTCGCCCGTCTTGCTCGAAATCGCGATCCAGCCCTTGGTGTCGTCGCCATTGCAGGTCACGGCGATCTTCGAGCCGTTGGTCGCCACGCCGTAGAAGTTACCTTCGCCCTTGGGACTCTTTTCGCACGGAGCGATCGGGCCGAGGGTCACGGCTGCTGCGGTTTCCTTCTGAGGCGCTGCCGCTGGAGTGGTGCCGACCTTGTAGACGCGCACCAGTTCTTCACCGTCAACCCGGCTGCCGTCGCCGACGATCAGCGTGGTCTTGTCGAGGAATGCCAGACCCAGGGGGCCGATCGCGTACTTGGGTCCCTTGCCGTAGATGTCGGTGGGGTCCGGATAGCCGGTGATCTCAGCCGTCAGCTTGCCGCTCTTGGGGTCGAGCCGATGCACTCCGGCATGGCTGGCGACGAACACATGACCGGTGTCGGGCTGCACTGCCACACCGCTGGGATTCATCAGTCCTTCGGCGACAACCTTCACCGCCGGGTCAGCCGCCGAAGCCGTGGCAGCCAGGCCCGTGACAATCACAGCCTTGCTGAGAAATAAAGCAATCCAGTTCTTGCGCATCGTGCATTCCTCTTCAGTTTAGGGGAGATTCAGAGTCTGCTTTAAAATCAGAAATTGATGAGCGATGGAACGAACGCCGGGGCCCTCTCTACGGCAGTTTGGGCGCCGCGTGATTGGGATAATCCGGGCTCGCGAGTCCTTCTTTCAAAAAGATCACCAGGTCCGACTTCTCTTCGTCCGTCAGCTTGAGTGTGTAGATCTCTTCATCGAGCCAGTCGTTCGCGGTGCCGCCTTTGTTGTAGTAGTCCACAACTTCTTCCAGCGTCTTCAGGCTGCCGTCGTGCATGTAAGGACCGGAGCGGGCGATCTCACGCAAGGTCGGCGTCTTGAACGAACCGCGATCGCCCTCCAGCTTGCTGATCGATTCGCGGCCAACGTCCGGCTTGTCGGCAGCCATGCCAACCCCGACGTTGTGATAGCTGCCATCCGAGAAGCTGGGTCCGGAGTGGCATGCCGAGCAGTGGCCTTTGCCAAAGAACAGCTTCATGCCGCGCTGAGCCTTCGCCGACAGAGCCTTCTCGTCACCAGCCTTGAACTTGTCGTAAGGAGCGTTGCCAGACACCACCGTGCGTTCGTAAGCGGCGATGGCTTTTGCAATGCCTTCCTTGTTGACGTCCGTGCCGAACACGGCTTTGAACTGCGTGCGATAGCCTTCGATCTTGCTGAGCTTCGCAACCGCGTCTTCCAGCGAGAGCGCCATTTCGATCGGGTTCTGAATCGGCCCCAGCGCCTGGT
The DNA here is from genome assembly GCA_964386705.1 of uncultured Planctomycetaceae bacterium. Classification (GTDB taxonomy): domain Bacteria; phylum Planctomycetota; class Planctomycetia; order Planctomycetales; family Planctomycetaceae; genus AM-0621. Next base: position 22,506 of record CAYLTY010000011.1, read on the forward strand.
CTTCCAGCGACTTCGCGCGCCCGTCCCAGAACTGCTGACTGTAATACGCCGCGTTGATTACCGACGGAGCACTGCGTCCGCCGACCTGACCCCCGACGCCCGTCGCGAACCGTTCGCCATTGCTGAAACCCTTCTTCGGGTCGTGGCAACTGGCGCAGGAAACCGTGTTGTCTTTGGACAGGCGCGGATCGAAATAGAGCTGCTTGCCGAGTTCGATCTTGGCGGCCGACGGCTGATTGTCTTCCGGCCAAGCAATCGCGGGCAGTCCCAGCGGAACGGTTGGTGCCTTGTCGGCGGAGAAGACTGCAGAAGCGCCCACAACACAAATCGTCACAGCGCTCCATCGAGCAAATTGCAGCATGTCAGACATCCTCTCAGGCGATCGCGGCCATCAACAGCGTCATTCCAAGAAGACGCCAAATCGAACCAGCGAAGAGTGTGGGCAGGGCAGAATCAGGTGATCCAAAGATGGACCGCCGGGCAGGCCCCAGCATGTTGCCGACTGCGCCGAAGCCCTGCAAGCAACGCCGGTTCCCAACAGCTCACTGATTGCTGCTCGGTGCTGCACGCGAGGCAAAACAAAAAGCCTGTCGCGACACGGCGCGACAGGCTTCAGATTGCTCAATCGGCTCAACAACTTCGACAGATCTTTCTTTAGACGGGAGTCAGCAACGCCAGAATCGCGGCGTCGAGCACAAAGGCCTCGTCGATCTCGGACGGCGAGTTGACGCTCAGCACGTCAGTTCCGTCGCCCCCGGACACTTTGTTCGTGCCGCCATTGCCGGCCACGGTGTCATCGCCGTCACCCGCGAGGATCGTGTCATTACCCGCGGCACCGGTGATGAGGTCGTTGCCATCGCCACCGATCAGGGTGTCGTTGCCGTTGCCGCCGAGGAGCGTGTCATTGCCGTTGGCTCCGGCAATCAGGTCGTTGCCATCACCGCCATCGACGTCGTCCTCGCCGTCGCCAGCGTTGATGGTGTCGTTATCCTGATCGCCTCGCAGCGTGTCGTTGCCGTCACCGCCGAGGATCAGGTCGAAACCTGCGTGGCCACGCACTGAGTCTGCACCTGTGCCACCTTCAATGCGGTCATTGCCTGCCGCGCCGAAGACTGTGTCGTTGCCGTTCTCACCCTTGATGGTGTCATTACCAAACCAGCCGTTGAGGACGTCGTTGCCAGTGCCGCCCAGGACGATGTCATTGCCATCATCACCGTTCAGGCTGTCCGCACCGTCATCGCCGAGCAGGCTGTCGTCGCCGGTGCCGCCGCCGATGGTATCATCACCGATGCCACCACGCAGAGTATCAACGCCGTCCGAACCGTTGATGACATCGTTGCCATCGCCGCCATCGAAGATGTCGGTTCCGGAAGTGCCATCCAGAGTATCGTTGCCCGTACCGCCCAGAACCTGCAGCGGCACCACGCCCAGCTTGGCATTGCTGCCGATGAAGCGGTCATTGCCGGCTCCCAGGTCCAGCGTAATTGCGACCGGCAGCGTGCGATTGACATCCGTCAGAGTAATCGTGTCATCGCCGTCGCCCGCAACGATATTCACCGTTCTGACGCTGTCCGCCAGAGTAATACTCGCCGTGCCGGTAGTAATCCGCAACTGGCTGCCAACCTGACTGACGGTAAATGTGTTGTTTCCAGCGTTGCCTTCGATGATGACAGTATCGGCGCCATTCGTCGCCAGAGAACTGTTACCGCCGGTACTGGTGCCGTTCGCAAACGGTCTCAGAGTAATCGTGTTGCTGTCCGCGCCACCACCCAACGTGTGATTGCCACGCTCGCCATTAATTGTGTCATCACCCGAGCCACCGTCGGTCGTATCGTTACCGCTGCCCGTCGTGATGGTGTCATCACCCCCACTTCCCAACAGGCTGTCGTCTCCATCATCGCCCAGAATTGTATCCATACCATCGGCGCCGATCAGCGTATCGTTCCCGGTCCCGCCCTGAATCAAGTCACCAGCGGAAACACCGGCCGCAACTGGAGGCAGCGGCGTAGACGTCGCCACTTGAACCACGCTGGCACTTCGGAACATCCACGCACCGCGACCCAGCGTCCCGGCAACGATCAAGTCGTCTCGCGAATCATAGTCCAGATCGTAGACCGGGACGGTGGGCAGACTCGCATCAAGCTCTGACCAAGTCCCCAGCGTCGCGACGGACATGCGATAGACGCCGACCTGTGTGCCCACAGCGACAAAGCTGCCGACACCATTGATGAACTCGATCGCCTGAATCCCCTGCTGGGCAAGATTGCCGGTCACATCGGCCCAAGTCGCACCGGCATCGGTCGTGCGGAACACACTCGTGGAATCCGACACGTAAGCGATTCGCCAGTTGGCAGGATCCAGCGCGATACCCGTGACAAACCCGCCTGGATAGCTCGCAGCACGAGCAGGTGCCCCTGTTCCAGCTTGACGTACGAAGATCTGGTTTCCAGACCCCACATACAAAACGTCTGGATTAGGCACTCCTCCAAGAAAGCCACCGTAGGCGATTGCATCGCTGTTCACTGGCCCGACATTGGCCAACTCAGTTATCGAATTACCGCGGTTAGCGGACTCATAGGGATTGTTGCCGCCGCCGAGAATGATTCTCTGACCATCCACAGCATTGACTGCCACTGGCGTCACAAACTGTGGAACGAATGCAGCTCCATTTCCGGTCACTGTAAGCGGTGGAAATACTTCGCTCAGGAGATTGTTGTTCGCATCGTAGGTTCGTCGTCGAAACGCGCCGAGATTCTGAAAGCTGGAGTACCTGATCGACTGGCCCGGAATACTGATGATATCCACAGCCACGTCGCCGCCATCCGCTTGAGAAACACTGTCCCACGCCTGACCAACGGACGTTATTTGCTGCGGAGTTCCGGTATCCTGAGACCCACCAATAATAATGTTTGATGTGGTATCATAAGCGACATCGTGCATCTCATTGATCTGAAGATTCCCGTTAATCGAGAACCAATCGCCAGTATTCGTTCTGGGACTTGTGCGTCGATAGATGCCGCCATCGTCCGTTTCAATCAAATTGCCCGCTGCATCGAACGTCATTTCTCGCGAGTCCGCGTGGGGCGAACTGCTACTTGCAGTTCCACCCGTCGGAATGGCGGCGATGTCGTTGCGGTGCGTCATGTGCGCCCACTGGGGAGACGGCGTGGCGCCAGTCGGTGCGATTCGCGTATCACCTCGGAAAATTCGACCGGAGAAGGCCACGGCCCCCAGGAAGTTCGGGAACGGACCGTCCTGCCGATCGCCAGCGACATAGACGATATTTTGATCGGTAGGGTCAACTACTATCGAGAAGTGAATAGCACCTTGCCCACCCGGATTCGTTCGAGGGCTCAGTCCTTCGACGTCTCCATTGCCTTCCAATGTTGTTGGGAGATCCATCCGCGTCCAAGCTGTGCCATCATCCGTATAACCAATATAGCTTGGCTGACCATTGGTCAGAACGCCGATATAGAGCCGGCCATTGCGGCCTACAGCCATCTCAATATTGTTATTTCCCGCTGCGGTGATCCGCGCATTCGCCCCGCCTTGAGACACGTCGTTGGCAGATATATTGACCCACGTCGCTCCCCCGTCGTTGGAGCGGAATATGCCAACCCCCGTCACGGATGCGTAGAGCCTGCCGGGCACCGCGGTATCTGCAACAAGGTCACTTGCAGCTCCCAGCGAGAGACCACCAGTTCCAGACACGAAAGACCAGGTGTTGCCATTGTCCGTGCTGCGATAGACGCCACCACCACCGGCGAAGAAGTTTGCCGAGGCAACCATCAGATTGCCCTGCAGCACGACACCGGAAAAATTCCGACCCAGAAGCAATGGATCCTGAATCTGTCGCCAGGTCGCGCCACCGTCGTCAGTGAGCAGCAGGCCATCGCGAACACTGCCCGTCAGGCCAAAGCTGCTGAAACGGCCGATGCCTGCCAGCAGTCGATTGGAGTCAGCGGGATCCATCGTCAGAGCACCGATAGACTGGGACGACAGGTTGTCAGTCAGCGGTGTCCAGTTCGGACTGGCGCTGGTGGCATTCGTCGTTCTCCAGATACCGCCGTTGGTGGCACCTGCATACAAAATGTCGGGATTCGTCGGATGAGCGACAACGGTATGCACAGCTCCGATGACCTCGTTATTCGGGCTGATGTTTTCAACCTGGCCATTCAGCAGTGGCCCTGGCCCCATCGCCGTCCACAGGTCGTCATTGCGGATGATGAACTGCGCCACTGACGAGCCTAGCTGACCGCCCGTTACGGAACCGAGCGTGACAAAGAATGTCTCGTCGGATTCGTTGACGGTATCTCCATTCACAAGCACGGACACAGACCTGCTGGTTTGGCCCGGTGTGAAAACGAGAGTCTGCGAGACGGCTACATAGTCGCTGCCTGCAGTTGCGCTGCCATCCACAGTGGTCAGCAGAACTGACACCGACGTCGTGAACGCACGCTGCAGGCTGATGTTCACAGTGACGGTAGTAGTGCCAGCATTGCCTTCAGAGATCGCCGTTCCGCCCGATAGGCTGACAATCGGCTGGTTGTCGGAATCAATGTCGCCACCACGAACCAGGTCATCCCCGGCGTCTCCCATGAGCGTGTCACGCCCGCCACCACCATCAATTGTGTCGTTGCCAGCGTTGCCTTTAACCAGATCGCTGCCCGTGCCCGTGCCCAAGCCCGATGACTCGTCGCCAAACAACAGATCGTTCCCACCACCCGCATAGATTGTGTCGTTACCGGAATTTCCAATCGCAGTGTCCGCTCCGATTCCCCCCACGATGAAATCGTTGCCGGTACCACCGAGCAGTGAATTGCGGTCAGTGCCACCATCAAGAGAGTCGTCACCGGCTTCACCAAGGACGGTATCATTGCCGGATTCGCCGCCTAAGGAGTCATTACCCGTTCCGCCCAGGATCGAATCATCATTCGAGCCGCCGAGCACGGTATCATTACCGTCTTCGCCGAGCAGCGTATCATTACCGGAGCCGCCACTGATCACGTCGTTGCCGACGCCGCCGCGGACGTCGTCCGTATCAGAACCGCCATTGAGCGTGTCGTTGCCAATTCCGCCCAGCACGGAATCTTTGCCGTCGCCGCCGTCAACGGAGTCGTTGCCCAACCCGCCGTCCAGCAGATCGCGACCGTCACCGCCGCGCAGGACGTCGTCACCGGAAGTACCCAGGAGTGAGTCGTCGCCGTTGCCGCCATCAAGAGTATCATTGCGTGTGCCGCCATTGATGGTGTCAGCGCCATCACCACCCAATACCGAACAGGCAATGTCAGTGCTGCAGGTAATGGTGTCGTTGCCGTTGCCGGCGTCGACAATCAGGCGAACCGTGGGGTTGAAGACCGTTGAGGTCACCGCGCTGAGATCAATCGCGTTCGCACCGTCACCACCGGTGATCCGGATCGCGCTCAGGCTGCTGGCAGCAATGTTCCCCAGTGTGGTTAGTCGCACACCGTTGCCAAACACATCGACTCGAGCGGGAGTTCCGATCCCCGAACGGATTGCCACGGAATCACCGACACCCGCCTGGACGATCAGTTCGTTCTGCACCACGCTGGCTGTCACGGTCAGCAGTTCGCGAGCTTCCAATTGCTCGGCAGCACCAGCCCGATCGACCTTGGATAGCTTCGCCTTCGAATGTTTGCGGAGATTGAACCGACCGAACTTGGAAGCGACTGCGGACAACCAGGAAGTCAGATGCACGATGTAGCCCTTCGTCTCGATATAAACCTTGCCGAGCCGCATCCCGGACGTTTGCCGAGCACACGGCAACAACGCTCCTGCGGGCAGACTGGCAGTTAAGTCGTGCCTGCAACTTGGCTCGCAGTTGGCATGTCGCCAAATCCGTTCAGTGCCAGAACGAGCGGTTTCGCTGGCTCGATGCCTGCGTCTGTGCGTTCCTGCGGCGCGGTTGCGTCGTCGCAACATGGCCTCACCTGACAAGCCGGAACATCGAGCCATTGCTTGGGCGGGCAGACTCGATTTCCTGGAACAGCACTCGCGACCAGGTTGGCAGAAAGCCAGCCAGAGCACCCAACGTTTTCCGTCTGGAACCTCGACATGCCTTGGCCGCAGCCCTTTCCAGGGCGGGAGAAAGTTGGCCGTCACAGGCGACACAAACGGACCAACATGACAATTCGGCAGCATGTCCCGGCCCGGTTTTCCTACGGATTCACCCCGAGAAAACCGCAGGTTCCGACTTTCCACGGTCGGAGTGAGCCGTCAGACTCGCAGGTAATTGGCACAATCTGATCTGTGCCACCCCTGGAGATGCATAATTCCAAGGCGAGGCCACAACTTGTTGTTGAAGCCTTGTTTTTCTGAAGGGTAGGATCTCCACGACTTTCCATGTCACGCCGTCGAGGGACTGCCGGTTGACGTCACTTGGCCCGATTGCCGAACCCGTTTCACCTCTGTGTGCATAAGGATTCGTATTATGCTGCTCCGCTCCCGCAAGTTCGTGGCGGTGTGCCTGACTTCGCTCGCCCTCGTTTCCGCTTCATTGATTGCCGCGGACAGCAAGCCACATATCACCAAACCAAGCTATGACGCTTCCGCCCGGCAGGTCGATCTGTTCAAGGGCATGGAGGAAGGCTTGATTGAGGTCAGGCTGATTCATCGCACCTCGAAGGTTGGAAACCTCGTCGTCGAAAACAAAACCAAGGAACCCATCACGGTCAAGCTGCCCGAGGCATTTGTCGGCCAGCAGATCTTGAATCAATTAGGTGGTGGACTGGGTGGTGGACTGGGCGGCGGTATGGGCGGCGGGCAACAGGGCGGTGGACAAGGCCAAGCCACAGGCGGCGGAGCAGGTGGCGGTGGCATGGGTGGCGGCGGCTTGGGTGGCGGTGGATTGGGTGGCGGCGGTATGGGCGGCGGTGGCTTCTTCTCGATTCCCGCAGAGCGCGTCGTGCGCCTGCCGGTCCGATCCGTCTGTCTGGAATACGGTAAACACGAGCCAAACACTCGCATGGAATACCGCGTCACCCCCGTGGAATCTTTCTCGAAGGATCCTACTCTGAAAGAAGTGTTGGGCTTCATCTCGGAAGGCAAAGCCTCTGAGAACGTTGCACAGGCTGCCGCATGGCACCTGTCGAACGGCATGAGCTGGGGCGAACTGGCTGCCATGAAGCAGAAGCGCCTGGGTGGAGGTCCTCAGCCACCACAGTTCACCACGCGAGAAATCATGGCAGCTCAAGAGCTGGTTGCAGCAGGCAAGCAGCGAGCAGTCGACAAGGTGGAGGCGGCTAAGAAGAATCCGGCTTCGGAACAAACGACTCCCAAGTCGTCCTTCAGTAATACGCGTGCCTCGCGATAATTGCCACCCGGCACGAGAGCGAAGCAATCCAAACAGCCACGAATGGCAGCGTCGACAGACGCTCTCGTTCGTGGCTGTTGTTTTTGAGGCATCACATGGCTGCGCGTCGCACGGTCCTGATTGTCTCCACACTGGTGGGATGCTGGCTCGCGATGCAGGCTGTGCACGAGTTTGGTCACATGCTCGGAGCCTGGCTGACCGGCGCCCGGGTCGAACGAGTGATCCTGCACCCGCTGACGATTTCTCGTACGGACGTGGCCGAGAACACTCACCCCTTGACCGTCGTCTGGGCCGGGCCACTGGTCGGTGTGATGCTACCCCTCTTGCTGTGGCTGGCCGCTCGCCAACTGCAATTGCGCGGTGCGTTCCTGCTGCGTTTCTTCGCCGGGTTTTGCCTGGTCGCCAACGGTCTGTATATCGGCGTCGGTTCTTTCGAGCAGGTTGGTGACTGCCACGAGATGCTCAGAAACGGCTCCGACCTGTGGCATCTCTGGTTTTTTGGAATTGTCTGCACCGTCGCGGGCTTCGCGCTCTGGCACCGCTTGGGTGCTCACTTTGGCCTCGGCCCGAACGCGCAGCTCATCAGTCCTCGACTCGCATGGAGCGTCGCGATCAGCAGTGCGGGCTTGCTGCTCATCGAACTCATACTCAGCGCTCGCGGGTAGTCCGCTGAGGATAAGTATCGATGATTCTCGCAGAGGCTGAATTAAACCTGATCAATCCAGGTCGGAATGCGCGTGAACGCATCCGCGAGGGTGGCATCCGAGCCATCTGAAACCAGAGTGTCGGCCGAGTCGGCATCGTAGAAATCCGCCCCGCCACCACCGTCCAGAGAGTCAGTACCATCGCTGCCGGGGACCGTCGAATCGCCACGGTTGCCGCCCGACAGCGTGTCTACTGCCGAGCCGCCGAGCAGAGTGTCATTTCCCGGCCCGCCAATCAGGATGACAGGCTTCGTGGCCAAAGAAGCATCCAGCTTGTTGGCCCCAACACCACCAACAAGCACGACCATCTCAATGTTGCGCGGCGCTTCAGTACCAGTGAGTGCAGACGAGATCGTCGTTCCGTTAACCGTGAAGTTCGCGTCGGCCCGTTCGACGATGGTATCAAAGCCTGTATCACCTTCGAACACATCGTTCCCACCACCGCCCGATAACATGTCATTGCCAGGACCACCGTTTAGCACGTCCGTGCGAGCGCCTCCCAGCAGCGTATCGTTCCCCGTGCCGCCATTCAGCAGGACAGACGCCGTCGCCTGCCGCGCGTCAATGAGATCCGCAACAGGGGTACCAAACAAATTGATGCGTTCCATGTTCAAGTATGTGTCACGGTCCAACGTGTTGTGGCCGAATTGCTGGGCCGTGATGGTGAAGAATTCAAATTGCATATACTCCGCGGTTCGATCAATGCCGGCTCCGCCATCAATCGTATCACGGTATCCTTCACCACGTAGATCGTCGTCTCCATCGCCTCCCATCAGGGTGTCTTCCCCGAGATTTCCGTACAATGAATCCGCACCAGTTCCTCCTAACATGAGATCGTCACCAAAACCGCCGAAGATACGATCTTCACCCGATTCGCCATTGAGCGTTTCGTTGGCTGAGCCGCCTTGCAGGATGTCATTACCTTCACCACCACTGATGACACCCGAGTCCGCTTGACCGTTGAGGAAATCGTTTCCCCCACCGCCGTTGAGAGTATCGATACCATTTCCGCCTACGATGACATCGGCATCGGCGCCGCCGTCGACCAGATCATTACCGACTTGCCCGTTGAGATTATCGCTACCATCTCCGCCAGTAATTGTGTCGTTGCCACCGCCACCATTGACGACATCGGCTCCACCCAGGCCGTTGATAAGATCGTGACCAGTAAGTGTATTAATTGTATCCGGAGCCGGTGACCCGATGATCGTGTCACTCTGACCGCCGCCATTGATCGTAGTACCCAGCCCCAACGTGAATCCGCTGACATCAATCCGATTTCGGCCGACGCCACCACTCAAGTCTGCAAACTCGATCGTGGAGAACTTCTGCGAGACATCCGGTTGCGAGTTTCCGGACATCAGCAGCGTTGAGTTCGTCAGAGTCAGATTCTGATCTGCGGCTTCAACGAGAGTATCATTGCCTGCACCACCAACGAACGAATCGGTACCCGCTCCGCCAATCAACAAGTCATTCCCTGCCTGCCCGTCCAGACCGTCTGCCTGGCTACTGCCAGTGAGTGTGTCATTGCCCCCGCCACCAAACAGAGTGACTGGAATCGAACTATTAGTGGCATCAAGACGATTGGGCCCGCCATTTCCCCAGAACATGGCCTTTTCAATCCCAACCAACTGAGCCGTCTCCCCGCCGCGATAAACTTCTGAAACACCAAGAGAAATATCAAAATCGGCGATCTCGAACAGAACATCCGACGCACCCGGACCGCCAATCAACGTGTCTCTACCCAGACCTCCGCCGGCAGTGTCATCCCCTCCCTGCCCGTCTACGAGATCATCCCGACGACCGCCGGTTAATACATCGTTTCCACTGCCACCGTAGAGGGAGGTTGGAACTTCGCACAACGAAGCGTCGATGCGATTCGCTCCACTGCCGCCGAGCAACATCACTCGCTCAAAGCCGGAAACGGAGTCAAAATCCGTGTGCCCGCCACTAGCAACGATCATCTGAGAAGCAGTCAGTGTGATGTCCGCGTTGAAGGACTCCAACAGCAGATCTAGTCCGAATTCAGTATCAGCCCCCCCTTGCAGTGTGTCGAATCCTGCGCCGCCAGTCAGGGTATCGCTCCCTCGACCACCTTCAAGTACGTCATGACCGACCCCGCCCACGATCGAATCGTTTCCATCTCCACCGCCGACCGTGACAGACAAACCCGCCGATGAGCCGTCGAAACGATCATTCCAGCGACTCAACCCGACCTGTATCCCCACTGTCACAGGAGCTATGGGCACTCGAAGTACGTGAGTGCCCGCGCTGACAGTGCTCGAGGATATAAGGATCTCTGCTGTGCTGAGATCTTGCGTAATGGCGATATTCACGGGGATGTCTTCCACAAGGAAAACTCGAAGCCGCCCATACCAAAGATCAGTATAAATTGGCGGCGGGATCTCGACGCGAAGCGTGGCTCCACCTTGGGTCAAGGTGCGGTAGGTACTCTCTCCGATGGTGATATTGGGACTGGAAACCCAACCGCTGCCGACGCTGAGAACATCGTCACGATCCAGCCGAATTGTCAATGTGTTGGCGGCATGCGACGTGTTCGAACCCGACGTCATATTCAAGACATCGCGTACTCCCAGTGTTAGTGAGTTGATTCCACTTCCGCGGATATCAATCATCTCAATGCTGGTGAGTTTGTTATCAGACACGGCACCTAGATTCAGATTGATTCCCGCACCGTCGAGGCGCAGTGCGTCTGAACCATTTCCCCCGTCCAATCGCAGGAACGCAGTATCAGTAATTGCGATTGTATCATTTCCCTCGCCACCATAGATGACATCCGCACCGCCATTGCCGAGTAGAGTGTCGCGACCTCGCCCCCCAATCATCACGTTGGCTTCTGAATTACCAGTCAGCGGCTGGCTGGCCGCACCGCCAGCGTGAGTTACCGCCGCCGTGAAGTCTCGACCGAAGATCACATAGCTTTCGCCAGCCTGAATCTTGCTGTTCCCCGAGGCATAGGCAGTGGGTGCGCCAATGATCAGATCATCAAAACCATCGCCATCCACGTCTCCAGCGCTGCTGGCAGACATCCCCAGGCGATCATTCATATCGGCGCCCAGGATCGCAATACCAAATCCATTGAGGTCAGCAAGATCAACGATTGACGGTAACGATGGACTTCCAAAAACCACATAGGCTTCACCAGCAGAGGGTTTACTGTTTCCGGCGGCCGCCGCGTCGTGGGCGCCAATCAGAAGATCGTCGTATCCGTCACCGTTCACGTCGCCAGCGTTACTTACGGAACGGCCACTATGGTCGCCCGCATCGACACCCAGAATCGTGATTCCGGCAGCACCAGGCGCGAACAAATCAATCGCCGCCGGCAACGTAGCTCCCCCGAAGATCAGATAGCTTTTGTCCGCATTCAACGTCGCATGTCCATCATCACGGTAAGCTCCAATCAGGATGTCATCGAAGCCATCACCGTTCACATCTCCCGCATTGCTGACGGAATAGCCACTGCGGTCTTCGGAGTCAGCTCCATAGATAGTGAGCCCACCGGAACCGAGGTTGCCCAGATTGAGGACCGTGGGAAACGAGGCTCTGCCAAAGATGACATAACTTTCGCCGGCATTCGTCTTCGCGTTTGGTGACGCGTCGGCACGTTCTGCTCCAACGAGCAGATCATCGAAACCATCGCCGTTCACATCGCCAGCGTTGCTGACCGAGCGGCCACTCGCGTCTCCAAAATCCACACCGAAGATCGTTACTCCGGCTGCCCCAAGACTGTCCACCGTAAGCGTCGCTGGCAAGGACGCGGCCCCAAAAATGACATAACTCACCCCGGTAGCAAAGACACCGCTGCCTGCTTGGTATGCACCGAAATCTCCGACGATGATGTCGTCGAAACCATCGCCGTTCACATCCCCTGCACCGCTCACCGACGTACCGATAAAATCCCCATTACCAGCGTCTGAGATCGTCACTCCGGCGGAAACCGGATTGCTCAAGTCCAGAGTGCTTGGCAACGACACCCCGCCGAAGATGACATAGCACTTACCTTTGAGCAAATCCCCTGCCACTCCGGAGTGGTGCGATCCCACCAGCAGATCATCGAAACCATCACCGTTAATGTCTCCCGCGCCGCTCACGCAGTTGCCAGTGAAGTCAAACGTTCCCGCACCAAAGATCGTGATGCCAGCCGAGCCGAGATTTGCCAAATCGAGCGTGGAAGGCAACATTGGTCCGCCGAAGACTACGTAGCACTCACCCGCTTCTCTCCTGCTGTTCCCGGTCGCATCAGCTAACGATGCCCCGATCAGCAAGTCATCAAACCCGTCACCATTTACGTCGCCCGCGTTACCCACGGAAATACCACTGCGATCTTCTATATCCGCACCAAAGATCGTCATTCCGGCAGAACCAGGATTGCTGAGGTCCACGATGATGGGCGGCACCTCAAGCAAGAGTCGCGCTGCGCCACTTTCAAAAGTATTATAGACGACTCCATTCACCGTGGTCCTGATCGTTTGAGTCCAACCGGCCCCCGTGTTGATGGTGTCATCCGCATTTCGACGGACCATTAACGTATTTGTAGTATGAGCGGCGTTTGAGTTGGAAGTGAGATTCAGAACTTCGAGTGCGTTAAGAGTGAGTGTATTCGCTCCACTGCCACGCAGATCGATCGTTTCAATGCTGGTCAATCTATTATCAGCCAGCGTCGTCAAGTTCAGTAACAGACCTGCGTTATCCAGTCGCAACGTATCTGAACCGTTCCCGCCTTCGATCCGCAGAAACGTCACGTCGGCAATCGTCAGGACGTCGTCCCCCTGACCGCCGTAGATGACATCCATCCCACCGTTGCCAACCAGCGTGTCATTGCCCGCGCCGCCGTTCATTCGGTTTGCGGCATTGCTGCCTGTAAGTATATCAGCAGCAACCGTTCCTGCGTGCGTCACCGAATTCGTAAAGCTGTTACCACCAAAGATCAAATAGCTCTCACCCGACTCCGGTCTTGTTCCATTGACTCCGTCTCCATTCTTCGCACCGAGAATGACATCTCCAAATCCATCGCCATTCACGTCGCCGGCGCCGCTTACCGATCTACCCGCATAGCCGCCAGCATCGCCGCCCGACATCGTGATACCAGACGCTGCCAGAGTGCCCAAGTCAATCGCCGCAGCCAGGGATGAGCCGCCAAAAACAATATAGCTCTTGCCTATATCGATCTTGCTTTCATTCAATTCATCCGCGTGCGCGGCTCCTATGAGCAAATCATCGAACCCATCACCATTCATATCTCCCGCGCCACTCACCGAGAATCCACTGTAATCTCCTGCGTGAGCACCGAAGATCCTGATGCCTGAGGAACCAAGGCTCGCGAGGTCGATGACTGCAGTGGGCACGGCGCGGCCAAAGATTAAGTAGCTCTCACCGGCATCAATCTTATTGTTGTTCGCAGCATCGGCTAGCGGCGCCCCGATCAGCAGGTCATCGAAGCCATCTCCGTTCACATCACCTGCACCGCTGACTGACCAACCGCTCCAATCAAAAGCGTCAGCGCCCACAATTGAGATATCTGCCCCTCTAAGGACCGGATTAATACCGTCATCGATATCCAGTGTGATCAAGTGCGGCAAGTCTGAACGCCCCAGGATTACATAGGTGTAACCTGACGTGAATCGCTCTCCATCTAGAGAACTCCCAGTCCTCGCTCCAATCAACAGATCGTCATAGCCATCCCCATTCACGTCGCCGGCGCCGCTGACAGACGAGCCCAGGGCGTCCGATGCATCCAGGCGCGTAATCCGAGTCATGGAGAAAGAAGCCGAAAAGGAACCCAACAGGATTGACTCAGGCAGTGAAGCTCTTCCAAAGACTAAATAGCTTGACCCCTTATACCCTCTACTGGAACCACCGTACGGAGCTCCAATGACGATGTCATCAAAGCCGTCTCCATTGATGTCACCGGCTCCGCTCACAGATTGCCCTGAACGTTCATCTGCCGCGGCGCCGAAAAACGTCACTCCCATTGAGCCAAGGCTGCTCAATTCAATCGCTTGCGGCAACGCATCTGAACCAAAGACGAGATAGCTCTCACCCGCATTGACGCTACTGTTCCCCAGTGAGTCTGCCAAGAAAGCTCCGATCAAAATATCATCGAAGCCATCGCCATTGACGTCACCTGCGCTGCTGACCGAGCAGCCGCTGTGGTCACCGCCATTCGCATTATCAACACCAGAGATCTTGATCCCGGCAGCCCCCAGATTCGCCAAATCAAACGTGGTCGGCATCGGATTACTGCCATAGATCACGTAAGTCTCGCCAGCACCAGCGGCGCGGGGCGTTCCCACAATCAGGTCATCGAACCCATCTCCGTTCATATCACCGGCATCACTGACCGAGTAACCGCTGTTGTTGAATTGAACAGCACCGAAGATCGTGGTTCCGGCGGAGCCGAGATTGGCCAGATCGATCGCAGTGAGGACCTGTCTCGCCTCCAAACACTCGATTCTTGCGGACGAAGGGGTGCATGGGGCAAGAACAGTCGCGTGAGAGCGAGCGGCTCGTTTCAGAGGACTGATAGTGCGAAGCAGGGCCAGCCAGTTGTGAAGGATCATCTAGTTCAGTTTCTCTTGGATCAGCATCGCAGCAAGTTGAGCTGTCTTAGTTTATGAGCCGCCGTCAGCAAGGCGGTGTGGACATCAACAGAGCATTTCGAAAATCCAGACTGGTGACCGGTCAGAAGCCACATGCGAATCCGCGTCGTTTGGCCAGGGAACAAACGGGCCAGAGTGCGCGTCTTCCATCAAACCATCAGCCGTGCCGAGGGTCATGGTTTCGATCCAATCGTGATCGTGCGGCGGATTTCGTCGGTTTTGAAACCGAGGGCGGAGGGGCGGCGGACTCCAGGAAGGGTGATGACGTCGTAGAGCTCGTTGACGACTCCTTGCAGCCACAGCCAGTGGACCAGATCGCCTGAGCGGAGGTCGATCACACAGACGCCGCAATGCGGATCGGCGTCGCGTTGTTTCAGATTGTCGTCCAGGTTGAGCCCTTTGAACGTGCGGTTCTCGCGGCATTGTGACAGGCCGACGATCGCAAAATCTCCACTAAAGCTCAGGCCACGCAGATAGCCGGGACAGAACGTGAGCGGTTGAAACTTGCCCGTCGTGCGATCAATCTTGCCGAAGTACCCCGTGCCGGAATTCAGCAGCCACAGCTCACCGCGATACAGACGCGGGGAGTGCGGCATCGACAGCCCGGTTGTGATGATCTGATTGGTACGGACATCGATCACACACCCGCCATCGCGACGTCGCTCGCGCCAGCCGTCGGCTACGTCGCTCTGACTGACGCAGGTGACATAAGCCGGTCGGCCGTTCTCCATCGCCAGGCCGTTCAAGTGGCAGCGGTCTTCGGCGGCCAGCTTCGTGAGAAACGGCGGCTGCCAGAGAGGTATAAAGCTGTGCTTCTCACTTGTTGTCGCCAGGCATCCGAAGAGCGTGTTGACGAAGACCACTCGGCCATCGGCGTCGACGGAAACGTCATGAATGTCGAGATCGCCGGTCACGTAGCCGACTTGCGGAACGTAGATGCGATCGAACCCGTTGGCGGCCTGACCGGGTTCCAGAGCGTTCTCGAAGCGCCAGAGTTGATACAGCGACGTCATCCATAACGTCTGCCCATCACCCCACAGGCCGAGGCAACGATTGAAAGTTCGCTCGAAGATCGACAATCGGCCTTCCGGCTGCAGGCCCACCAGAAACAGCTTGCCCGCCTGATAGGTGGTAAAGGCGAGGCTCAGGTGCTGATCGTTCAGCCAACTCGTCAACCCGCGTGAGGCGAGCGCGTCGAACTTTGGCGTTAGGGCGGAATTTGGACCGGACTGAAAATCGGAAGAAGTCATGTGGAGCAGTTCAAACGGACGTGAATCTGGGCTGACAAAGTCGTGTAGTGAGGTTACGGATCGCTTGTTCCAATCTCAAGTTGTTATCCACCATCTTTGATGAACAGAACGATCGTTCGGCGCGAAGGAGTCGCATCGTGACACGGCGTTGCCGGATCGCCGCCAGAGAAGCTGAGTACAAATTGACGATGCCTTACCGCCGGATAGACTAGAAGGGTTCCAAAAGCAGTGCTGTGAAGTCTGAACGACAGCGCTGCCAGAGGATCAATCCCGCCTTGCTGCTGCCGTTCGTTGAAGTCAACGCTGGCAGTCCTTCCAACTTGGCTCGTTCGACTGGTCGAGCTTTCCTGATCGGGTGGCCTCAGATGCAGGTCTGGCAGAGATTTTGTGAACTGCGCACGCATTTGATCGGCGTGATCATCACCAGTGTCGCTCTATGGTCTGTGTTGCCGGCGGTGGCTGAAGAACGCAGCGGCGAGCAGCTCTTCAAGGAACTCTGCGCGTCGTGTCACGGTGCTCGCGGCGAAGGCATCAAGGACAAGTACGCTCAGCCGCTGATTGGCGAACGCTCGCTCGGAGAACTCTCCGAATACATCGATAAGTCGATGCCCGAAGGCGAGCCGGAGAAATGCAACGCGGCGGAATCGGCGCGCATCGCAAAGTTCATGTATGACAATTTTTACTCACCGGCAGCTCAGGTGCGGAACAAGCCGGCACGGGTTGAGCTTTCGCGACTAACCGTGCGGCAGTATCGGCAGACCGTTGCGGACTTGATTGGCAGTTTTCGCGGCGGAATGCCGCGCAGCGATCAGCGCGGCCTGAAAGCGGAATACTTCAAGACGCGCGGGCATCGCGATCGCGTCTTCGAACGTATCGATCCGTCCGTCAGTTTTGATTTCGGAACCAACGGGCCGGAACCTGAAAAATTCGACGCGCATCAGTTCTCGATCCGCTGGGAAGGTTCGGTCGTCGCACCTGATACGGGAGTCTATGACTTCGTCGTGCGTACCGAGCACGCCACGCGGTTGTGGGTCAACAACCTCAACACACCGCTGATCGATGCGATCGTGAAGTCGGGCAACGACACCGAATATCGCGGGTCGATGTTTCTGCTTGGCGGTCGCGCCTACTCGCTGAAGCTGGAGTTTTCGAAGGCCAAGCAAGGCGTTGATGACTCGAAGAAGGAAAAGGAAAAACCGCCGAAGCCTGCTTCGATCGCTCTGTTGTGGAAGCGTCCGCAACTGGTCGACGAAGTGATTCCAGCGCGGCACATGATCCCGCAGCGGGCTCCCGAAAGCTTAATCATCGAAACACCGTTCCCGCCGGACGATCGCAGCATCGGCTATGAACGCGGGACAACGATTTCCAAAGCTTGGGATCAGGCGACGACGGACTCGGCCATCGTGGTGGCAACGTACGTGTCGTCGAAGTTGAATGAGTTCACCGGCACAAAACCGGACTCAGGTGATCGTAACCAGAAAGTGCGTGACTTCTGCCGTCGCTTTGTGGAACGAGCTTTCCGCAGGCCGCTCGGTGAAGAAGAACGACAGCTCTATGTGGATCGTCAGTTTGACAAGACGCCGGATCTGGAAACTACCGTTAAGCGAGTCATCCTGCTGGCTCTGAAGTCGCCACGATTCCTGTATCGCGAACCGGGCGGAGCGAATGACGGGTTCTCGGTCGCGTCGCGCATCTCGTATGCGTTGTGGGATGGCCCGCCGGATCAGGCGTTGCTCGACGCCGCTGGTAAAGGAGAGC
This sequence comes from uncultured Planctomycetaceae bacterium, assembly GCA_964386705.1. Classification (GTDB taxonomy): domain Bacteria; phylum Planctomycetota; class Planctomycetia; order Planctomycetales; family Planctomycetaceae; genus AM-0621. Next base: position 40,171 of record CAYLTY010000011.1, read on the forward strand.
TGTCGTCGCGCGAACAGATTTCGAAGCACGCCGAGCGGATGCTCGCAGACCCCCGAGCGAAGACGAAGCTGCGCGACTTCTTCCTGCAATGGCTGAAGGTCAATCCGGTTCCGGACGTCTCCAAAGACCCGGAGAAATATCCCGAGTTCAACGCCGCGATCGCGACCGATCTGCGTACGTCACTCGAACTGTTTCTGGATGACGTGCTCAGCAGCGATTCGTCTGACTTCCGGCAGTTCTTCCTCGCGGATTCGCTGTACTTGAACGGCCGCTTGGCAAAATTCTACGGCGCGGAACTCCCCGCCGAAGCTGACTTCCAGAAGGTGAATCTGGACGGCGACGCGCGGGCGGGCGTGCTGTCTCATCCATATCTGATGGCCGGCTTCGCCTACACGAGCACGAGTTCTCCAATTCATCGCGGCGTGTTCCTGTCCCGCAGCGTGCTGGGGCGGTCGTTGCGAGTGCCTCCCGAAGCCGTTGCTCCGCTGTCACCCGATCTGCATGCCAGCCTGACAACGCGCGAGCGGGTCACTCTGCAAACGAAGCCCGATGCTTGTCAGACCTGCCACACGATGATTAACCCGCTGGGGTTCACTTTAGAAAACTTCGACGCGGTCGGCCGTTTCCGTAAAGAAGAGCAAGGCAAGCCAATCGACGCGACGGGCGGCTACCGCACTCCAAACGGTGATACGGTGAAGTTCACGGGAGCGAAGGAGCTGGGAAAATTCCTGGCCAACAGCCCGGAGGCCCATAACGCAATTGTGGAACAACTCTTCCAGAATCTGGTGAAACAGCCGATTCTGGCCTACGGACCGGAGACTCTTGGCAATCTGCGGCAAGAATTTGTGAAACATGACTTCAATCTGCGACGGCTGGCGGCCGACATCATCACCACGGCCGCATTGACGGAACAGACTACGAAAACAGCGTCCCGCTAGTTAAGTTCTCACCACCTTCGAGTGTGCTGGTGCACCACCGGCCGCTCGAACCCGCCCGTACAGAAACGAACGATCGAAAGTCGTAGTATGACTCATCTCAATCGACGTGACTTCATTCGCGATCTTGGCCTGAGTGCCGCGGCGCTGCCGTTCATCCTGAACCTGCCGAGCCTGGGTTTCGCGAATCAGAGCCGCCGCAAGCAACGCATGATTGTGATGTTCAGCCCCAACGGAGTGGTGCCGTCAACCTTCTGGCCGGACCAGGAAGGTGAATCGTTCACGCTCAAAGAGAGCCTGACGCCGCTAGCAGATTTCCAGGGTCGGACGATGGTGTTGAACGGCGTCTGCGACAAGGTGCGCGGCGACGGCGATAACCACATGCGCGGCATCGGCTGCCTGCTGACCGGAGTTGAACTGTTCCCCGGCAACATTCAGGGCGGCTCGCATACCCCGGCCGGTTGGTCGAGCGGCATCTCGATCGATCAGGAGATCAAGAACTACCTGCAGTCGGACGCCGAGACGCGTACCCGCTTCGGCTCACTCGAATTCGGCGTGATGGTTCCCGAACGCGCGGACACCTGGACCCGCATGGTCTACACCGCTGGCAACAAGCCGGTCGCTCCGATTGATGATCCCTATCAGATGTTCGGCAAGCTGTATGGTCGCCTGAAGGACCAGGAACACCTGAAGAGCGTGCTCGACGACCTGCAGGCTGACCTGCGCAAGGTGCGTGACAAGATCAGCGTCGAGGATCGTCAGTTGCTGGAAGAACAGACGACCTTCGTGCGTGAACTCGAGCAGGAACTGAAGTCGTCCAGCACAGCGTCGATCGGTCATGACGTGCCTGAGCTGGAACCCGGTGTCCGCGAAGACAACGACAACATTCCGAAGATCAGCAAGATGCAGATCGAACTGCTGGTCAACAGCTTTGCGTCGGACTTCGCTCGTGTGGCGACGCTCCAATACACGAACTCAGTCGGTATGGCCCGCATGCGGTGGCTGGATATCAACGAAGGTCATCATGAACTGTCGCACGAGCCGGACAGCAACGAAGTGGCTCAGGACAAGCTGACCCGCATCAACAAGTGGTACTGCGAGCAACTCGCTTATCTGGCGCGGCGTCTGTCCGAGACTCCGGAACCGGGCGGACAAGGTAGCCTGCTCGATAACACGCTCATCGTCTGGACGAACGAGCTGGGTAAGGGCAACTCCCACACGCTCGACAACACGCCGTTCGTGCTGGTCGGCAACGGGCTCGACTTCAAGATGGGCCGTTCGCTCAAGCTGCCGCGAGTTGCTCACAACCGGTTGCTGATGTCGCTGGCGCATGGCTTCGGACATCGCATCACGAAGTTCGGCAATCCCGACTTCTGCAAGGACGGCGTTCTGTCGCAGCTCACGTAAAGCAAGTTGTGGGCGGTCTCCAGACCGAGCCCCACCCGACGACCGGAAGGTCTCCAGTACCGCGCGCAGTTTCGTTCGGGAGACCTGCGGTCACGACTTGCGGCTCGGTCAGAGACCGGCCGCAACGGCGAGTCAGAGACCGGCCACAACGGAGCGTGATTTTGTCTGACCGGCAGAATTCGGCAGCTTCGCGCGTTGATCTGTACACGGTGACTGCAAGAGACTGTAGACGTGGTGGAACCGCAGGTTCGCTGCGTTGGATGGTCGTCGTGTATCGCGGAAGGTTGCCGCTATGACTCAGGTCTTCTTGATGAGCGTTTACGCGCTCGCCACGCTGGCAGGATTGATCCTGACCGTCGCGGAAGAATTTCCGATTCCGACCTGCTTCACCATCATCCTCGCGCCGCTGGCTTACCTCTACAACGAGCGTCGATCGAAACTGCGACTGTCCGTCAAAACCAGCAACATTCTGGGCTTGGTCGCGATTGGGCTTGGTGCAGCAGAGCTTTTCATCTGGGCCGCATTCGAAGAGAGCGGTCAGGCTGAACTGCGACGCGTGCTCGCAGGTGCGCACGTCCTGAGCTACCTCACCTGGATCTCGCTGTTTCAGTCCAAAGAGCCGCGACACTACTGGTTCCTGCTTGCCCTGGCGCAGATGCAGATCGCGGTCGGGTCCATTCTGTCGAACACACCGACCTTCGGCTTCCTGTTTATTCTGTATGTGCTACTCGCCTTGTGGACCCTGTCAGTCTTCTCCCTGTATCAGGCTGAGCAGACGCTGATCCGGTCCAACCGCGATACGGCGATGCTGGCACCGTCCCATGTGCATTCGCCCAATGCCACGCTGCTGTCACAACTGGTCCATCGCGAACCCGACAACTATCGCAATGCGATTCAGATCGATCCGAATGAACGCTGGGTGAACCGCCGATTTGTGGCGGGCATCATGATCACATCAATGGCCGCAATTTTCGTGGGTATGACGTTCTTCGTCTTTATTCCCCGCGTGTGGGTTGGACGTCGTCCGATCGTAGTTGACCAGGATGATATCCCTTCCCAACGCCTGACAGGTGTGACTGCCGAAGTGCAACTCGGCGAAATCGGGCAGATCCTGGAAAGCAACGCGAAGGCGATGGAGGTTCGTTTTCACGATGCCTACTCCGGTCGCGAACTGGACGTCCAGCAGACAGCATCCGAATGCGGCTATACCGAGCCCATGTTCCGGGGATCCGTCATGGGCACCTACGAAGGCGGACGGTGGTCGATCCTGCCTGAGAGTCACGACTGGCAGCCGCTGCTACCGGCCTCAGATCGTCGCGGTATGATTCGCCAGCAATTCACTCTGGCGGATTCCAGCAGTCCTATTCTGTTCGGCATGCAGCCCATCACCTATGCCGAGAAAGCTAATAATGGCAGCGATGTCGGCATAGATCGGGTCACATCGATTTTGATGCACAACCCCGGACGCGCTGTCGGGAACCTGTCTTACGAGTTGTATTCATTTCGCCCGCGCCGCGAGCCGCGTCCGCGCATCATGCATTATGGCGACGGAGAAGCCTCCGAACTGCGCGAGGAGTTGCTGCCAAAACTGCGACTGTTACCGCCAGGACTGACCAGGCTGAGTCAGTTGGCGAAGCAGATCCGCGAGCAGACGATGTCTGACGACGAACTGGTTTTCGCCCGGGCAGTGGAGACTCACTTTCAAAGTTCCGGCCAGTACCAGTATTCGTTGAACGCCGAGATCAAGGATCCGAAGATCGATCCGATCGAAGACTTTCTGTTCAACCGCAAGACGGGACATTGCGAGTATTACGCTTCGGCGATGGCATTAATGCTGCGCAGCCAAGGCATCCCGACGCGGCTGGTCAGCGGGTACAAAGGCGGTGAAACAAACAAGTATTCCGGGGCATATGTCGTCGAACAACGACACGCTCACGCCTGGCTGGAAGCCCTCATCAATGACGATGCCTGGTACACGTTCGACCCGACTCCGCCAGGCCGCGATGAGTTTGTGCGGCAGGTCGGCATTCAACGCAGCTTCTTTGCCGAAATGCGAGAAGCCTTGCGCGGCCTGTGGACGCAGAACATCGTCAACATGTCGTACGAACAGCAGAACGCTCAGCTTTACGAACCACTGAGCACTCGCATCTCCAAGGCAGGTTTCATGCCCTGGCTCAAGGAGTTCGTGAAGTCGATCTACGCGCGCTACAAGCGCGGTGAGTTGTTCAGCGATGAGGTTTGGTACGGGACTTTTATCATCTTGCTCGCGATCTACAGCTTGCGCCTGGCCTGGGTCCGCTACGCGCCAGCGAACTGGGGAGTGAGGCGGTTCTTCTCAGCGATCTGGCGGGCGCTGCGCGAACGTCTGCTGGAACAAGGCGGCGGTCGGCGGATCGACTTCTACGAGAAACTCACCACGATTCTGAAGCGACACGGGCTGCAACGAGCCAGGACACAGACACCGCTGGAATTCGCTCTGGATCTGCAGACCCGGTTGGCCGATCGGATTCATGATCCGGAACTCCTGCAAGTCCCCGTGCTGATCGTGCAGCGTTTCAACGACGTCCGCTTTGGCGACCTTTCTGTCCCCGGTGATGAAGTCGAACGGATGAACGGGTTACTCAACGCCTTTGCGACAGCCTTGAATGCACGCTCCAAACCGAGTGAGTTGGCTGCGTCGGCGTCTCGTTGAAACGGTCTGCCATCAGAAGGTATGAGTGCGTATGGCTTCTCAGATCTTGAATCGGCGAGACTTCCTGCATGCGGCTGGCACTGCAGCAACCGTTGCGACTGGTTTAACCACGATCGGGCTGGCGGCAGATTCAGCCAGCCGGACGCCGCGCGTCGATGCACACCTGCATTGCTTCGCAGGGACGCGTGATGCGCGGTTTCCCTATCACGAACGGGCCGTCTATCGCCCCGAGGAATCGGCAACCCCCGAGCACTTGCTGAAGTGCATGAGTGAGGCACGTGTTGATTACGCGATTGTCGTGCACCCCGAACCGTATCAGGATGATCATCGCTACCTGGAACATTGCCTGCAGGTCGGTAAAGGCAAGCTGAAGGGGACACTGCTGTTGTTCGCGGATCGGAGCGGTTCGCTCGATCAATTACCCGAGTTGTGCAAGCGGCTGGATGTGGTGTCGGTGCGAGTTCATGCCTACGCGCCCGATCGCCTGCCGCCTTTCGGCAAGCCGGAGCTCAGGCGACTCTGGCAACTGGCCACTGATCACAACCTCGCGGTACAGCTCCATTTTGAACCGCGTTACGCGGCGGGGTTTGAGCCTTTGATTCAGGAGTTCTCAAAGACCAAAGTGATCATCGATCACCTCGGGCGACCGTTTCAGGGGACCCCCGAGGAACACGCGGTCGTTCTTCGCTGGGCTCGGTTCGACAACACGATGATGAAGCTCTCGGCGATTCCCACACCGCGCGAATTTCCGAATCGCGATATCGGGATGGTCATCAAACAACTGACGAGTGCCTGGGGCGCCGACCGCATGATCTACGGCGGCGGTTTCGATGCGGCCGCGACCGGTGAATCGTACTCGCAGGCTTTTGAGCAGGCGCGGTCTTACATCGCGCACCTTTCTGCGGACGATCAGGCTAAGATCTTCGGCGGCACAGCGGCCAGACTGTTTGTTTCATAACACTTGGATCGGAGTTCCAAGGGTAGACCAGCTAAAGAAGTTCACAAAAATGAACTGGGCACTCCGAATCGAGTTCACTCGACTTCAGCGGGGCGACTTGGTTGCTCCCACGGTTCGCCCTTCACGTAAAACTGCACATTAGGAATAGTTCGCTTAATTGTGCGGAGCCCGTCCGGTGTCAGCTTTGTGCCATTCAAGATGACCGTTTTTAACTGCGGCATCCTCGCCAGCACTTCAGCTGACGAGTCGGTGAGAATGTTGTCCGAAAGATCCACAAATTCTAGAAGTCTCAGCGATTCTAATTGAGCTATTCCGTGGTCAGAAATACGACAAGCAGCGCAGCTAAGTATTCGGAGTTGTGGGCAGCCGCGACATAGCACCTCAAGGCTCTCGTCATCAAACATTGGGGAGACAATATGAACTTCACACAGCGCACGCGCATTGCCAAATATCTTGCTATATCTCGAATCAAACTCTTTACTATGGACCATGAGCCACGTGAGGCAGCGGAGCTTAGCAATCTCTTCGACCTGTTCAGGCATAACTGGATCGCGAATTGAAACGTAGACTACGTCAGTATTCGCCTGGCAATTCTCCTTACGGAGCGCAGCACTGACGCCCAACAATGACTGCAAGGATGAATGCAACCATATCGCCGCAACCGACACCCCCGCGACAATAAGTACCAATGCCGCGACGCAGCGTCTCTTCGAAATGACCGCAATATAGCAGTCTTTCTTGCTTCTTATCGCTAGCATGAGCGCTCCAGAATGCAATCGAGTTCGTGCTGCTTGCTCCATACATTAGCATCGTATGCGGCGCGGGAGGATTAGGCCACAGATCATCAATGGTCCAATTAACTTCTGTGCCAAGCGGATCGATCGGACCGATATGCGTTTCAAATTGAACACTATCAGCCCAAGCCCAAACAGTCGACGCGTTTGTGTATCTGAGAAACATGTATGCCAAGGAACCTTTAGGAAGCGTCGTAGCGTTCCCGCAGCAGCAACTCGCTATGATAATTGTAGCATTGGGTGCCAGATACGGCTTGATGGCGTTCACGTATGCAATACTCATTTGAGCAGTTCCCATTTGCATGCAGCCGCTGTTGCGGGGCCATCCATGATCCATAAGACAAAGCGTGTTAATCTTCCTCCCGGTCATCAAGCAGTTAACGAGCGTCTGGGGCGCTGACCGCATGATCTACGGTGGCGGCTTCGACGCAGAAGCAACCGGCGAATCCTACTCGCAGGCTTTCGAGCAAGCCCGGTCTTACACCGCGCACCTTTCTGCGGACGATCAGGCTAAGATCTTCGGTGGCACAGCGACTAAGCTGTTCCGGTTCACGACCTAGAGGGCGGCGGACATTTACGTCGAAACATGAGCCAGAGAAACGAGCATTCAAGATGAAGAGGCAGACGGCTCTTCTAAACCTGATCGGTGGGCGTCGCCACTGGCGATCACTGGCGGTGTTGCTGGTTGGTACAGCGTTGGGACAGATGACGTGCTACGCCGATGGCAGCGCAGAGCAGAACGAGAAGTTCTTCCGTGAGAAGATCGAGCCCGTGCTGAAAGCCGAGTGCTATCGGTGCCACTCAGCGCAGGCGGATGAAGTCAAAGGGGAGCTGCGGCTGGATTCGCGAGCGGCGGTGTTGCGCGGTGGAGAAAGCGGACCGGCAATTATCGCGGGCAAAGCGAAAGACAGCTTATTGCTGCAGGCGTTGCGTCATGAGGGCGGCCTGGTCATGCCGCCGCAGAAGCCGAAGTTGTCCGCGCAGATCATCGCGGATTTCGCGAAATGGATCGAGCAGGGAGCTTATGATCCTCGCGAAGGAGATGAAGTCGCTGACACGAACGCGGCGTTGAAGACGGCTCGCCAGCACTGGTCGTTTCAGCCGATCAAGAAAGCCGAGTTGCCATCTGTCCGCGATACCAACTGGCCGCGCACGCCGATTGACGCCTTCATCCTCGCGCCACTGGAAGCTCGTAGTTGGCAGCCCGCTACGGAAGCGTCACGCACCGATCTCATTCGCCGCGTGACGTTCGATCTGATCGGCCTGCCACCAACGCCTGCTGAGGTCGAAGCATTTATCAAAGACACACGACCCGATGCGTATGAACGCGTCGTTGATCGGTTGCTTAACAGCGAACGCTACGGCGAACGCTGGGCGACGCACTGGCTGGACGTCGTGCGGTACGCCGAGTCTGAAGGCTATGAATACGACCGCCACATTCCTGACGCCTGGCGTTATCGCGATTACGTCATCAACGCGTTGAATGACGACAAGCCGTTTGATCGCTTTCTGACCGAGCAACTCGCCGGTGACGAACTGGATGCCGACAATCAGGAGTACCTCAGCGCCGCGATCTTTCATCGACTCGGTCCAGTCCGTCGCAATGCGGGCAATCCGGACATCGCGCTCAGTCGCAACGAAGTGTTGACCGAGCGGACGGACATCATCGGCGCGGCGTTTCTCGGACTGACTGTCGGTTGTGCGCGGTGCCACAACCACAAGCTGGAACCCATATCTCAGCGCGACTACTACCGCCTGCAGGCCTATGTCGCCGCGGTCGAAGAACACAATGTGATCCTCGCCGAAGCGGAACAACAGCGAGACTGGGAAGCTCGTACTAAAGTCATCAAGGACCAGATGGCAGCTCTGCGAACGAAAGCCAAAGAGGCCGAAGGCAAGCAGAAGGAACAACTCGAAGCACAGCTGGATGAACTGGAAGACCAGTTACCGCCGCCGCTGGCAACCATTCCGAGCATTCACAACGACCAGCAAAAACGCACGGCGATTCACGTCCTGCGGCGCGGTGTGTGGGAAAACAAGGGCGAGGCTGTCGGCCCTCGACCGTTGAGCGTGCTCGTCGCCGACAACCTGCCGGAACTTGAAGCTGGAACAACCGATCCGCGCACGCAACTGACGAAGTGGCTGGCTTCGCCCGATCATCCGCTGACGGCTCGCGTCATCGTGAACCGGTTGTGGCAGCAGCATTTCGGCACGGGGCTGGTGAAGACAGTGAATGACTTCGGAGTGAAGGGCGAGCGACCCAGTCATCCGGAGCTGCTGGACTGGCTCTCCGCGACGCTCATCGAGAACGGATGGCGTCTGAAGCCGCTGCATCGCTTGATGGTGTTGAGCAACGTCTACCGGCAAAGCTCTGAACCGCACCCGGTCAATCAGCAACTCGCAACGCGGAATCAATCGCCCGCAGTACTCGACCCGGATAATCGCCTGCTGTCACATTTTCAGCGGCGGCGATTGTCAGCCGAAGAACTGCGGGACGCGATGCTGTTGGTCTCGGGAAGAATCAACCTCAAAACCGGCGGCCCGAGTGTCCTTGTTCCGGTCGATCTTGAGCTGGTCGGACTGCTCTACAAACCGACGCAATGGGCCGTCACTGCCGACCCGCGCGAGCATGACCGACGCTCGGTCTATCTGATCGCCAAGCGTAATTTGCGGTTGCCGTTCTTTGAGAATCTGGACGCCCCTGCCCTGCTGAGCAGTTGCGGCCGCCGCGAATCCAGCACCCACCCGCCGCAGGCGCTGGAACTGCTGAACGGCCCCCTCTCCAACGACCTCGCCGCATCATTCGCCCGCCGACTCGAAGATGAAACCGGCGGCGATCCTCGTAAGCTGGTCGACCGTGCCTTCCGCTTGGCATTAGGTCGCACTCCATCCGCCGCTGAGCAGGCACGCTCAATCGCGTTCCTGCGGGAACAACCGACACGCGAATTCGCCCTCGCCCTCTTCAACCTCAACGCATTTCTATACGTGCCATAGTTGGCCGCGCCTCTATCAGCCCAAACGGTTATTTGCCAAGCTTGATGATTTCCTTAATGCGGAGCGCGAAACTGTCGTCAACGACGACGACTTCGGCAGTGGCGACTCGCACCCCTTGCACGATGAGGTCCACCGGTTCGGAGACCTGGCGATTGAGTTCAATCACCGAGCCTGCTCCGAGGTTGAGGATTTCGCCGACAGTCAGGACCGTCCGCCCCAGCACGGCTTCGGCTTCGAACTTCAGGTCGGCGAGTTGCTTGAGCTGAGTCGCTCCCAGTGTCTTTGGTTTGCTCTGCAGCTCTGCGAAGTCGACCGCTTTCACTTCGGCGGTCGCGGCAGCGGCTTTCCCTCTGGCTTTGGCCATGAATTAACCCTTCACCACAGATTCGATTTGCAAGGCTTGATTCGATCCCACTCGGCCAGGCCAGCCCAGGAAGGTGGTTGCGTTCGCCACCGACACGCTCAACGGCGCATCCACTTTTTGATTGAGGATCAGCACGTCGCCGACCTTCAACGCCTTGAGTTGCGCGGGATTCAGCTCCACTGAGCCGAGCTTCACGGTGACGCGTGCGTGCAGTCCGCCGAGCAATCCCTGCAGTGACTCGTGTTCGTCTGCGCCTTGTACAACCTGTGCTGTGCTGGCCGTGGATTCCAGAAACGTCTGCAGTGGCTGTTGAGGAATCAGCCAGTACCAGTGTTCGGTGCCCTGCGGCAGTTGAAACCGCAACGTCACGCACACGAGCGCCTCTTCATCTGACACGACGCGCTGACGGCTCAACGCCGAAACGTCACGTTGCAGTTGAATGTGTCCGGGAACCGCTTGTGGCCAACAGTCGCGCACGGACTGCACGAAGGCTTCGAGGATCAGCTTCAACAGGCTGACAGTCGCGGGGCTGAGCACACTGTCCGCCAGCAGTTGAGCAGGCCGTTCGCCGAGTAGCCCCGCGGCCAGCAGCTTCGCGAACGGACGTCGCAGAACGAGCAACGTCCGGAGGCCGGGATCGAGAAACTCAAGGCTGTAGCCGATCTTTGTCGCATCCAGCTCCTCGACAAAGCGCGACCAGCGCGTCGAGCCAATCGACGCCACGGACGGCTGCACTTCGAATGGCAATGTCCGCTCGCAGGCTTCGCCCAATGCGGCACAAGCGGAACTCAGCCAGTCGCTCAGACGCGACTCGTCGTCGCTCGCCAGGCGCAGCGGTTGACGAAAATCATGTGCGAACGGTTCCGCAGGCCCCGGTGGTGCTGTGTCGGTCATCATGGATGCTTGAACTCAGTTGCTGACAAGCTGGCTTCTGCCAGAGTCACGGCAGTTATCGTACCGTCATGCAGAGCGGATGCGACCAGCACGCCGCTCAGGCCGCACCGGGAAAGCTCAATCAGGTCGCTCGTTTGCCGAACGCCACCCCCGGTGATGAGCTTCACGCTAGGCGAAAACTGCTGAATCTCGCGGCACAATGGCAGCGTGCTGATGCCTGAGCCGGTGCCGACGGACGCCAGATCCAGCACGACGAGCTGCTGCACTCCGGCTTCAATCACTGCGGCGGCGATCTCGATAGGTTCGCTGCTGAGCATGTCGCGAAACGTGCGGAGCACTTGGCCGCCGCGCAGGTCGAGGCTGAAAATCACACGTTCCTCGCCGAACTTGTGCACCAGCATTTCGAGCGACGCCAGCGTCGGCCAGGTTTCGAGTCCGACAATCACCCGTTGCACACCGGCAGCGAACGCGGTTTCCGCATCTGCACTCGTCTTCAAGCCTGCATCGACGATCAACCGGAAACCAGCGGAACTCAACTGCTCGTAGATCTCGAAGTTCGCGTTGTCGTGCAGAATTGCGTCGAGGTCCGCGACGTATAGATCTTGCCAGCCGAACTGCTGCTGAATGGCGTTCGCGACGTCCAGAGCCTGCGCGGAGGATGTAAGCTTGCTCTCGACGGGACGGTACTGGCTGCGATCTCCGGCAACGCCCCTGACGACGACCGAATTCAGGATGTCCAGCACGGGAATGATCTGCATCACGGAAGCACGGCTCAGCAAAGTTAACTGGAAGGGGGGCGACGGGAGTATTTCAACCGCCTGCCCGGCCTATTTCCAGTTCTTGATGTGCGCCGTGACTCTTCGCCCGAAATTCTTGTCCAGACGTGCCAGATGGGCACTTAACGGCCCCGGCGGCTCACCGCGTTCAATCGCCTGCAGGTAATTCTGCAGCGCGGCGGTTTCTTCGGCGGAACCGTGAATCAGGGTATGTACCCAGGCCCACGCTTCACGGTAGTCCGCGACCGACATCTCGCTGACGGAGTCCTTGCTCTCCAGATCCTTCAAATCCGGACGCCAGCCCAGGCGGCTGTTCCATTTCAGGCGGCTTTGATGCGGATTTCCGGACGCTCGATCTTCGGCGGGCACTTCAAAGTATTCCGCGAGCCCCTCATCCAGCCACATCGGGATGAATGCCAGCATCGAATGCAGCACCGCGTGAGTCAGCTCATGCCGCAGATCGACTTCGAACTCTTTATGAACGTACAGGAAAACTCGGCCAACGCCGTCGGCATCCTTCGCGAACACCGCCCGCCGACTGACTCCTTCGGGAGCGTGCCGGGTCGCGTGTGCTCGATAACTGCGAGAATTCGCCAGGATGTAGATCTCGATCGGCGACTTGTTGGGAGCCAGCTCCAGAGTCGCGATCACATCGGCGTAATGCTGCTCGATGGTCTGCATCAGCCCGACAAACTGTTCGAGCCGGACTTCGGAATAAATCGTGAACTGCCCCTGTTTGCGTACGTCTGCCCAATCTGCGGCGCAGGCCGACGGGGTCGCCAGCAGTCCCAGGCAGAGCATCAGCAAGACTGCGCAGCGCGCAACTGCAGCCCGCACGCTGTCCGCAATCTGCTGAACAACGTCGGGCTGAACTCTACAGGCGCGCAGACACCATGCTGAAAAAGTCATGGTTCTTTGCAATTCGCTAAATCACGCCACCGTGAGTACGGTAGGGCGTCGCGAAGTCGGGTGTGTCCAAGCCCCAGATACGTTCCCAGATTTCCGTAATGTGACGGAAACCCTCAGAAACGTAGATCATCTGTCGGGCCCGGACGTCGGGCGAAGATGAATAGATCGGGACGACACAGCCCACCTGAATGGCTGTTACAACCGCGAACAGAGTCAAGACGGCAACCTTTCGCATGGAACTCCTCCGTGAGTAGGCGAAAGCAATTTTTGCTCGTGAAGCGAGTCTCAGACTCGCCATTGTATCAAAAGGGGCGAACCCCTGTTCTGACTTTACTGAATCGATTCCGGAGCTGGAGCAGGCGGTGGCTCAGGCGGCGTAACTTGAGACGCTGCCGTAGCTTTCGCAATTTCCAACTGACGGACTTTCTCTTCCATCTCTTTACCCGGTTTGAACGTCACGACGTACTTTTCAGCCACGTCCACACGCTCGCCGGTACGCGGGTTACGAGCTTTTCGCGCCGCTCGCTTCTTCACTTCGAACACGCCGAAGTTCCGTAGCTCGATGCGCTCTTGCTCCACCAACGTATTGATGATGGCTTCGAATGTTTTCTGAACAATCTCTTTCGTCTTCAATTGGGTTTCCCCAATCGACTCGGAGATCGCTTTGACGATGTCTTTTTTCGTCACGACTGGCCTCTGCCCAGAGGTGCCGACGGCACGTTTGTCTTCTGTCCAAGAACTGGCGTCGGACTCTAGGGCCGATCGTAAGTTCGAGTCAAGTCGACATTTCCGTCTCGAACTCGCGATCTCTTCCGATTCGGGAACGCACAGGCTCCGGTGAGAGATCGGCATGTTCGACCCGCACAATCAGTAAATCCTACGCAACCAGTAAAGTTTAACACTCAGAGTGATTTCCGCCGAGTCGCGATTCGCACTCCAGAGCGCTGGCCGGACGATCCGATCGGCAGCTTTCACAGTCGTCGGGCAACGTATCTGACGATGGCAGCATTCATTGCGTCCTGATGTTCGTATGGGTGCACTCGTGGCCAATTGCTTTCCTGAGTTTTGGGCGCATACTCAGAAACCGCTGCATTCAATGAACATCGCAGATGCGTACAAGAGATGAACCTGGCCACCACGACCGTGGGTTCAACCGGCTTTCGTCTCCTGCTCCACCGGTCTCACTGCCACTCGCCGATGCCCGTCGATTGTTCGCGTCTGCCGGGCCCGAAGTCCTTTGAAGGAGTCGATCGATGTCGCACCAGCAACCCAAATTCAAAGACGAGATCGCTAACTTCATGCGGGGCTTGATCCGTCGCAATCCCGGCGAGCCCGAGTTTCATCAGGCTGTCGAAGAAGTTGTGATCTCGCTGATGCCGTTCGTGGTCGAGAACGCGCACTACAAAGACGCCTGTATTCTGGAACGTATGACCGAGCCGGATCGCGTCGTGATCTTCCGCGTCTGCTGGGAGGACGATGCCGGGAATGTCCGCACGAATCGGGCTTGGCGCGTGCAGTTCAACAACGCCATCGGCCCGTACAAAGGGGGCATGCGTTTCCACCCTTCGGTCACGTTGAGCGTCCTGAAATTCCTGGGGTTTGAGCAGTGCTTCAAGAACGCGCTCACGGGCTTACCGATGGGCGGCGGCAAGGGCGGTTCCAACTTCAACCCGAAGGGCAAGAGCGATCGCGAAATCATGCGATTCTGCCAGTCGCTAATGATCGAACTGTCGCGCCACATCGGTGAGGATACCGACGTGCCCGCAGGCGACATCGGCGTTGGATCGCGCGAGATCTCGTACATGTTTGGCCAGTATAAACGGCTGGAAAACCGCTTCGTCGGCGTGCTGACCGGCAAAGGGCTGTCGTTCGGCGGCAGCCTCGTGCGGACCGAGGCGACGGGCTACGGCGCGACCTACTTCGTGCAGAACATGCTGGCCCTGAAGTCGGACGGCATTCAAGGCAAGGTGGCGTCCGTTTCTGGCTCAGGCAACGTGGCGCTGTACTGCATTCAGAAAGTCAACGAACTGGGCGGCAAGGTCGTCACCGCGTCGGATTCAGACGGTTTCATCTATGACAAGGACGGCATTTCCGGGGAGAAATGGGAATTCCTGCGCGCGCTGAAAGAGGACCGTCGCGGGCGCATCTCCGAATACGCTCAGAAGTTCGGTTGCGAGTATCACGCTGACAAACGCCCTTGGAGCGTTCCGGTTGATCTGGCGTTCCCCTGCGCGACGCAGAACGAACTGGATGGCAATGAAGCCAAGCTGCTTATCAAGAACGGTGTGAAGGCGGTCTCGGAAGGTGCGAACATGCCGTGCACTCCCGAGGCCGTGAACGCCTTTCTGACCGCGAAGATCGCTTACGGTCCGGGGAAGGCGTCCAACGCGGGCGGTGTGGGTGTCTCGGGGCTGGAGCAAAGCCAGAACGCTTTGCGAATCGCCTGGTCGCGCGAGGAAGTCGATCAGCGATTGCAGGACATCATCCGCGGCGTCCATGAAAAGTGCGTGCAGTACGGCCGCCAACCCGATGGCTTCGTGAACTATGTCGACGGAGCCAACATCGCCGGCTTCGTCAAAGTCGCCGACGCCATGCTCGCATACGGAGTGGTCTAAGACCGAGGGAAAGCGGTTCCGAGTCCAACCACAGCGCGACTCTGTGGATCGCGCAAACTTGCAGGCCGCCGCAAGGTTTCGCCAATCGCTGAAACCAGCGAACAGTGGCGGATAGTGGCCTCAACTCGCGCGAGTCGCGGCAGCACTCCCTCAATCCCGGAATAGACTGCAGTGCGCACTCGGTGTGCGCGATGCTTGGTCTCGCCTCTGGTTGGGTCATCATGCGACTTCTGCTGCAGCGACTTCTGATCGCAGTCCTGGCCATCGTTACGACGCTGGCCGCGGTCAACGCTGACGATGCGCCGCCCATGCCGACGCAGAAGCCGCATCCGAATCCCGACAGCCGCGGTCGCAACACTGCCGTCGCACTCAACTACTGCCGCGCCTCGTTTCATCGCATCCGCCGCTACCAATCGAAACGCGTGCTCATCGAAGAGCAAGAGAAGATTCTTAATAACCTGAACCTCAACGGCATCGGGGATGAAGAGGTCATCAAGCTGTACTCGTCGGTGCTAGACGAAATCAGCCGCACGCAGATCGCGGATCGTGAACTCGCCTTTCTACAGGATAAGTTCCGGAAGGGCCTGCAGCGTCAAGTAGGCGCCTCTGTGTTGACCATGGGCACGCAGATGGCGTTGTGCTCGGTCGAAGGCGCGGTCCGCACCGGCGTCAACAGTTGGCTGGATTATCGCGATCTCGCGTGGTCGCGTGAGCTCGATGTCTGGAAGGTCGACAAGGATCGCATGCAGGCGGTCGTTGAGAAGTCGACGAACTTCCTCGACACGTTCTGGAAGTTGGCTCAGAAGAACAACATTCCAGACCGCTGGCTGGTGCGCGGTGACGATCTGGATGCGCTCGAAGAAGCCGTCCGCGAGCCGGAGCCGGAGAAGCGACTGCGCATCCTGCGACGGATGGAACCGTTCATGGAGTGCTACCCGCCCTACTGGTACTACGTCGCGCGAGCTCTGCAGACGCGCGGTCAGGCTGAGGAAGCTGCTGTCGTCTACAACCGCGTAGCCGATCTGGCTTACGGCCACTTCCGCAAGGATGACATGTTGGCTGCGTCACTGGCCAACCGCGCGATCATTCAGGAATACCTCAAGGACGAAAACGCTGTCCGGTCTGCCGAAGAATCACTGGCGCACTCCGCCGCTGTCTGGGAAGCAAATCTGATGTGTGCTCACGTGCTGGAGCGACACGATCAAGTCCAAAAAGCGGAAGACGCGATCCTGCGAAATCTGGATGTGCAACTGGAACTGCCCAACAGCGCACTCGCACTGCTCGGGCTGTACTATCGCCACGATCGCGCTGCGGGGCTGATCCGCATGCTGGAGCAAGAAGATCTGGTCGCCGTTCTACCGGTTCAGAACATCCTTCAGAGTGCGGAAAAGATCGGCGCCGATCGTGTGCCAGTCGCCACTGTGACGAAGTTGCGAGAATCGCTGTGGATCTCTACGGAACCGCGGTTTGGCCTGGACGATGTGAATCTGGCGTGTGACGCGAACTGGGTCGCTCATACTGCACGCATTCGCTACTTGACGGCTGTCTCTAACGGAACGCCGCAGTACTCAGAAATCCCTCCCTCGACGGCGAGCGCCACAGGGGAGTTGAGCACACGCTTTCGATCCGCCATCGAAGCCGGCCACGCTCTGAACCCTGCCAGCAACGCGCTGCAGGGCACCGTGCTGAACTTTCACTTCCCCAGTCAATCAGCAGACGCCGCCCCTGTGGTGGTCGTCCTCGGCAACGCTGCGACCAAGCGCAGCGGCAAGAACCAAACTCGAGGCGTCGCCGCTTCACCGGCGGAAATTCGACTCGGCGAATTCCGCCTGAAGCTGCAAGCCGAAGTACCCACCGCTCTCGTTTCACAAGTCGACCAGTTGGCCGAACGCAAACCCGAGAACACAACTCCCCCGGAACGCCGCGCCCCGCGAGCTCGAATTCTGGACATCATCCCATTGCCTCAGTCGGGCCTTGCCAGTCCGTTGAAACAGCAGACGCCCCCGCCGCCTGACGAGACAACTTCGACGCCATAGCCTGATCGGTGAAACGATCCGCGCCGCTATTCGTCGATAAGTCCTGCGGCTTCGCGGCGCAAGGCACTGAGCACTCGGCTGCGAGCCACGTACACAGAATTGAGAGCCATCCCCAGTTCGGCAGCGACGGCATCGGCTCGCTGACCGTCGAACATCTGACGCCGAAACGCTTCCCAGGTTTGGGCTTCAAAGTGAGGACGCACCTGGCCCAGAAGCTGAGTCATGACGTGCCGATCATGTTCCATGTTCCATTCGCGGCTGACATCGCTGGCCTCATCCGCGAGTTGCTCGAGTTGCTCAATCCACGTGCTACCGCCCTGCACTGACGGTCGATAGTTGCGCGAGCGCCAGAAGTCACGCACGCGATAAACCAGGATCGTACGCAGCCACTTGCGGAACGCTCCTGAACGTCCGGAATGCTCAAACGCGGGCAGTTCGCGTGAGACAGCCAGCAAGACTTCCTGCACCACATCCTCGGCATCAGAAGCCTGCAACTCCAGACGCCGAGCCCAGCTTCGCAGCAGCGGTTGATAGATCGACACCAGCCGCTCCCACGCCTCCGCTTCCGAGTTAGAGCAGGCGCGATCCAGCAGGCTGACCGATGTCTGCGACGAATGAACGGTCAATTCACTCTCCTGTCTGTGACAGCCTATCTCATTTGGGTGGCAGCGCGCGGACAACGCTGGCCGCTCTGCTCACCCAGTACCGCAACGCTTGATCCTCTTCGACACCCGCCGCACGCACCAGAACCCAACCCGTCATCGGCCGACCTGTGATATCAAACTCAACCACATCGGGCTCCTGCAACGCTTGCTGGTAGTTTTCAGGACCAACGCGAACAAGAAGCGACTCCTTCCACACTCCGACCAGCACGTGCCCGCTGAGCAGAAAGGCGATGCCGCCGAACATCCGTTTTTCTTCGATGCCGCGCCGCCTGCTCAACACCGACCTGATCCGAGTCGCCAACACTTCACTGAAGGCCACGCATTGCTCCTGTCACTCGACGTGAATAAGAGGTACTCGATCGCGAGAAGATGGGGAGGACTGTAGAAAAGCTCAACAACGCGTCGAGCCCGCACAAACTCGATTACTCTCAGTCCATCACACCGCGCACCAGGCGGAACGTCGATCGATATACCGCTATCCAGAAAGGCCATCATGCCAACTCGGTCTCCCTCACGAAACGCTGTTCTCCTGGTCGCCTCGGTACTCAGCGGATGGCTCGCGGCTCCCAGTTGTGCAATCTCAGCCTTCGCTCAAGACAAAGAACCGACGGTTGAAGAACTGGCGAAAGATCCGGTGCTCTTTCTCCAGTCAGCCGGAAAACGGCTGAAATGGGAAGAGCCTGCTGAGCCGGCCAGAATCCTCGGACCCATCTATTTTGTGGGCACACAAGGCCTCGGAGTCTTTCTGATCACGGGGTCCGAGGGGCATGTGGTCGTCTATACGGGGATGTCGAATTCCGGACCAATGATCGAAAAGTCAATTCGTAAGTTGGGGTTCAAGCCAGAGGACGTCAAATTGATCCTCACAGGTCACGCCCACGTTGATCATGTCGGCGGCCACGCGCACCTCAAGCAGGTGACCGGAGGCAAAATCGCCATGATGCGGGAAGAGAAAGAGTTGTTCGAATCCGGCGGAAAGATCGACTTCCACTACGGGACCATCAAAGAATTCCAGTTCGCTCCGGCCAAGGTTGATACCACTTTCAAAGACGAAGATGAGATCAAACTGGGAGACATCTCAATCAAGGCCCTGCTGACGCCGGGTCACACTCAGGGCTCAACAAGCTACGTCACCAAAGTGACCGATAACGGAAAGAGTTACACGGTCGTCTTTCCGGACGGGACCGGTATCAATCCCGGGTACCGCGTCAGCAAGAACCCTTCCTATCCGGGCATTGAAGCCAACTATCAGCGAACTCTAAGAACCCTTGAGTCATTGGAACCAGACGTCTGGCTGGCTCCTCACAACGAGGCTTATGGACTCAACGCCAAGCTGGAACGTGCCGCTAAAGAGGGAGCCAAGGCCTGGCTCGATCTTGAAGGCTATCGAAAGTGGGTCGCATCCCGGCGGTCAGCATTCGAAGCAACCTTGGCCAAGGAACGCGCGAGCGTGACCAAGGATAACTGACGCTCTGCAGCACCAGCGGCATAACGTCAGAATACACTGTGACGCGTATCAACTACCGAGGATAAGCCACCGATGGACTTTGCTAGTGGGACAACATGGGGCTTCCTGTACGTCGCTTCCGAATGGATCATCCGACTCGTGATGCTGGTCGTGATTCCGTTTCGGAGATCTCCCGAGGCCGCCAAAGGCTGGCTGCTGCTCGTGTTCTTCATGCCTTGGGCCGGACTGGTGCTATATCTGGTCATCGGACGCCCGAAATATCCTCACTGGCGAGTTGCCCGGTTTCTGCAGTTGCCGATGTTTCTGTTACCGACACGGGATCGATTGCACCACAGTCTGCAACCGTTTCGCCCTGCTTCGGATGCTCTCCCACCAGCCATTCTGCTGGTGCAGAACCTGGGCCACTTCCTGCCGCTCAATGAAAACTCTGTGGAGTTGCTATCGAACTACGATGAGTCAGTTAATCGCCTCGTCAACGACATCGATCAAGCCACACACAGCGTCCACTTGCTGTACTACATCTTTGCCGACGACGGTGTAGGAGCCAAAGTCATCGCGGCGTTGCAACGAGCCGCGCAACGCGGCGTTGTTTGTCGAGTGCTCATCGACGCCCTGGGCTCAAGGAAATGGTCAAAGTCAGTCGAGCAAAAATTGACAGCCGCCGGCGCTCAAGTGCGTTGGGCACTCGAAGTCAGTTTCCTGCGACGCAAGTCCGCACGCGCGGATCTGCGGAACCATCGTAAAATTGCGGTCATTGATGGCCGAGTCGCCTATACGGGGTCGCAGAATCTCGTCGACAGCGACTTTAAGCCCGGCATCACCTATGAAGAACTCGTGGTGCGAGTTACCGGCCCTGTCACGTTGCAGTTGCAGGCGGTCTTTGTCGCAGACTGGTTTCTCGAAACCGAAGAAGTCCTCGAAACACCTGACCTGTTCCCGGATCCAGTCGGCGCCGGCAACACACCCGCCCAAGTATTACCCAGCGGGCCCGACTATCCTGCATCGAATGTTGCCTCGCTGATTGTCGCCCTGATTCACAGTGCGCAAGAGCGAGTCGTGATCACGACACCCTATTTCATTCCCGACGATGCCCTGCTTCAGGCGCTGGATACCGCAGTGCGTCGAAGAGTCGAAGTACATCTCGTTGTCTCGCAAGTAGCCGATCAACTACTGGTCTGCCTTGCTCAGAAATCTTACTACCAGCAATTACTTGATATCGGCGTGCAGGTTCACCTCTACCGCGAAAAACTGCTGCATGCCAAGCACCTCAGCATTGATAATGCCGTCTGCGTCATCGGCTCCAGCAATATTGATATCCGCTCGTTTGTCTTGAATGCCGAAGTGACGCTCGTCGTGTACGACAAAGAAGTCACCACCCGATTGAAGTTTCAGCAGGAACGATACTTTGCCGCTAGCGACATACTTTTGCCTGCCAATTGGAAGAACCGCTCACTTCCTGCCAAAGTCAGCGAGAATCTGGCTCGCCTGCTCAGTCCGCTGCTCTAACGGATTGTCCTGCGAGCACTCATCCTCTTTCACGCCCGCACGCGCTTCACCGCGCCAAACGCTGCGAAGCATGACTGCTTATGCAGCAGTTCGACCTCGCTGAAGCCAACTCGTTTAAGCAGGTCCAGCTGGTAGGGAACGGAGCGTGGCGTGTCTTCTTCGATAATCCGCGCATAGAGCTCTTCGCGGAATGCGTCGCCGCCGACCGACGTCAGATACTCGCCGTAGCGCCGCCAATGAATGCTCTCCAGCTCCGATAGCGGACTCTCAACGATATCAAAGATCCAGAAGGACCCATTGGGATTGATCACATCGTGCAGCTTCTGAAAGACGGATTCCCATTCGCTGTCGGTACGCAAGTGGTGCAGTACAGCTGATGCCAGGACGATGTCGAAGCGGCGTTGGCCGAGATCCAGATAACGCATGTCGGCTTGAAGAGTTTCCACCGTACCCGAAGTCTGTGGTCGCACTCGTTGAGCCGCCTGGTCCAGCATGTTCTGGCTCAGGTCAGTGAGGGTCACATTCAAATGCGGCATGCGTTGCAGCAACTTCAAGGTGTAGTTGCCGCCGCCACAACCCACGTCCAGAACGCTCTTCGCATGGGGCGTTGTGGCCGATGCCGCCTCAGCAACAAGGCTCAAAGCCAGCGGTGAATCCATCACCGCCACCTGCCCCGTCTCCAGGTTGGTGTAACGATCGGTTTCGTGATCGAAACGCTGACGAATCTCCTCAACCGTCGATTTCTTCTCGGACATGAACTCGCTCAGCACTGATGGCAAGATCGACTGGAAAACTCTTCACGTGCGGGAAGAGCGACGAAATGTGTGACGAGTCGGTTGGTTACCGGAATCCGGTTCGTCGCGACAGCGAGCCTGCAGGGAAAGATTCGGGCGCGGAACCTGGCTTCTCGCCGCCAAACCCAACCAATGAACGTAACCATATTAAGCAGAACAAGTTACACAACACCCAAAGATTTCCTGAGGACAAACACCTCGGGCCGCTCGGTCGCCGCGAAGCAGGCAATCCGCTCAAAGCAGGACACGAGCCGCCCCGGAGAGTGCATGAGCCAGCACGGATCGTTGCAGGAGTAGTGGCACGGAGCTAAATTGCTCGACCCTTCACACAACAGAACGCCGTGGTTGCGGTGAATCATTAGTTCAAACTACTACTGGGCATGAGGAGTCTGGCACGCAATGGGAACGAAGAAGACCGGTAAGGGCCGACGTAAGATTGGAAGTCGTAAACGTCGCAATCGTGCAAAAATTCGTCATCGCAAGAAGTAATCCCGCTGCGCCAAGTCGCGTCCGCGTGTGACTGCTGGGGCCTGTTCATGAATCGCTTCGTGAACTGCCCAGCCTGTCGGAATTCAGTATCCAACAGTCACGACGCGCGGAAGAATCAGCCGCTGAGTCCCTCGGGATCTGGCGGCTGTTTGCATTTCCAGAACTCACCCAGGCAAGCTTATTGAAAGTCAGCCATCATGCGTCTCACCTTAAAAGCTTTCGGTGTCGCTCTGCTGTTCACTCTGGGTTGCCAGCCCAACAGCGTTCCTCCGGCGGGCAAGCCCGCAGATTCAGGGACCGAGTCGGCAACGGCAGCTCCGGAAACTCCCAAGCCGGTTGATGGCACGGCATCGGTGGACGCGCTCAAAGCCAAGGGTGTGAAGCTGGAGCTCAACAAAGACGGCCTGGTAACCATCGCCGACTTCCGGGCGACCAACACCAGCGACGAAGACTTTGTGCATCTTAAGCGGCTGCCTGAACTGCGTCGCGTCATCATCTTTGGCCCGAACTTCACCGACGCCGGGTTGAAGACCCTGGCCGAGCTGCCCAAGTTCGACATCCTGGACGCCGCCAGTACATCCATTGGCGATGAGGGCCTGAAAACACTGGGCACCATCAAGCGTCTGCGTTCGATCGGCCTCCGTCGCACGGACATCACCGACGCTGGACTAGTGCATCTGAAGAACCTGCCGAATCTGATCGAAGTTGATCTGCGGTTTACGAACGTCGGCAATGACGGTGCGAAGATCCTGTCCGAGATCAAGACTCTGAAGGCAGTGAAGGTTCAAGAGTCCAAGATCAAGGATGACGGCGTGGCCCTGCTGGCAACGCTGCCGCAACTGGAAAACCTCAACATCAGCAAGATGGCGGGGCTGACGGCGAAAGCACTCGAGTCACTGAAGGACTGCAAGACGCTGAAGATTCTGGAACTGGAAAACGACGTTGGCATCGAAGGCAGTGCGTTCGTGCATATCACCGGATTGACGAATCTGGAGCTGCTCAACGCCCGCTTCAACAACGTGAAGAGCGCTGATCTCGTGCACCTCGTCGGCCTCACGAAGATGAAAGAACTGGCTCTGCGAGACGCCCCCATCAAGGACGCGGGGCTCGCCCATCTGAAGACGTTGAAAGACCTGCAGGTTCTCGATCTGACTCAGACCATCGTCACGGACGACGGGCTGGCTCAGCTCACACAGTTCCCCAAGCTCAAGGAACTGCGGTTGGAGATGGTCAGCACGATCGGTGACGACGCCTTGAAGAATATCGCTCATGTGAAGTCACTAACGTCGCTGGACCTCACTCAAACCAGCATCACGGTGGCCGGCCTTGCTCATCTGATTCCGCTGGAGAATCTGGAAGAGCTTGAAGTCGACGAATGCACATCCATCGACGGCAGCGCTGTTGAGCATCTCAAGCAGTTGAAGAAACTCAAGAAGCTCAAGCTCAACGTCACGCCGCTCGGTGTCGACGACGCAGCCCAGGCTCAACTGATCGAAGCGCTACCCGGATTGACCATCGAGAAGTAAACGAGACAACCAGATTGCTCAACTCGGAATCTCATGCTTGCGGGCAATCAGGTTGAGCATCATCTGCACCGCCTTCTCGGCGAACGCGGCGTCATTGATGTTGGCGTCGAGTTCCACAACGGGAATGTCTGATCGCAGGTTCGCCTTCAAGGCTTCATTGAAGGCCGCGTCTGCCGCGCGGTCGCAGAACACTCCGTCATCGCCGTCGAGCATCGACACACCCCGCAGGGGGATCAGGAACGCGATAGGCCCCTTTGCGGCGTTGGCTTTGCGAGCAAAGATTTCGCCCATCTGGCGGTTCTCTTCGATCGTGGTGCGCATCAGCGTGACCGTCGGCGTCCATTCATAAAACAGCCGGTTCGCCTCGCGATAACGGTCGGGCACAGTGCTCATTCCGCTAAAGTTGCACATGTCGATGCAGCCCGGAACGATCAGGTGCGGCAGCCCGCGCCGACCGGGTGCATCCAGTCGCTCGGGACCGGCAGTCAATGCGCCGCCACAGAGTTCGTCCGCCCATTCGGTCGTGGTGATGTCCAGCACTGCATCGACCATACCGACATCAGCGAGCGACTCCAGGATTCGCCCGCCCGTTCCCGTCGCATGGAAGACCAGCACTTCGTAACCCGCTCGATCGAGCGCGGCCCGGCAGGCGTCGACGCACTTGGTCGTGTTGCCAAACATGCTGGCCGCAATCATGGGACGATCACCCGCACTCGGCGGAACCACAGCCTGCACCATCCCACACACGGCCGCCGCAGCGTGAGTCAGCACTTGCCGCGAAATGCGATTGATACCCGCCACGTCGGCGATCGCGGGAATCAGGACGATGTCTTTGGTGCCTACATACGGAGCGACGTTGCCCGATGCCAGCGTCGAAACGCATACCTTCGGCGCCCCCAACGGCAGGGCACGCAGGGCCGCGGTCACAATTGCCGTTCCCCCCGAGCCACCCATGCCGATGATCGCATCAAAGCGACCTTCGTCGTACAGGCGCCGCACGAAGACAGCCGCGCCATCGCTTAACACCACGATGGCTTTGCCGCGGTCCTGCACCTCACGCAGTGCCATCAACGCTTCACCGCCGCAACGAGCGACCTCCCCGGCTTCAAAGTCCACAGGAAACAGCAGCGTTGAGCCGTTCACTCCGACATTCATCGCCAAAACTTCACAGCCGTGTTCGAGCAGTCGCTCGCGCAGAAACGCGTACTCGGGGCCTT
The DNA here is from genome assembly GCA_964386705.1 of uncultured Planctomycetaceae bacterium. Lineage (GTDB taxonomy): Bacteria > Planctomycetota > Planctomycetia > Planctomycetales > Planctomycetaceae > AM-0621. Next base: position 65,210 of record CAYLTY010000011.1, read on the forward strand.
TGGAATCGAAGGTTCCAATCATCAGCACGCGTTTTGCCATCATGTTCTCCAGAAGCGCGGTCAGGGATTGTTGAGGCAGTTCGGCCCGACAATCTAAGCCACGACGTCTGCGACAGCGAACGCACGCGAGGCAAATTGCTTCCTCGGCAGGAGCCCATCACTTCGAACCTGCTGCGTGGCTGCGGTTGAGACTTCCGGAGCCTGTTTACGCAGGCTCTTAGGAGACTCGTCCGGCGCAGGACGAACAACGCACCTTAAGGCTGACGCAGTTGCACTGGCTGCATGCTGTTGATGACCAGCAGGTCGGCGTTCAGTTCCTGACGGAATCCACGCTGGCCGAAGAAGCCCATCGACTGGCCCAGATGACGGTCAAGGTCGATGCCCTGACCTGCCTGCAGATACGTCAGCACGCGGCCGTTCGGAGCTACCAGCACATGCCGTGGCATGTCGGGTCGGTTCAGCGCTGAACGCTGGATGATACCAGCTCCATCAAAGCGTCGCGGAACACCCACGCCAGCGTTCAACGGCGAGCCGGGTAGACTCGGAGTCGGTGTTCCTGATCGTTGCCACTGTCCGGGCGCTGGTTGTGGCTGTGCCACCTGCGGCTGCTGTGGTTGGGGCTGAGGTTGCGTTGGAGTCGTCCAGCGCGGCTGCTCGGCAGTTGTCGTCGGCAGCGGCTGCTGAGCCGGTTTAGAGACATCGCGATATACGCGCGTGGTGGGGGTCATGGACGTCGAAACCACTTCGCGAGTCGCCAGGAACTGCTGACGCAATTGCTCGTCGCGAGCTTCCGTCTGCTTCATAATCTGCACGAGATCAACGTAGTCCGCGTAGTTCTTTTCGTAACGAGTCACCGAAGCCAGACGGCGGTTGACCTCACGCTGAAAGCCAGCGTCGGCCAACTGCGGCGAGTCCTTGAGCTCCGTGTACTGACCGCGAATAGCCTCGAGTTGCCAGGCATCAACCGGCTGAGCAACCATCGCTTTGAAGTCACGATCCACCTGAGCCAACCGCTCGTAAGCATTGATGGTTCCCGGCGGAAGCTGCTCCATGACGGCGGTATCGTCAGTCTTGGCCGTGGCTGGAACAGGACGCTCTTCCGTCTTCGAGCCCTCAACAGGTGGAGTCGCGACGCCCTCATCAGCATTCGTCGGCAGCGCCGGTGCCTTCTTCGAGTTCTTCGTTTTGGCGGGAACGGAATCATCCCCCTTCTTCATCTCCGCGAACGCGTCCCCATCCACAGATTTGGGCGCGGCAAACCCATCGTCGACGGCTTCATCCGTAGCGACGATATCCCGCTTGTTGAGGTACCGGAACTCGCCACGCGGCGGGCGAATTTTGAACATCTTCTCCGGCCCCTGATCGGTCACCACTTCCTCTTCGCCCAGAATCTCGACGGTCTCGTTCTTCCGGATCACATGGCGAGTATTCAGGTCCCGCTGGCCAATTTCGGTGCCGATCCGATCAAAAGTCTGGGCAGTCACCACTCCCCGATTGTTCGCACGTCGTTCGACATACTGCTGCAGAATCCAGCTATGACTACCGGCTGGCGGCTCAATCAACAGCCAGCCGCCAAAGTCTTCACGCATCACTTTGACGCGCGCACCTTTCTCCAGTTTGGAAGTCGGGTAGTACGTTCCTTGCTCTTCGCTGGCACCACTCCACACAAAAGCCTGGTCTGAACCAATGATTGCGTCGTAAGGGGGCTCGCGGCCTTCAGCGACCGTGCAGGGAATGGCCATGATCGCTAACAGCAACCCGGCGCATGAGGCGGCTAGCTTCCAGCCACCGGCCATGAATGAGTGCGTCTGGTGAATGGCCCAACGCATGACACTTCCTCCCTGAAAACGGCGCATCGGATCCATCCGAGCGAACCAGCGAATGTGAGGTTCTAGGTAAACCGATTTAAGGGCGGCAAGATGAGTTTCACCGTCGAGGCGCACGCCCTGCTTCCACAGCCGCTCCCACTCAACCCACTCGCCCCATTTACTCTATTTTTAAATCAACGGAGCGTGTTGCTTCACTAGCGGACGCTGCGGATTCCTCAGACAGTGCACGTGATGTTGGCTCTTGTGCGAGGCGTTTGAAGGAAGCTGATGGGATACCGGAACCTGCAACAGTGCGTCATCGATCTGGAACGAGCCGGGCAGCTTGTTCGCATTCGTGAAGAGATCGACCCGTGCCTCGAAATGGCCGAGATCCAGCGGCGGGCCTATCTGGCGAAGTCCCCTGCCCTGCTCTTTGAGCGCGTGAAAGGGTGTCGCTTTCGCATGCTCGGCAACCTGTTCGGCACGCGCGAACGAACTCACTTTCTGTTTCGCGACACACTCGACGCCGTGCGGCGGCTGGTCGAGTTGAAAGTCGATCCGAACGAATTCTGGAAACGACCGCACCGCTATCTGGGAGCTCCGTTCACCGCTCTGCACATGCTGCCGCGACGGGCACGTAGTGGGCCAGTTCTGACTCACGAGATCCGCATCCAGGACCTGCCACAACTGAAGAGCTGGCCCAACGACGGCGGCGCGTTCATCACTCTGCCTCAGGTTTATTCGGAAGACATCACTCAGCCGGGCGTCATGCACTCCAACATGTGCATGTATCGCGTGCAGCTCAGCGGCAATCAGTATGAGCCGAATCGACAGATCGGCTTGCACTACCAGATTCATCGCAGCATCGGCGTGCACCACACGCGATCGATCGAACGCGGCGAGCCGTTTCGAGTCAATATTTTCGTCGGCGGAACTCCGGCCATGACTCTTTCAGCAGTAATGCCACTGCCAGAGGGCATGTCGGAACTCACCTTCGCCGGCGCACTGGCAGGACACCGCATTCCGATGATCACCTCGGCGAATCGCCCGGCGATCTATGCCGAGGCGGATTTTTGTATTTCAGGGACCATCGACCCACAGAAACTGCTGCCCGAAGGCCCGTTCGGAGACCATTTGGGTTACTACAGCCTGGCCCACGATTTTCCGGTGCTGAATATCGATAAGGTCTATCACCGGCCCGACGCCATCTGGCCCTTCACGGTCGTTGGTCGTCCGCCGCAAGAAGACACCTCGTTCGGCGAAATCATCCATGAGATCACGGGACCGATCATTCCGACGGTGCTGCCCGGCGTAAAAGGCGTGCATGCCGTCGATGCCGCAGGTGTGCATCCGCTGCTCTTCGCCATCGGCAGCGAGCGTTACACGCCTTACGCCAAACCCGGACGCCCTCAAGAACTGCTCACTCAAGCCAGCGCGATCCTGGGGCAAGGTCAGCTCTCGCTCGCCAAGTATCTGCTTATTGCCTCACACAATGACGATCCGCAGCTTGATATTCACAACGTCGCAGGGTTCTTCGCACACATCCTCAGACGAGTCGACTGGCAGCGCGATCTACATTTCCACACCCGCACGACGATCGACACGCTCGACTACAGCGGCTCGGGACTGAATCAAGGTTCGAAGGTCGTCATCGCCGCCGCTGGGCCGGTGCTTCGCGAACTTCCAACCGAAATTCCCTCCGGACTGCAGCTACCAGACGGTTGCTCTGATCCTCAAGTGTGCCTGCCAGGCGTGCTGGCCATTACCGCTCCAAGATTCGCGCCGGATGCCGAAGATCGAGACAACTTTGGCGAACGCTTCGTATCCCGAATCAACAGCGACGATCCCATCAATACGTTTCCCCTGATCGTGCTCGTCGACGACTCGCGATTCACAGCGCGGACGATCAACAACTTCGTCTGGGTGACATTCACCCGCTCGAACCCCGCCGCGGACATCTACGGCGTTCAGAGCTTTACAGATCAAAAGCACTGGGGCTGCCGAGGTCCTCTGATTATCGATGCGCGCATCAAGCCGCATCACGCCCCGCCGTTGATTGAAGACCCAGAAATTACGCGCCGAGTTGATGCTCTCGCCGCCCCCAGCGGACCGCTGCACGGCATCATTGCTTAGCACCGCTCTCCGCGGTTCTCCGTCACCTCTACGATCTCTGCGGTTAAAAATCTTCATTTCTGCTTTGCGACATTGGAGCAGAGCGTCTCAAGTTCGGTAATCGCAACCGGCATCCGCGCAACGTATCTTGCCAGCAGTCGGCGAGCCCGAATAAACTGACGGACGAGTCCGATAAATAATCAATCGTCAGTCAACGGAGGCTGTGATGGCCTTGGAAGTTTCAGCACCGCGCGGGCCGGGGAGGCCGAAAGACGCGGAGCTCACAGAGCGCCGGCAGCGCGAGATTCTCGATGTCGCAACGCGCGTGTTCGCCAGTTGCGGCTACGCAGCAACTGACGTGCAAGTCGTGGCCGACGAGTTAAACGTCGGCAAAGGCACGGTGTATCGTTACTTCCCCACCAAGGAACAACTCTTTCTGGCGGCAGTTGACCAGGGGATGCAGAAGCTGACCCAAACCGTTGATGCTGCCGCTGAAAAAGCCGAAGCGCCGATTGAACGCATTGAATGCGCCATTCGCGCCTACCTCAAATTCTTTGACCGGCACAGCGACATCCTTGAACTGGTGATTCAGGAACGGGCCTACTTTCGCAACCGCAAGCAGCCCACTTACTTCGCTTATCGCGATGCCAACATCGAGCGTTGGAAGGAACTGCTGCGTGAGCTGATTCAAGCGGGCGTGGTGCGTGATGTCCCCGTCGAACGTCTGACGGATGTCATCTCAGATCTGCTCTATGGGACGATCTTCACGAACCACTTTGCCGGTCGCAAAAAGTCGCTCGCCAGCCAGTGCGAAGATGTGCTGGACGTCGCCTTTCACGGCATGCTCGTTCCTCGAAAGCGAGGCAAGCATGTCTAAGGAACCAGTCACTTTGGACGAGGATCTATTGCGAGTGCCAGTCGTGATGCTCGCTGAGTGCCCACAACCAACCCGCGCCCATTCAATCCCCCCTCGCCTCGGTACTCCGGGGAGAGGGGTCGGGGGTGAGGGGCATAAGCATGAATGTGGTTTGACCGCGTCGGAAATCAAAGCTGGTCTCGAAGCAATTTGGGATTTGCCGCCACAACGATTTGAAAATCCCCTCACCCCCAGCCCCTCTCCCCGGGATACCGGGGCGAGGGGAGCGAGACAGGGTGCGAGTAGGATCGCGGGTGTGCCTCAATGCGGTTCGGCAAGGAACGACTCGTCGCGATCCATCGCTGTTGCTGCTCTCCTGCTACTGGCCTTCATCAGCACCGGATGCAGCAAGAGTGACACCGCAGACAAATCAACGCCGGTGGCATCGCCCGCAGCGGTGCCACCGGTTTCGGTCAGTGTCGCGACGGCTGAGACGAAAGCAGTGCAGCGACGGGTTGCCGTGGTCGGCACCCTGCATGGCTTCGAACGGATCGTTGTTACGCCCAAGGTCGAGGGGCGCGTGACAGCGACGCTGGTTGATGTCGGTGATCGTGTTTCTCCGAATACTACACTGCTGAAACTCGATCCCACGGACTACCAGCTCGCCGTTGAAGAGTCGCAGCGAGCACTCGAACAGGAACTCTCACGGCTGGACCTCAAGGAGCCTCCGGAAGGCGAGTTCGATATCGAGCAGATGCCGTCGGTCGAGCGAGCACGTCTCGTTATGGAAAACTCGCGGCGCGAGTTTGAGCGGCAGCGCACGTTGCTGCGTTCGAATGCTGCCGCGAAGCAGACCTACGATCAGGCCGAGAACGATCAGCAGGTCGCGATCGCATCGTTGCGGCAGGCTCGCATCGACGCGCGGACAACCTTGGCCACGGTGCGGCATCGTGAAGCGGTGCTGTCGCAGGCAAGACAGAAACTGCAGGAAACGTTGGTTAAAGCGCCTCAATTGGGCGCGGATGCTCCCGATCAGATGACGAAGTTTGTCGTTGCCAAACGTATGGCTGCGGTGGGCGAAATGGTTCGTGCTTTCCCGTCGACGCCCGTCTTTGAACTTGTTGTCGATGACGTTCTCAAACTGCACGTGATGGTGCCTGAACGCTACCTCTCGCAGGTACGGAAGGGACTCGATGCCGAGATTCGAGTTGAGGCCTATCCGCAGGAAATCTTCGTCGGCAAGATCGCCCGTATTAACCCGACGGTGGATTCACAGAGCCGTTCGTTCGATGTCGAGATCCAAGTTGATAACGAAGACCACCGCCTGAAACACGGCGGCTTTGCGAAGGCAGAAGTCATCGTGGGCGCTGCGAATGAAGCGGTCACCGTGCCTCTGGAAGCGGTCACACGGTTCGCGGGCGTGTCAAAAGTCTTCCGCGTGCGGGATGAGCATGTCGAAGAAATTGAGATTCAGGTGGGCGCTCATGGTCCCGGCTGGGTGGAGGCTCTAGGCCAACTGCAGGCTGGTGACATGATCGTGACTAGTGGTCAGTCGCGACTGGCAAATGGCTCGCGAGTCACCGTACGCACGAATCCCGCCGTGGCTGCCAAACCCACAACGTTGAAGTGAGACCGTTGAAGCAAGACCTGCGGTCTGATTGAGGCACTGATGAGTATCTGGGAAATCTGTATTCGCCGACCGATCTTCACGCTGATGCTGGTGACAGCACCGGTCGTGCTGGGACTGGCTGCGTAT